>LKNB01000006.1 GCA_001564055.1 Rhodothermaceae bacterium Tc-Br11_B2g6_7
AGTCGCTGCGCGACAGCTCCCCCCAAGGGGGAGCCGATTCCTATGCCCGACGCCACTTCCTCGCCTTCCCCTGGGGGAAGGTGGTCCGCCAGGACCGGAAGGGGGAAGCCCACCACCCTCAGTACCACGGGCATGACCTTCGGCCCGCGCTGTACGACAGTTTGCTCTTTTCGGTCACGAGTCGTTGCGCTCGTTGCCTCGGGCCGGGGGAGCCGATTCCTATGCCCGACGCCACTTCCTCGCCTTCCCCTGGGGGAAGGTGGTCCGCCAGGACCGGAAGGGGGAAGCCCACCACCCCTCAGTACCGCAGGCCGTCCCCGGCCCGTTGCGCAAACGGTGCAAGCGCCCTTATGAAGGCTCTTTCAGTCTCAGGGCTGCGGGCACACCGGAAGGGTCGTGGAGGTGGTCCCGCAGCTTCCGCGCAAATAGCGGCGCCATCAACAACCCCTTCGAGCCCAAGCCGGTGAAGGCCCACACGCGGGGTGCATCGGAGAGAGGCGCAAGGACGGGTAGGTTGCGCTGCCCGGCGTAGACCCGCACGCCGGTCACAGCACCGCGGATGGTGGCCTCGGCGAGGGCCGGTACGAGGCGCTGGGTCTTGTGGAGAATCTGTTGGGTGGCCGCTCCGGTCGGGTCCAGCGTGGTGAAGTGGTGTTCGTAGGAGCTGCCCAGGATGAGGGTGCGGTGCGCGGCATCGGTAGGCACCGGCACCGCGTAGCCCGACCCGGCGACGGGGGGCAGCTGATCGGTGGTGTGGGGAGCAGGGAGACGCACGCGGAGGGTCTGGCCCTTCACGCCCCGCAGCTCCAGGGCGTCAAGCGCGGGATGGCCTATTCCGCCGTATCCCATCGCCAGCACCACGTGCCCGGCCCGGAGCTCCTCGCCGTGGTCGAGCGTCACGGTGGCGTGGGTTTCGGTGCTGCGCCAGGCCGAGACGTGCTGCCCCGAAATAACGGTTGCCCCCCGCCGGGCCGCCGCATCCAGCACGCGCTGTACAAAGGAAGGCACCATCACCGCCCCGCCCGTGCGCACCCACAGCGCCCCGGCCGGAGCCGCGACGGCCGGGTACTGTGCCGCTACCGCTTCAGCCGATAGAAACGTCAGATGGTCAGAAAATTCCGCTGCCCGCTCTCGAAATACCTTCGCCTGCCCGTCTTCCACCACCGGGCGCAGCACGCCACGGCCATCGAATAGGTCGTCGGCCTCGGCCCGCGCAATAGTCGCACGAACGGCGGTCAGCGCATCCTCCAGCTGCCAGACCGGACGCGCCTTGCGCCCCATAAACGGGTTCACGAGGCCGGCCGCCGCCCCGGAGGCTCCGGCCGCGGCCCCCACCGCATCAATCACCAGCACCTCGCGGGTACGGCTGAGCTCCAGCGCCGCACAGGCGCCCGCCAGACCGGCGCCAACGATGATAACCTCGGGCGATGTAGACATGGAGAGCGGACTGTGGGGTTTGTGTAAGGTATGGCGCTAAAAGAAACTAACGCCGGGCCTGGCATATTGTGTAATGAGCCCTCCTGGGTGTCCTACGTGTACGTCTTTTTCACTCCTTACCCCTCTCACCCATGGCTCCTGTACTGATTGTAGGCGGCGGCACCATTGGGCTGTCAATTGGCTGGCGGCTGGCGCGGGCCGGACGTGCGGTGGAGGTGTTCGACCGCGCGGAAGCCGGGCGTGGCGCCTCGTGGCTGGCGGCCGGTATGCTGGCCCCCGATGCCGAGTTGCAGTTTGAAGAGCTGGAGCTGTATGCGTTCAACCGCGAAAGCCTCGACCGCTGGCCTCAGTTTGTGGAGGAGCTGGAGGCCGACGCCGGGCAGTCGGTGGATTACCGCGACGAGGGTACGCTCATCGTGGCCGACGACCGCGACAGCGCCGAAGCCCTGCGCCGGTTGTACGATTTTCAGCGCGAGCACGATCTGAACGTTGACTGGCTGACGGGTGAGGAAGCCCGCGCGGTTGAGCCGTTTCTGGCGCCGCGGCTGCATGCGGCGATCCACGCGCCGTTCGATCATCAGGTAGATAACCGGAAGCTCATTGAGGCGCTGAAGGTAGCCCTGCAAACCGCTGGGGGTACGCTACGGGAGCACACGCCGGTTGAACGGATTGAGCCGGACGAGGAGGCGCCGGCGGTGGTACTGGATGATGGCACCCGCGTCGACGGATCGGCGGTGGTGCTGGCCGCCGGAGCCTGGTCGCGCGGCGTGGAGGGGCTGGCGCGCGACCATCGCCCACCCGTCCGCCCCGTGAAAGGGCAGATGCTACAGTTGCAAATGGAGCTTCCGTTCGACCTGCAGCATGTGGTGCGCGGTCCCGACGCGTACCTCGCGCCCAAATCAAACGGGCGCCTGCTCGTGGGCGCCACCAGCGAAGAGATGGGGTTCGACACGCAGGTAACCGCCGGGGGCCTCTACGATGTACTCGAGGGCGGGTGGGAGATTGTGCCCGGCATCTACGACCTGCCGGTAACCGAAACATGGGCGGGACTGCGGCCCAGCAGCCGGGACCACGCGCCCCTCATTGGGCGCTCCGCCGCGCCCGGGGTTATCTTTGCGACGGGGCACTACCGGCACGGCGTGCTCCTGACACCCATCACGGCCGACGAGGTGGCGCGTCTGCTGCGTACTGGAGAAACCTCCCCCTGGATCGAGCCGTTTTCTCCCTTACGTTTTGTCTCATCACCTGCGGCCTCTGCATGAGTGTATCAGAAGCAGAAATCGCGCTTACCTTGAACGGTGACCCCACGGCGCTCCCGGAAGGCGCCACCGTCGCTGATGCCCTGCGTGCGGAAGGCATCGACCCGGAAGATGCCCCCGGCATTGCGGTGGCCGTCAACGCCGAGGTGGTCCGTAAAGAAGCGTGGACCACCAGGTCGCTCGACGCCGGTGATGACGTCGAAATCGTGACCGCCTCGCAGGGTGGCTGACCTCCGCCGCTCGCCCTTCTCCTCTTTTTAGCCGCTGTGTAGATGGCTGCTCCCTCTGCTTCTTCCCCTGCTGCCCGCAACGGTGCGTCAGACACTACCGCTGCCCGTGATCCCCTTATCATTGGCGACCTGACGCTCAGTTCGCGTGTGCTGCTTGGCACCAGCGGGTACCCCAACCCGCAGGTCATGCTGGATGCGATGGAGGCCTCCGGTACCGAACTGGTCACGGTAGCCATCCGCCGCGTAAACGTGCGTGACCAGTCGGAGGAGAGCATGCTGGAGTTGCTGCAGCGTCACGGCTATCAGCTGCTGCCCAACACGGCCGGCTGCTACACCGCGCGCGAAGCCGTGCTGGTGGCCCAGCTTGCCCGTGAAGCGCTGGATACCGACTACGTCAAGCTTGAGGTCATCGGCGATGATGAAACCCTGATCCCTGACGTCGAGCAGCTGCTGAAGGCTGCGAAAACGCTGGTGGACGACGGCTTTCAGGTGCTGGCCTACGCCAACGACGATCCTATCACCTGCCAGAAGCTGGCCGGCATGGGATGTGCCGCGGTAATGCCGCTGGGCTCGCCCATCGGCAGCGGCATGGGGCTGGTGAACCCGTACAATCTGCGCCTCATCCGTGAGCTTATCACCGACACGCCGCTGCTGGTGGACGCGGGCATCGGCACGGCCAGTGATGCGGCCATGGCTATGGAGCTGGGTTACGATGGCGTGCTCCTGAACACGGCCGTGTCGAAGGCTAAGCATCCCGTGGCGATGGCTCAGGCGATCCGGCACGCGGTGAAGGCGGGGCGGCTGGCCCACACGGCGGGTCGCATCCCGCGGCGCCTGTACGCTGATGCGTCCTCTCCGGAAACTGGACGGGTGGGTACCTGAGCGCCATGAACGAACCGGTGACGCCATCGCTGCCCCGCCTGGTGCTTATCGGCGATGCCTTCACCACGCCGGCCCAGGCCGACCGCATCCTCGCGGCCGTAGGTGCTGGCATCGACTGGGTCCATCTGCGCGCTCACAGGGCGTCAACCGATCTCTTTCGGCGCGCGGCACGCGGGCTCGTGCCCTGGCTGCGGGCGGCCTCCCCATCAGTGCTTGTATCCATCAACAGCCGCCTGGCGGTGGCGCGGGAGCTGCGCACAGGGTTCCACACCGGCGCTGAGGGGCCTTCGCTGCGGATCGCGCGGCTGCGCCTGGGGCCTGCCCCACCGCTCGGCTACTCGGCCCACACCGCCGCGGAAGCTGCCACCGCGCTGAGCGCAGGCGCCACCTACATCTTTTTTAGCCCGATCTTCCCCACGTCGTCCAAGCCTGGCCATCCGGGCGCCGGCCTGCAGGCCCTAACCGATGTGGTAGCGCACGTGGCTCCCGCACCGGTGTACGCCCTGGGAGGCATCACCCCGGCGCGCGTCGCAACTTGCCTGGAGGCCGGCGCGTACGGCGTCGCGGTGTTATCGGGCATTCTGCAGGCCGACGACACCGCGGCGGCCGCGCGCTGCTATCTGCAGGCGCTTGCCGACGCCCCCTTGTAACCTGTTTCGTCTTCTCGCTGGTACCATGGCCACACTTCCGATCGGACTCACCATTGCCTCCAGCGACTCTGGCGGGGGAGCGGGCATTCAGGCCGATCTCAAGTCGATGCAGGCCAATGGGGTGTTTGCGACGTCGGTGCTGGTGGCCTCTACGGCCCAAAACACCCACACGGTATCCGATGTCCATGCCTTCCCGCTGACGCACATCACGGCGCAGCTGGATGCGATCGCGGAGGACCTCTTCCCCGATGCCGTCAAAACAGGCATGCTGCTTTCCCGAGCGATTGTAGAATTGGTGGCAGATAAAGTGGAGGAGCACGGGTTTCATCCGCTGGTGGTGGACCCAGTGATGATTTCGAAGTCGGGCCATACGCTACTGCAAGATGAGGCCATTGCGGCCGTGAAGACACGCCTGTTGCCGCTGGCCACGCTGGTGACGCCAAATGCCCATGAGGCCGCGCGCCTGGCCGACGTGGAGGCGGTCACCACCCTGGAGGAGGCGAAGGACGCGGCCCGGCACATTCACGCACTGGGCCCGGCGGCGGTGCTCGTCAAGGGCGGTCACTTGACCGACAACGATGAGGCGGTGGATGTGCTCTACGATGGCGAGACGTTCCGCATCTATACGTCAGAGCGCATCGACACGCCACACACGCACGGGACGGGCTGTACGTACGCCTCTGCTATTGCTGCGCATCTGGCACAGGGCGCCGACCTGTCGTCCGCGGTGCAGTCGGCGAAAACGTACGTCACCGGCGCCATCCGCGATGGGCTCGCCCTGGGGCGGGGCCACGGCCCCACCGATCACTTCTACTTTCTGGATTCGCGCAAGCCGAAGCCCCGGACGGATTAACCGCATGTTCATTTGCACCGGAATCCTACGCCATCTACATTGGTTGTCCTAATTCAGCGCTACGTGCCCGTAGCTCAGATGGATCAGAGCGGCTGACTACGGATCAGCAGGTCGGGGGTTCGAGTCCTCCCGGGCACGCGATTAACGCCTCGTCTCCCATTCCGGGGGCGAGGTTTTTTCATTTCTGGGGTATGTGATTGGACCCGTGTCTGCGGCGCAGGGCCCTGCGCTGTCACGGTGGTCTGGGATGGTTGCGTTTATGCCACGATCGTGGTGTTACGGTACCCCGACACGGCACGCCGTGTCGCTACGTTTCGGGTGTTTGGTTTGGCGTTTTTCGCCCCGTCGTTTCTTCGATTCATCGTCTCCTGCCCCGTTGTCCCCTCAACCGCCGGCGGCTGCGCACAGCCATCTGCCCGCTTCACACGCCGCCCCGACCTACGCCTCCATCGCCATAAACAGATTGTTCAGCGACTCGGTGTAGGTGGGGTGGGAAAAGACCCCATCACGCAGGGCGGTGTAGGGGACGTTGCCCATCATGGCCATCTGGAGCACCGAGGCGATCTCGCCCCCCTCCACGCCCAGGATGGTGGCGCCGAGGATCTGGTCCGTGTTGGCGTCGACCACCGCTTTCATGAAGCCGTGCGTCTCGTCGGTTTCGAGGGCGCGGGCCACCGATGTCATCGGGAGGTGGGCAACGCGCATGTCATGGCCGGCCGCACGGGCCTGCTCCTCGCTGAGGCCTATGCGGCCCAACTGAGGGTCGATGAATACGGTGTAGGGCACCATTCGACCTTCCGTGGTGCGATCGCCGTTTTCCCACCAGTTCGCTTTCAGGATGCGATAGTCGTCATAGGAGATATGCGTAAAGGCCGGGCCGCCTTTCACGTCGCCGATGGCGTAGATGCCCGGGACGTCTGTTTCCAGGCGCTCGTTCACCGGCAGGTAGCCCCGGTCGTCCGTGGCGAGGCCCGCTGCCTCCAGGGCGAGCGCGTCGGTGTTGGGGCGGCGGCCGGTGGCTACGAGCAGGTGCGAGCCCGCGACGTCCACCGTATTGCCGTCCTGTGTGGCGGTTGCGGTTATCGTGCCATCGGCAGCCTGGGTCACGGCGGACGCCTCCGTGCCAAGATGTACGGTCAGGCCCTGCTCTCGCAGGATGTCCGCGATGGCCTCCGCGACATCTGCATCTTCGCGATCCAGGAGCTGATCGCCCCGCTGGATGATGGTCACGTCGCTGCCAAAGCGGTGAAACATCTGCCCGAACTCCAGTCCGATGTACCCACCGCCCAGCACCACGAGGTGGTCGGGGACTTCGGCCAGTTCCATGATCGAGCTATTGGTCAGGTAGTCCACCGACGCCAGCCCCTCAATCGGCGGGATGAACGGCCGCGTGCCGGTGTTGACTACGATGCGCTCGGCCGTGAGGGTACGCGTGCCGCCGTCGTTGAGGGTTACCTCGACCGCGCGGGGCCCCGTGAAGGAGGCTTCGCCCATGAGGAGGGTCAGGCCCTCCTTGGAGGTCAGCCCCTTTTTGCTGCCCGAGCGGAAGCGCTCCACGATGTCCCGCTTGCGCTGCCGGACGGTGGTAAGGTCTACCGACACGGGCCCGGTGCGTACGCCGTAATCGGCGGCCCGCCGGGCCAGGTGGGCCACCCGGGCGCTGGCTACCATGGTCTTGGTGGGCGTGCACCCCTCATTCACGCAGCTGCCGCCCACGTGGGCCCGTTCCACCAGAGCCACCCGCCAGCCGGCTTCCGCGGCTTTGCCAGCCAGGGGCCCGCCGCCCTGGCCTGCACCAATCACGAGAAGATCGAAGGAAGAGGACGCTGTTGTCGAGGTCGTCATGAGGATCAGGGGTGGGGGTGGAAGGACGCGATCGGCTCAGCTCTTGGCGGAGTAGCCATAGGTTATCCCATACGGTCCACTGTTACGCCATGATCGCTTGATCCATTTAACCTACGACCGAGCCGTTGCAGCGCCGCGATGCGGTAGCCGATTGGCCAGTACCTGATGCAGCTTCTTGCGGGCCCGGTGCAGCCGCACGCGGACGTTAGACTCGGTCAGGTCCAGCGCTTCGGCCGTCTCGCGCGTTGACTGCTGCTTCAGATCACGCATCTCAATGATTTCACGGTACGAGGGCTTGAGTTCCTCCAGCGCTTGATGCAGCTGTGCCGATTCCTCGTGATCCACCGTGGCCCGCTCGGGGTCGGCATTGTTCGGGATGGCGGAGGTAAGGGTGCCGTCGGTGGTGACGGCCATGCGGCTGAGATCATCCGAGCTGAAGGGCTGGTAGCGGTCGGTGTGGCGCGTCTGCTGCGAGGCCACGTTCCGCGCGATCACGTACAGCCAGGTGGTCACCTTGGAGTCGCCGCGGAAGTTGGGCAGGCTGCGCAGCGCCTGGTAGAGGGCTTCCTGCACCAGGTCATCGGCCATGGAAGGATTGCGGGAGAAACGGGCCAGCACGGAGCGGAGGTAGTCGCGCTGGCTGTAGATCCAGCAGGTGACGGCCTCAGGGTCGCGGTTTTTCAGCGCGGCCAACTCATCGCCTGTGGGGCGGCCCGTGCAGGGTGCTGCGGTACGGGTCGTCGTGCGGGTGGGGGTTGTGGAGGCAGAGGGCATAACAGGAGAGGGGTGTGTGGGAGTCGTGCGAAACGGCGACGCAGCCGATGCCGCGTTGCGAACTACTCCTCTACCATGGAAACCCCGTGCCATAGCAGACCCTCGGCACGTGGCATTTAAGGTAACCCACTGACATGAAATGATTTGGGGAAAATAATATGGTTGCAACTGGCCCTTCCTGCTCCAATTTGCGTGACGTTATATCGACGCCCGTGACGATATATCGTCACTATGGTGGCTGCCTTTGGTGATGAACTGGGGCCGCACGCGACGCTGCAGGGCGGTGCCGCTGGCGAGCGGTAGCGCGGTGGAGGTTGCCCGGGGACGGTGTCAGCGTCGAACCCGTGGTGCGCACGCTTGGTACGCGTAACGGAACGGCGACCATGACAACATAGCCTCTACCACGACGGCCCTGCGTAGTCTCGACGGTCCGTCGGCACATCCTCATTCCTCCCATCTCACGCATCAACTGCCCTCATGGCGACGGACGCTTCGTCATCCCATCAGCCATTGGCTGCCCCAGCGCCATCCGAGCAAGAGCGCCTGTATGAGGAGGCCCCGGTGCCATATGTGATTGGCTCACCGGATGGGCAGATCAAGAGCGTGAACAAGGCCGCGGCCGCTCGCCTCGGGTATACACGGGAAGCGTTAGAGGGCCAGCCGGTGTACGTATTGTACGCTGATACGCCGGAGGGCCAGGCCCGGGCCTGGACGTCCCTCCGCAAGCTACAGGAGGGCGCGCCCCGAATAGAAGACGAGGTGCAGATGCAAACCAAGGCCGGCGAGGTCTTCTGGGCCCGCACGACGGTGCGCACCATCCGCGATGCCGCGGGTGCCGTGGTGTCCCACTGGGGCGTGTTCATCGATATTACCGAGCAAAAGGCGATGGAGCAGGCCTTGCGCACCGAGCGGGCGGCCTCCGAGGAGGAAGTGCAGCGCCGGACAGCTGCCCTGCGCGAAGCCAATACGGCGCTTCGCGCAGAGGTAGAGGAGCGGCGGCAGGTGCAGGAGATACGGCAAAAGCAACTGGCCGCTATGGAAGCCTCCATCGTGGGCATGTCGATCCACGATGCGGAGGGCTGCTTCACCTACGCCAACCCTGCGTACAGGGATATCTACGGCTATGCCCCCGATGAAATCGAAGGCGAGTCCTGGAAGGTGCTGTACGAGGAGGATGAGGTCGCGCGTGTGGAAGCCGACGTTCTCCCTCGGCTGCAGGACGGCAAGCAGTGGACGGGCGAGTTGCGGGGCCGTGGGAAAGATGGCGAGGCCGTCGACACGCTGATTTCGCTGACGCCCCTCAGCGACGGCGGGCTGGCCTGCATTGCGCAGGACATCACCGAGCAGAAACGCCAGGCGCGTGCCCTGCAGCAATACGCCAACCGCCTGGAAGCCCTGCATGAAATCGATCGCGCTATCCTCGCCGCTGAGTCGCCCCAGGCCATTGCGGATGCGGCCCTGCAGCGCTGTACGGATCAGTTACCATGCGCGCGGGCCAGTATCGTGGTGTTTGACTACGAGGCCGATGAGGGAGAAATCCTGGGCGCTGTGGCCCAAGGCGCGTCCAAGCTGACCCCGGGGCAGCGCTATCCCATCGAGGCATTCCACGTCACCGAGCGGCTGCGGCAGGGGCATGCCGAGGTGGTCAACGACCTCCCGGCGGTAGAGCCTACGCCGGTACTGCAACGACTTCAGGACGAAGGCATTCGCTCCTACATCAGCCTGCCCATGCTGCTTGACGGCCGCCTCATCGGCCTGATAAATCTGGGTGACGAGGAGCGGCATGTATTCACGGAAGACTATCAGGACCTGATGCGCGAGGTGACCGACCAGGTGGCCATCGCCATCCGGCAGGCCCGCCTCCTCGAACGCGTACGGCACCAGGCAGAAGTGCTGGAGCAGCGCGTGGCCGAACGCACCGCCGAGCTGGAGTCGTTTACCTACTCCGTCTCGCATGACCTCCGCTCACCGCTCCGCGCCATCGACGGGTTCTCGCGCCTGCTGGACCAGGAGTACGGTGACATGCTGGACGACGAAGGCGAACGCCTGCTCTATGTGATCCGCACCAGCGCCAGCCGGATGGGCCAGCTCATCGACGATCTGCTGGCCCTCTCGCGCCTGGGCCGGCAGGACATCCGCACGGTACCCATCGACATGGAAGACCTCGCCCACCGCGTTGTGGAAGAGCTGCTCCGCGTTCACGATGCTGAGGCAGATACCATCGATATCCAGCCCCTGCCCGAGGCTACCGGCGACCCCGCCATGGTGCGGACGATCCTCACCAACCTGCTGAGCAACAGCCTCAAGTTTAGCCGCGAAGCGGAGGCGCCGCGTATTGTGGTAGGCGCCCACGAGCAGGAGGGCACGCCGGTCTACTACGTGCGCGACAACGGTGTAGGGTTCGATATGGCCTACGCCGATAAGCTCTTTGGCGTGTTTCAACGCCTACACGACGACGAGGCGTTCGAAGGCACCGGCGTTGGCCTCGCCATCGTGCACCGGGCCATCGCCCGCCTTGGCGGTTCAATCTGGGCGGAAAGCACGGTCGGTGAAGGCACGACCTTTTATTTTGCTCTCGACGACGTACCTGAGTCGCTATCTGTATGACGATGCGTGCAACCCTGCCGGATACGGCAGACATTCTTCTGGTAGAGGATCAGCCGTCCGACGCCGAGCTGGCGCGCCGCGCCCTCCACGACATCGGGCTGGATGGCCGCCTGGCGCTGGCGCGCCATGGCACGCGTGCGCTCGACTACGTCTTTGCCCGCGGCGAATATGCGCACCGCTCCATAAAAGACATCCCGCGCCTTATCTTGCTGGATCTGAAGCTGCCGCGCCTTAGCGGGGCGGAGGTGCTGGAGCAACTCAAATCAGATCCCCGCACGCAACCCATCCCTGTCGTCATCCTGTCTTCTTCGCAGGAAGCGGTGGACATCCGGCGCTGCTACGCGCTTGGCGCGAACAGCTACGTGGTAAAGCCCGTAGACTACGTCGACTTCACCAGCGCCGTCCAGCGTCTTGGCCGGTACTGGCTGCAGCTCAACGAGCCGTTCAGTCACCACACCTGACGCCCTCCCCGCCCCCACCTCATGGAGCCGTCTGCCGCTTCGCCGCTCCGCATTGTGCACCTGGAGGATGTAGCGACCGACGCCGAGCTCGTCGCGCGTGAGCTGTCAGCCCATGATGTACCGGCAGCTATTGAGCAGGTCGCCACGCGGGCCGCGTTCGTCGAGGCGCTGGACCCGCCCCCCGATCTGGTGCTGGCGGATTATGCGCTGCCCCAGTTTGATGGCATGAAGGCATTGGCGCTGGTGCAGGAGCGGTGCCCCGAGGTGCCGGTCGTGTTTGTCTCGGGCGCCATTGGCGAGGCGCGCGCCATCGAAACGCTGAAGGAAGGCGCTACCGATTACGTGCTGAAGGACCACCTCTCGCGGCTGGCCCCCGCGGTGCGCCGGGCCCTGGCCGAAGCCGCCGAGCAGCGCGCCCGCAAAGCCGCCGAAGCCGCCCTGCGGCGCGCCCATGATCAGCTGGAGCAAAAGGTGGCCGAGCGCACGGCTGAGCTTCAGGAAACCAATACGGCGCTTGAGGAAGAGATCGAGGAGCGCAAGCGCATCGCGGAGGCGCTGCGGGAGAGCGAGGCGCAGCTCACACGCGTCATCGACGCGGCCATCGACGCCATCATCAACATCGACGCCGAGCTGCGCGTCACGCTGTTCAACCAGTCGGCCGAGACCATCTTCGGGATTACCGCCGAGGAGGTGCAACACCGGTCCATCGTGCCCTTGCTTGATGAGGAGCTGACGAAGCGCGTCCGGTCCTTTGTCCAGGCCCACGCCGCTGATCACGACAGCGCTGACAGGGATATGGCCGCCCCGGCAAGCAGCGGCACCGGGCAGTATCTCGGACAGGGAGAGGGGCTGCAGGCCCTCCGCAACGACGGCACGCCCTTTCCGGTGGAGGCCACGCTCTCCGTCATTGCCCTCCCGCGCCGCCAGCGTTTCTTGCTTATCCTGCGCGACGTCAACGACCTGAAGGAGGCCGAGGAGGAGCTCGTCCAGCTGCAGTCGGAGGCGCAATACCTGCGGCAGGAGCTGCAGACGGAGCATGCCTACGAGGAGATGGTCGGGCAGTCGCCGGCTATGCAGCGGGTGTTTACGGCGATTGACAAGGTAGCGCCCACAGACGCCACCGTGCTGGTGATGGGCGAGACGGGGACGGGTAAAGAGCTGGTGGCGCGGGCGCTGCACCGCCACAGCCCACGTGCCGAGGAGATGCTGGTGAAGGTGAACTGCGCCGCCCTCGCCAGCGACGTCATCGAGAGCGAGTTGTTTGGCCATGAGAAGGGCGCATTCACCGGGGCCGTCGACCAGCGCAAGGGCCGCTTCGAACTGGCCGATGGCGGCACGCTCTTCCTGGACGAGGTGGGGGAGCTCCCGCTGGAGACGCAGGCAAAGCTGTTGCGGGCGCTGCAAGAACAGGAGTTCGAACGCGTAGGCGGCACCGAAACGATCGCGGTGGATGTCCGCGTGGTGGCAGCTACCAACCGTGCGTTAGACGCAGATGTGGACGCCGGCCGCTTCCGCTCCGACCTGTACTACCGCCTCAATATTTTTCCGATCGAGGTGCCCCCGTTGCGGGAGCGGGAGGGCGACGTGCCGCTGCTGGCCGCGCACTTCTGCGAGCAGTTCGGACAGCGTATGGGCACCCCAGTGGAGGGCTTTACTGCCAAGGCCATGGAGCGCCTCACCGCCTACGCCTGGCCGGGCAACGTGCGCGAGCTGGCCAACATCGTGGAGCGCGCGGTGATCCTGGCGTCGCCCGAGGCTCCCATCGGCGCAGACCAACTGGGGCTTGTGCTGCCAAATGGTGCCCAAAAGGGCGCTACGCCCGACGGGTTTCCGACCCTGGCGGAGGCGCAGCGGCATCACATCCAGGAGGCATTGGAACGGACAGGGGGCGTGATTGGTGGAGCGAACGGAGCTGCTGCGCTCCTGGGCATCAAGCGTACCACGCTGCACGCCCGAATGGATCGCCTTGGCATCGACCCTGAGCCGTACCGCTGATCCACCTTGCGGGTGCACGGGTAGGGTGCTACGCGTCTGGCTCCATCACCTCATCGAGCAACTCCAGCAGATCGGCACGGCGGGTAGGTTTTGACAGGTAGTGGGTAAAGCCCTCGGCGAGGAGGCGCTCCTCATCACCGGGGAGCGCAAACGCCGTCCAGGCAATCTTGGGCACGTCCGCGTAGGCGGGGTCTGCGTTGAGCACCTGCACCAGGTCTGTTCCTCCCTCGTCGCCGCGCAGATGGACGTCAATCAGGCACACGTCGTACGTTGTAGCCTCAGCCATGGCCAGAGCGTCCGCTACATTGTCCGTGATGTCCACGGCAAAGGTATCGCCCAGAATAATGTCGATGAGCTGCTGAGCTTCCTCGGAGTCTTCCACGAGCAGGAGGGAGGGCAAAGCGGTCGATGAATCGGTCATAGCAGAGGAGGGACGGAGCGGAAGCTGGACGGTAAAGGTACTGCCGACGCCTTTCTGGCTATCGGCGGCGATGGAGCCGCTCATTAGCGATACCAGTTTCTGGGTAATGGCAAGGCCAAGGCCGTTGCCCTCGTACGCACGTGTGAAACCGCGTGATTCTTGCTTAAAATCATCAAACAGCTGAGGTAAAAACTCAGCGCTGATGCCAACCCCGGTGTCCTGCACGTCCAGCTGAACGTGCGTCGCCGTAGACATCACCCGGAGGGTTATCTGCCCTTCATCGGTGAACTTAACGGCGTTGGAGACTAAGTTTGTTAAAATCCGACCCAGTGCGGCGCCGTCGAGGTGGGCATACAGCGGCTGCGGTGGGACGATGGTATGGAGTGTTAGCCCTTTGCGGTCAGCGAGGGGAGCAAACATGCGGGCGGTGTCTTCCACGGTGGCCGTTACGTTTACGCGAGACGGGCGAATCGTGAACGATTCACTCTCCAGCTGTGCCAGGTCCAGCACCGAGGTTAGCGTCTCGCGCAGGCGTTCGCTGCTGCGGCGGATCGTCTCGGCGCACTCCTGTGCGTGGCCTTCGGTCTCCTCAGTGAGGACGTCGGCAAAGCCGATAATGGCGGTAAGTGGCGTGCGGATCTCGTGGCTCATGTTGGCGAGGAAGGACGTCTTGAGCTGGTGCAGCTCCTCCTCCCGCGCCCGTGCCAGCTCCGCGTTGTACCGGGCCTGCTCCGCGCGGTGCCGGGCGGCAATCAGCGTCTGCTCGTGCTGCCGCTGCTCTGTCAGGTCGGTAACGAACGCAGTGTAGAGTGGAGGCCCTTCCCCTTCGATCAGGTACAGATGGATTTCGACAGGGTATTCCGTCCCGTCCTTTCGCTGGTGATACGTTTCAATGACCACCACGTCCTCGCCTTGGTGCAGAGGGGCACTCAAGTCCCGTAGCTCGCGCGCCCCGAGCGGCTTTATGTCGGCCGGCGTCATGGTGGCGAGTTCCTCGGGCGTATAGCCAAGGTTTTGCCGGGCTCCGGTGTTGACGAACGCGAACCGCAGGGTGTCAACGTCAATCAGATAGAGCTCCTCGGCCGACCGGTCCATGATATGGCCCAGGCGCTGCATCAGGTTGGCCGATTCCTGCTCTGCGGTGATATCCTGCCGAATGCCTGTAGCCCGCTGCGGCCCTCCCTCTTCATCTGTTGCCACGATGCGCCCCACGTCCTGGAGCCACACGTAGTGGCCGTCACGATGCCGGGCGCGAAAGGTGACAGCGTAGCCATTGGTGTTCTCGCCCTCCAGGTAGGGCTGGAGCGCCGTCTTCACAGCAGTTCGGTCGTCAGCGTGCACCAGGTCCAGCCACGCGTCGAGGCTGTACGGCACCTCCCCCGGGGCATACCCCAACATGCCCATAAACCGGTCGTTGTAGGTGACATCTTGGCCCACCTCCCAGTCCCAGATGCCCAGGTTGGCGGCATCAATGGCCAGTTCCAAGCGGTCGCTATGGGCAGCGAGGGCTTGCTCCAGCTGCACGCGCTCAATAGCGAGGCCTGCCAGGTGGGCTACGGTTGAGGCCAGCCGTAATTCACCGGTGGATGGGCGCCGGGGCTGGCGGTAGTACATGGCCAGGGTGCCCAGCACCGCCCCGGTCGTCCGCTTGATGGGGTACGACCAGCACGCGGCCAGGTTATGGCGCAACGCCAAGTCGCGGTAACCCGTCCAGAGCGGACTGGATGGGATGTCCTCAACGATGACGGGGGTACCCCGGTAGGCCGCCGTCCCGCACGAGCCTTGGCCTTCTCCGATGCGGGCCCCGTCGATAGCCGCACAGTAGCTATCGGCCAGCCGCGGGGCGGCCACGTGCCGCACGGTTTTCTCGTCGGGTTCCAGCAGCAGGACCGATCCATGGAGCCCGGGCACGAGCGCCTCGAACTGCTCAATCAGCTCCGTCAGCACCGTGCGCAGCGGGGCCCCCGCCGCCATTTGCCGCATCACGCTGATTGTTAGCTGCGCCAGTCCTTCAGCATGGTGCGGAGGCCGCGTGTGCGCTCTTGAAAGCTCTCGGGCCAGGCTTGCGGCCCAGTCCTGCCAGAGGCTATCATCGCTGAGGGGGGGCGTGTCGGTGGCGTTCCAGCACGCCAGGACAACGGGTGCTTGGGTAGCCAAAACGGGAATAGGAAACGCAAAGCCAGTGCGAGGACCTGCCTCAACCGTATCTTGCCAGGAGATAAGCCGTGGGGCACTGGGGGCGTCCGCCGCCTCAGCACGCGCCTGCTCGGGAGGCAGGGGGGCACCTGCAGGGTGGGTCAGCACGGAATGCCAGGCCCCCTCAGCATCGGTAGAGAAGAGCCCGACACCCTCGGCGGCAAGGCTCTGCTGGGCCAGACGCAGCAGGCGACTTAGCGCGGGGTCCATTGCGTCTGCCCCGGAAGCTGCTGAGGGCATGGCGTCGTCGTACAGACCAGAGCCGCGACGTGGAGAGGATGGAGGACGTTGATCCATAACCTAATAGGGTCAATCAGGGACGGGCCATGTGCGGTGTAGCCATACATGCAGAAGGCACGAGAGACGGTAGTACGGTATATCGGCCCTCGCAGTAAAAAATGAACCCACCGCATGTTATAACCACGCAGTGGCGCAGCAGTTCACGCCAACGCCTGCACAAGCGCGCCATAGGGCGGGCGGAGCAGAACAACGGCGTGATATACAGCCGTGGGGGTACGAAACGGATTCGTTGCTGAAAAACCATCGCCGCGCATTAAAAACCGGGGCCTGCTGCCCGATACCTTGCACTACTATCCCCGCCATCTGAATCGTCCTGTCTTGACTATTCCGTACCCCCCCGATGAGGCGGAGCGGCTACAGGCGCTGCTGGCGTACGACATTATGGATACGCCCCCCGAGGCCTCCCTTGATCGTATCACGCGGCTGGCCTCGGCCCACTTCGATATCCCCGTTGCCGCTGTAACGCTCGTAACGGAGGACGAGCAGTTTTTTAAGTCGTGTGTTGGTGCTGACGTGGATGGAACCTCCCGCGAGGTAGCCTTCTGTACGCATACGATCATGCAGCCGGACGTACTGGTTGTAGAGGACGCCACGCAGGATCCGCGATTCCAGGAGAATCCGCTCGTTACGGGTGAGTTCGGGATCCGCTTCTATGCCGGGGCTCCCCTGATCACGCCTGCAGGCCATGCCCTCGGGTCGCTTTGTCTTATTGATACCCAGCCGCGTACGTTTGACGCAGAGGATCAGGCCGTGCTACAGGAGTTCGCCGCCCTGGTGGTGGACGAACTGGAGCTACGCCGCACCACGCGGGAGATGGCCGAGCGCAAGCAGGCGGCAAAGGCAGCCGAAACCAAGGTCACACGCGTTCTTGAGAGCATCGGCGAGGGGTTCATCTCAATAGATGCTGACGATAACCTGCAGTACGTGAACGAGGTGGCACGCCGCATGCTTGGGCTTAGGGATGCGGCTGTGGAAGGAAAAAATGTCTGGGCAGTGCTTCCGGACCTTGTCTCCACCCGGTTTGCCACCAGCTTCACCCGGTGCAAGCAGGAGCGCGAGCGGCAGACGGTGGAGAGCCGCCGGCCAGGCTCCGACCAGTTATTGGAAGTTGACCTGTACCCGACGGACGAGGGTGGGGCGACAGTCTACTTTAGGGATGTCACCGAAGAGCGTCGCACGCAAGAACGCCTGCGCGCGAGCGAGCAGCGCCTACGTGCGGCTGAGCAGACGGCGGCTGTCGGGCATTGGGAGCTGGATCTCCGTACGGGCAACGTACACTGCTCGGATGGGGTTATGACCATGCTGGGCCTGAATGAATCGAAGGTCCACATCGACGCTTTGTTCGGTATGGTCCATACTGACGATGCTGAGCAGGTAGAGCCTGGGTTTCGCGCGGCGATAGCCAACGAGGCCGCGTACGACGATACGTTCCGTTTTGTCGCGCGGTCAGGTGAGATCCTCTACCTGCACGTGCGAAGCCACGTCAAGGAAACCGCGCATGGCGAGCCAAAGCTATTCGGTATTACGCGCAACATCACGGCCGAAGTCCGCGCACAGCAGGCGGCGGAGGCCAACGAACAGCGGCTGGCCGGCATCCTAAACTCTGCCATGGATGCCATCGTGACCGTCGATGACGCACACCGCATCGTACTGTTTAATAAAGCGGCTGAGCGCATGTTTGGCTACACCCCCGAGGAAATGCGCGGCAAGCCCATGTCAACGCTCATCCCTGAGCAGTTTCACGCCCAGCACGGACCGCGCGTAGAGGCGTTCGGGAAAACCAATGAGACGACCCGGCGCATGGGGCAGCTCGGCAGTGTCTTCGGACAGCGTCGGACCGGGGAAGAGTTTCCAGCCGAAGCATCCATCTCGTCAGTGCAAACCTCCGAGGGCCACCTGTACACCGTAATCCTGCGGGACGTCACCGAGCAGCGGGAAGCACAGGAGGCCCTTGCAGAGACGAAGGAGAGGTTTGACCTCGCCATTCAGGGAGGGCATCTGGGCATCTTTGACTGGCGCCCGGGGACCGACTACATGACGTGGAATGAAGAAGGGGCTGCCTTATTAGGCCTGGATCTTGACCGCGTGGACCACAGCGTGGACACATGGGTTGAGCGTGTCCACCCAGAGGACGTGCCTGAGGTAATGGCGCTTAACAGGCAACTCTTGAGCGGGGCGGCGGAGGCCGGGGAGGCGCTGCATCGCATCCGCCACGCGGACGGCACCTATCGCTGGATCAACGCGCACAGCCAAGTGGTCTCGTTTGACGACGCCGGCAAGGCCGAACGGATTGTCGGGGTCTTTCAGGACGTCACCGAGCAGGTGGAATCCCGACGCGAGCTGGAGGAAAGTGAAGCCCGCTACCGCTCGGTAGTCGAGAGCATTCGGGAGGTTATCTTTGAACTGGACGCCGACGGGCACTGGGCCTACGTGAACCCCGCCTGGGAGAGCCTCCTCGGCTTCACACCGGAGGAAACGGTTGGCCAGCACTTCCTCGACTTTGTTCATCCGGACGACCGGGCGGTCTGCATCGACCGGTTTGAACGCGTAGTGCAGGAGGAGTGCCGTACGTGCCAGGCCGAGGTGCGGTATTGCTGCGCCAACGGCAGCACGCGCTGGTTCGAAGTCAACGCCTGGATGGTAACGGGTGACGACGGCGGGCCGAAGGGCATCAGCGGAACGCTCTACGACCTGACCGAACGCCGGGCTGCGGAGGACGCGCTTCGCCATGCGAAGGAGATTGCCGACCAGCTGGTGGAGAAACGCACCGCTGAGCTACGACGCACGAATCAGCAGCTGCAGCAGATGGCCACGCTTGTAGACCATGCTGGCGATGCCATCTTTATACAGGACGCTGAAGGCACCATCACCTACTGGAATCAGAGCGCAGAGGCGCTCTACGGTTGGCCGTGGGAGGAGGCTATCGGAGCCAACATACACACCCTGCTCTACGGCGCGCGCGACACCATGCATGCGCAGGTGCAGGCCCGCGCACAGGAGCACGGCGCATGGGCCGGGGAGATGATACACCGCACCCGTGGCGACGAGCGCGTACACGTCGAGAGCCGCTGGTCCCGTGCAGAAGCGCACGTGCCGGGGGCACAGGACGCGTTTCTTGTGGTAAACACGGACATCACCGAACGCAAGAACCTTGAACGGCAGGTGCGCCGCGCCCAGCGGATGGAAAGCCTCGGCAAGCTGGCCGGCAGCGTCGCGCACGACGTAAACAACGTGCTCGGCCCCATCCTCATGTCGCTCGAAATGCTGGAGTCCGTCGCCACCGACGACCGCTCGCAGCGCCTGATCCAGGCCCTGGCCTCGGGCGCCGAACGTGGCGCGGGCCTGATGCGGCAGCTGCTGTCGTTTGCCCGCGGCAGCGAAGGCGTCCCGGAGGTGATGCCGCTGGGTCCCGTCCTGGACGAGCTGCATGATATCGTCCGCGAGACGATCCCGCCGACCATAGACCTGGCGTTCCACTATCCGTCCGATTTGCACCACGTCAAGGGCGATGCCACGCAGTTGCATCAGGTCGTTATGAATCTTGCCGTCAACGCCATCGATGCGATGGACGACGAGGGCACCCTGCAGATCCACGCGGAGAATGTGGTTCTTGACGCGGATGTGCCTACCCACCTCGAAGCGCTGCCCGGGCGGTACGTGCGCATCACGGTGGCTGATACGGGAACCGGTATCCCGCCTGACATGCAAGAGAAGATCTTCGATCCGTTCTACACGACCAAGGGTAATGGTACCGGGTTGGGGCTGTCAACTACGCTCGGCATCGTACGCGGCCACCAGGGGTTCATTGATATGGAGAGCACCGAAGGCGTCGGCACCACCTTCAGCGTGTACCTGCCCGTTGCCGATGCGGAAGCGCAGGCGCCCACGGCCGAGGCGGCTCCGGTGCCCGACGGGGAGGGGCAGCGCATCCTGCTGGTCGACGACGAGGTGGGCCTGCGCATGGTCACGCAGCGCGTGCTTGAAACGCATGGCTACATCGTCCACGCGGCCGGCAACGGTGCGGAGGCCGCCCGCATCCTGCGTCAGCGCGGGGGGGACATCGCGCTCGTCGTCACCGATGTGATGATGCCCGTCATGGACGGACCTGCGCTCGTCGACTTGCTCTCCGACCTGAACCCCGACCTCCCGGTGATTGCCGTCAGCGGGCTGGTCACCAAAGAATCCGTCGTCGCTGATGAGGCAGCGCAGGTGAAGGCGTTCCTCGCCAAACCCTATCGAGCAAACACGCTACTCCGGACCGTCCACGAGGTGCTCAGTAGAGCGCAGGCGCCGGATCCCGTAGCGCCCTAACCCTCCCTCCCACGTTCGAGCCCTTTTTGTGCTTTCGAATGAATGCACGGGCTCCTCACCTATGCGTAAAATCGTACTTATTGAAGACGACCTCGCCTTTCGAGAGGTCATGACCTTCGCGTTGAACGACGCGGGATACACCGTAATCGAAGCCGACGACGGCCTGCAGGGCGTTGCGCAGGTAGAAGAGCATCAGCCGGACCTCGTGATCTGCGACGTGCAGATGGCCGGGATGGACGGCTACGAGACGCTGGAGCACCTGCGGAATCAGGAGACGACGGCGACTATTCCCTTCATCTTGATGACAGGCGCGGCCGGCCCGGACGCGATCCGCACCGGCATGAACCTCGGCGCTGACGATTACCTGTCCAAACCGTTTGACGTCAGCGAACTGCTGCAGGCGGTAGAAGTCCGGCTCGCCAAGCACGCCACCATCCGCGAGGAAGCCGAGCGCGAAATCGAGGCGCTGCGCGATAGCATCACCATCACGCTGCCGCATGAACTCCGGACCCCGCTCAATGGCATCATCGGCAGCGCGCAGCTGCTCAGCCAGGACGCCGCCACCATGGCGCCAGACGAGGTGCAAGAGTTTGCCGAAATGATTCTAACCTCCGGGCAGCGGCTGAACCGGCTGGTGGAAAACTTCCTGATCTATGCCCAGCTGGAGCTGATCGCACGCGACGAGGCCAAGACGGCCGCGCTCCGTGCATCACGCTGTGCGGCACCTGCGTCCTCCATCGCTGCGGAGGTGGAGCCCCGTAGCGCGCACCATACCCGCACGGATGACGTAACGATGGACCTGGCGGACGAAGCGGTGGCGGCAGGCGAAGAGCACCTGCAACGCATTGTCGGGGAGCTCATGGACAACGCCTGTAAGTTTTCTGAGACCGGCAGCCCGATCACCGTGACAGCTGCGGTAACCGATGAGCAGTATGTGCTGACGGTTACGGATGAAGGCCGTGGCATCAGTGACCAGCGGCTGGCCACGATCGGCGCCTATCAGCAATTCGATCGCGCGTTGCACGAACAGCAGGGCGTGGGCCTCGGTCTGCAGATTGCCCGCCGCCTGACGGAGCTCCTTGGTGGGACGTTCACCTTGGAAAGCACCGAAGATGTGGGCACCCGCGCCACCGTAGCTCTGCCCCTAAGCTCCGCCACCGCAGCGGCACCCTCCGCAGCCGCGTCGGCATAACCCCACCCTCATTCCTTGACCCTTCGTATGAACCATCAGATTCTCATTATCGATGACGACGAATTGTTTGTCGACACGGTCTCGTTTGTGCTGGAGCAACAGGAGTACGACGTGCTCACGGCGAGCGACGGTACAGAAGGCACAGAAATGGCCGAGCAGCACCGTCCGGACCTGATTCTGTGCGACGTCCGCATGCAAAACATGCACGGATATGACGCGGTCGCGGTCCTGCGGTCCCACAGCAAAACGCAGAACATACCGGTTATCATGATGACCGGGTACGCCAGCCCGTATGGGGAGCGGCGCAGCCAAATGGCGGGGGCTGACTACTACCTGGCCAAGCCAATCTCCGTGCAGGACCTGACCGCGGCCATCGACATGGCGCTGACCCAGGGCGCGCGGAAAGGTCGGTCATCGGACGTTATCTTTCCCTCGGGAGGTGGCGGCAAGAAGTAGCGCGTCGCCCCCCGTTGCAGCGCGTGAGCCCGAACACGGAAGCCCTCAGCCGGTAGGTAGCAGGGTTTTAGGAAGCGCTTTCTGCCCCTGATTTATCCGCCCATGATTTCTTCTACGATTACCGGCTGGGGCCACGAAGTCCCCGACAACGTGGTCACGAACGATGACCTGGCACAGCTCGTCGATACCAGCGACGAATGGATCCGCGAGCGTTCCGGCATCCGGGAGCGGCGCCACGCCTCCGACGGTGAAACAACAGCAACGATGTCCATCGCGTGTAGCACGCGCGCCCTGGAGCGGGCAGGCGTCGCACCGGCTGATGTAGACCTGGTGCTTGTGGCGTCCTCCAGTCCGGACTACCTCACGCCGCCGGTGTCCAGTCAGGTGCAAGAGGGCATCGGGGCTACGCATGCGGGTGCCATGCAACTGACGGTCGGGTGCACCGGGTTCGTGTATGCGCTCGTTACGGCCCAGCAGTTCATCAGCACGGGCGCGTGCCGCACGGTGCTGGTGGTTGGCGCGGAGTTGACGTCCCGCTGGATGAACTACAACGACCGCAGCACGTGCGTCCTTTTCGGCGATGGTGCCGGCGCGGTGGTGGTGCAGGCTACAGAGGCGGACGGCTGCGGCCTGCGAGGCCACGTGCTGGGATCAGACGGGAGCGGGGCGGAGCATCTCATCATACCGGTAGGCGGTGTAGCCCAGCCGACGACGAAAGAGACGCTTGCGCAAGACCTGGGCGGGCTTCGGATGAATGGCCGGGAGGTCTTCAAGTTTGCCACCCGGGTGTTGGGCACCTCCTTGCAGCAAGCCCTGGACAAGGCCAACCTTGCGGTGGACGACATCGATTTACTGGTGCCACACCAGGCGAATGCCCGCATTATCGATTTTGCGGCGCGGGAGGCGGGGTTGCCGCCGGAGAAGGTGGTCGTGAACGTGGACCGCTATGGCAACACATCGGCGGCCTCGGTGCCGCTGGCGCTCAGCGAAGCTTTCGATGCAGGCCGCGTGGCACCAGGCGATACGCTGGCACTGGTGGCATTTGGGGCGGGCCTCACGTGGGCTGCTGCCATCTATCAGATGGGGCCGGCCCCGCTGCCGGTGTAACCTGAGCGCTCTCGGGAGCCCGAGGTCAGAAGAGGCCCAGGGCGTCCACGTCGATGGCTACGTGATAGCCGCGGGGCGGGCTGCCGAAGGCCTCGTCGGCGGCGCGGAGCAGCGGCTGCAGGGCCGGCGCGTCGGTGGTCCGGGGGACGCGCACGTGCGTATGGTACCGAAACTGCTTCTTGACGCGCCCTACCATGGGCGGCTCCGGGCCAAGCACTTCTACCGGACCGTCTGCTTTCTCGGCCCGCTGACGGAGCTGCCCGGTCCATTGCCGGGCGACCTCTTCCACACGCGCCGCCTTGGGCCCGCGAAACTCCACCACCGCCAGGCGCGCAAACGGCGGGTAACGCAGCAGCTGCCGCTCGTTCAGGATATAGGCCATGAAGTCGTGGTAGTCGTGCGCTGTTACAGCCTGGAAGAGGGGGTGCTCCGGGTTGCGCGTCTGCAGCAGCACGCTGCCCGGAAGCTCCGCGCGCCCGGCCCGGCCGGCCACCTGGGTGAGGAGCTGAAACGTCCGCTCCTCCGCCCGGAAGTCCGGCAGCAGCAAGCCCACATCTGCACTGACGACCCCCACCAGCGTAACGCGCGGAAAGTCCAGCCCTTTGGCCACCATCTGCGTGCCCAGCAGCACATCCGCCGCCCCGCGCCGAAACCGGTCGAGGATGTCGTGATGGGCGTTCTTTCGGCTCGTGGTGTCGAGGTCCATGCGGAGGATGCGGGCCTGAGGCAGGCGCTCCTGCAGCTCTTCTTCTACCCGCTGCGTGCCCGTCCCAATCTGCGTGAGTTCGTCCGACCCGCATTCGGGGCAGGCGCGGGGGAGGTGCTCGGCCAGCCCGCAGTAGTGGCAGCGCAGGTGGCCTCGGGCTTTGTGATAGGTCATCGTCACCGCGCAGTCGCTGCAGCCGGGGGCCCAACCGCAGTTTTCGCATTCGATGACCGGCGCGTAGCCACGGCGGTTCTGCAGCAAGATGACCTGCTCGTCCCGGTCGAGGCGCGCGGCGATGGCCTCGTACAGCGTGTCCGAGATCGCCCCCTCCAGCCGGTGCTTCTTTCGCTCCAGCGTCAGGTCCACCACCTCCACGGACGGCATCGTAACCGCGACGCCGGCAGCGTTCGGCACGCGTTCGGGCATGGGCAGCAGGGTGTATTTGCCGTGCTCGGCGTTGGTGTAGGTTTCCGCGCTGGGCGTAGCGGTGCCCAGCACCACCACCGCGTCGTTCATGTGGGCGCGCATCACCGCTACGTCGCGGGCGTGGTAGCGCGGCGCGGGGTCGAACTGTTTGTACGATGGCTCGTGCTCCTCGTCTACCACAATCAGCCCGAGGTTGTCGAGCGGGGCGAGGATGGCCGAGCGGGGCCCGATGGCAATGTCGTAGCGCCCGTGCCGCAGATGCCGCCAGGCGTCGAAGCGCTCGCCCAGGCTCATGCGCGAGTGGAGCACCGCGATGTGGTCGCCAAAGTGGGCGCGGAAGCGCTGCACGGTCTGCGGCGTGAGCGCGATCTCGGGCACCAGGATGATCCCCGTCTTGCCTTGCGCCCGTACAGCTTTCAGCGCGGCGATGTACACCTCCGTCTTTCCGCTGCCGGTGACGCCGTGCAGCAGGAAGCTCTCGAAGCGCTCCGCGGTGATGGCGTCTTCGATAGCCTCCAGCGCGGCCGCCTGGTGGGGATGGAAGGCATGATCGGGCGGGGCAGCGGGGGGTGCCAGGTCGTCCAGTGGCGAGCGGTTCACCTGTTGCTCTACCGACTGCAGGAGGCCCATCTCCACGAGGCGGCGGATGGTGCTGTAGCTGGCTTCGGCGCGCTCCACCACATCGGCCTGGCGGGGGGTGTCGATGCCTTCGGCCAGAAGGCCCGCCATCACCGCCATCACCAGCTGCTGCTTTGCGCCGCGCAATTGCTCCTTGGCGTCACGCACCGCGCCAGGCGTGCGGAACGGCTCCGATAGGCGCAGATGCGTCTCCTTCTTCACGGAGACGGACGGGTCGGATACGCGCGTGTTCATGGTGATGAGGCCTTCCTCTTCCAGCTCGCGCACCAGGCGGAGGGGGACCGGGCCCAGGCGCTGCCGCACCCCTTTCAGCGTGACGCTCTCACGCCCCTCCAGGTCATCCAGCAGGGCCTGTGCGTTCTGATGGTTGGCCCAGCGCTCTGGCACCGGCCGATCTGTGCGTTGCAGGCGGCGCTCGGTGGAGACTTCGGTCCCGCTCGGCAGAGCTGCGCGTACCACCTCGCCCCAGCCGCAGACGTAATAGTTGGCCATCCAGCGGGTAAGGCGCAGCATTTCGCCGGTAAGGGCGGGCGTGGCATCCAGGACGTCGGCAATGGGCTTGGCCCTGAAGTCGAGTGCGGAGCCGTCGGCGTCGGCATCTACGGCGACCACCACGCCCGTGAGCTTGCGCTGCCGAAACGGGACGAGCACGCGCACGCCGCGGGCGATGTCGGGCGTGAGAGCGTCGGGGACGAGGTAGGTAAACGGGCGGTCGAGGGGGACCGGCACCACAACATCAACGGTCACAGGAGCGCGGTAGGGTAAGCAGGAGGAGTGCAGGGGGAAGGGCATCCACCCCAACAGCATAGCGGTGGTGGCAGAGAGTTGCGAGCGCGGGCGGCTCCATCCACACGGTTTTCGCGCAGGGCCTGCGGGCTACGGCGTAAGCGGGGTGACGTCACCGACCTGTGCGGCGCTGACCTCCCACAGCCGCTGCGCCACGGTCTCATCCTGTGCCGCTTTAGCCGGGCGCTTCTCCCGGCAATCCTTGAAGTAGCGCCCGGACACACCCGCCACCTCTGGCGACGTGGCCAGGTACACGGCGGTCTCGGCGCCTTTTTCGGGGCTTCGGAAGAAGGGGGTAAAGAGCCGCACCACCCACGATACCCAGTCCCCATTCCGATTCCAGATCTCCGACGCCACCACGCCCGGGTGCATCGCGTTAGCCGTCACGCCAGTGCCTTCCAGCCGGCGGGCCAGCTCACGCGTGAAGAGGATATTGGCCAGCTTGGACTGGCCATAGGCGTTGTACCAGTTGTACCCCTGCTCTCCGTTCAGATTATCGAAGTTGATGCTCGCATCCCGGTGGGCATCCGATGCGACGTTGACAATGCGGGCGGGCGCGCTGGCCTTGAGCAGGTCCAGCAGCAGGTGCGTCAGCAGAAAATAGCCGAGGTGGTTGACGGCCCACGTCTTTTCCAACTGATCGACCGTCAGCACGAAGTCGGTGAGGTAGACGCCCGCGTTGTTCACGAGCACATCCAGCCGGTCAAATCGCTCTGTGATCTCCTCCGCGGCCGCCCGGATCTCGGCCTGCCGGGAGAGATCGCACAGCACCAGGTGAAGGTCGTCGTTGCCCGTGTCAGCGGCGATCTCGTCCATGGCGGCGCGTGCGCGCTCCTCGCTGCGGCACAGGAAGATCATGGTGGCCCCGGTGGCGGCTAACCCGCGGGCCGTTTCTTTGCCGATGCCGGCGTTGGCGCCGGTGACGAGGTGCACGGGGGGAGCTTGGGACGTCTCCATGGCAAATAGGCGGAATAGAGCGCAGGGTGTAGAGATAACCTCCACCCCGCGACGCCTGGTCCGTTCCGGTCGGGCATAGCACCGGCCGTAACGATGCGGCTAAAGCAGGCGTTAGGCAGCCGTTAGACAGACTGCGGTGTCTGCGCTGTGGCCTGTCCATCCCCGGCCGCCTGGTGCCGGGCTTCCCATTGCTCCTGGTTCTTCTTGGCCTTCGTCACAAACGGCGACAGGCTGATGAGCTTAATGAGGGCCTCGTTGATGGCCCCTATCGGCGGATCGAACGGGCGCACGATGTCGAGGAAGAGGACGACCCGCTCTTCGTCGGTGTCATTCCAGACCTCGTGCTGGTGGGTGTCATCGAACATGATCCCTTTGCCCTCTTCCCAGTGGCGGTATTCGTCGCCCACGCGGATGCGGCAGTTTTCGGCCTGCTCTGGCACCTTCAGCCCCAGGTGGTAGCGCATCACGCCTTTGTACGGGCCTCGGTGGGGAGGAATGTGCTTGCCGGGCGCGAGGATAGAAAAGAAGGCGGTCTTCATCCCGGGAATGGATTCGACCAGCCTGGTGGTTTCGGGGCAACGGGCACAGTTGGCTTCCGCCTTATGGCCAAAGCCATACAGGAAGAAGGTCTTCCACTGATCGTCGTTGGTGATGGACGTCTGGTCTTCCGAAATGTCCTGAAAATTGGGGAGGGCGCTCCGGTTTTGGAGCACGGCATCCAGCTCGTCGCGGATGGTCTCCCAGTGGCGCTCCAGGCGGTGCGTCCAGGCGAATTCGTCGGTGTTGAAGAACAGGACGTCGCCGTGGGGCGAGAAGCGGACCATGCCCTTCTCGATGAGCTGAATGAGTTGAAAGCCTACGGTGTCCAGTAATGATTTAGGCATGATGTGGGAGCGTTGGTCAGCGGAGGATAGCAGCTTGCGGGGCCTACACGCAGTCGGTAGCAGGTGGCCGTCGTCTGTTACGCTTCGCAGAGATGAACCGAGGGGACGGGCTGTCGTTGGCAGGTTTCTCTGATTCCACAGAATAGCTACCGGTACGGTATGAAAAGCCAGGAGTTACGGGCGCTGCAGGCCCCCCTCAAGTCGACCTACACCGATGACCCTGAAGCGGCCCTCGTCACGCTGAGCGCTACAGGTCGCCTGAGCGATGGTATCACCTGCAAGGTGGACACGGGCAAGGCGCTGGTGGAGGCGGGGCTGCACCCGGCCACCGGCGGCGACGGGATGGCGGCCTGCTCGGGCGATATGCTGCTGGAAGCCCTGGCCGCCTGCGCGGGTGTCACGATGAACGCGGTGGCGACGGCGCTGGACATCGAGCTCACGGAGGGCACGGTTACCGCCGAGGGCGACCTTGATTTCCGCGGGACGCTCGGCGTGTCGAAGGAGGCGCCGGTGGGTTTTCAGGCCATCCGCCTGCACTTCACGCTCACGACCGACGCCGACGAGGAGCAGCTCGCGACGCTGCTGAAGCTCACCGAGCGGTACTGCGTGGTGTACCAGACCATCCGCCAGGGCCCGCCCGTGGAGCTGTCGTACGATGTGGCGTGAGGGCTTTCCGGCCCCAAAGCGTGGATGGACGGCTCAAAACAGCGCGCCCTGCCCCGCACGTCACCCATACAAAAAAGCCTCTCCCCAACAAGGGAAGAGGCTCAGGTAAAGAAGACGTGCAGGTCGTAGCGTTAGAGCAGAGGCAATTAAGCGATGTGCGTTTGGAGGTCTTCGCGGCGGTTGCGCTGGCGGAGCTTGCGGAGGGCCTTCTCCTTGATCTGGCGGACGCGCTCCCGGGTCAGGTCAAAGCGCTGCCCGATCTCTTCAAGCGTCAGCGGGTGCTCCCGGCCGATGCCGAAGTAGAGGCGCGTGATCTCTGCCTCTCGGGGGTGCAGGCCGCTCAGGGCGCGCTCGATGTCAATCTTGATGGACTCATCCATCAGCGTCTCGTCGGGGGAGGCGCCTTCGTCGTTCGGGAGGACATCCAGCAGGCTGTTGTCGTCCTCGTCGTTGAAGGGAGCATCCATGGAGAGGTGGCGGCCGGCATGCTGCATGGCCTCGCGGACCTTCTCCACGTCGATGTCCAGCTCGTCGGCCAGCTCTTCAAGGTTGGGGGGGCGGTCGTGCTCCTGGGCCAGCTTTGCACTCAGCTTGCGGATCTTAGAGATGGTGCCGATCCGGTTGAGCGGCAGGCGGACCACCCGGCTTTGCTCGGCCAATGCCTGCAGGATCGCCTGGCGAATCCACCAGACCGCGTACGAGATAAATTTGAAGCCGCGGGTTTCGTCGAAGCGCTGGGCGGCCTTGATGAGGCCGTAGTTGCCCTCGTTGATGAGGTCAGCCAGGCTGAGGCCTTGTCCCTGGTACTTCTTAGCGACAGACACCACAAAGCGAAGGTTGGCGCGGGTCAGGTCATGCAGGGCTTCCTGGTCGCCTTGTTTAATACGGCGGGCCAGCTCCACTTCCTCTTCGGCCTTGAGCAGATCAATCTGGCCGATTTCCTGCAGATACTGATCCAGCATTCGTTGCTGGCGAGGGACGTACATAAACCATCCGGGGGTTGAATGAGACGAAGCGAGGATGCTGCGGCGTGGGGCCCGTAGGCCAGAACGGTGGGGCTATAGACGAGCAGTGGGAGGCCCCAGCGGGCATAGCACACAGAGAAAAAGCCGCAAGATTCGCGAAAAAGCAGCATGCAAACGGCGTATTGCCATGTGAGATCCGAACCAGTGCATGCCCGTGGTGTTGCGGCCGTCAGAAGGTAAGGGGCGGTATGCTATGGACTTACGCATTGTTTCGGGCCAGGTCGAGAATCCCGTCGGCGGTATGGCGCTCTTCGCTCATGCGCGGCATTTTGGTCTGGCTGCTGACGGTCTCGTGGGCCTGACGAAGCCACGTGTGGAAGGTGCCGGGAGGCACGGAGACGACCTCAGGAGTGGCAAGGGCATCGCCCTCGCGCCGGATGCGGTAATGCCGGTTAGCCTCCAGCAGGTAGCTGTCAATCAAGTCGGCAAACGCGGAGAGGTCATCGGGGGGCGTTTCGAACTCCACCAGCCATTGGTGGGCCGGGGGACGATCGGTATCGGCCAACAGGGGGGCCAGATGAAATTCGCTGAAGTGCGTCCTCGTTTGCTGGCAGGCGTGATAGAGCGCTTCTCGGGCTTCTTCTCCAAACAGTGCTTCGCCATACTTGTCGATCATCTCGCTGGTACGGCCGGCCACGACAATCTTGTACGGGTCTTTTTGGGTGAAGCGCACGACGTCGCCCACCTGATACGCCCAGAGCCCGCTGGCATTGCTGACAAACGTTGCGTAGCGCACGCCCGTCTCGATGGTTTCGAGGGTGTAGCGTGTAGGGTTGGGGCTGGAGAGCTCGTCCATACGCACAAATTCGTAAAACACGCCGGCGTTGGTGTGGAGCAGGAGGGCCGGATCATGGACTTCGTTTTGGAAGGCGAAGAAGCCCTCCGAGGCGCCGTAGGTTTCTACAAAATCCAGGCGGGGCAGTCCGATCAGCTCCTGCAACAGCTCCCGGTACGAATCCAGGGCAACGCCGCCCGAGATAAAGACCTGGAGGTTGGGCCAGATTTCCCCGACCGTCTGCACGTTGGTGTCGTGCCGAGCATTGTACCGCTCGATGAGGATATGAAAGAGGGAGGCGGCCCAGGAGGGCACCATCACCATCAAGCGGATGTCCTGGTCCATCGCCCGGTCGGCGATCGCCTCGAGCTTACGGCGCCAGTTGGGTTCGTCCAGCACGTCATCAGACACCGCCTGAAACAACGTGCGGAAGAAACCCGGGGCGTGCTCGGCCAGAATACCGCTGACCTCTCCGGCCAGTACGCCCGGGCGCTGGGGGTCTTCGTCGAGCGTGCCGGGAATGGTGAGGTGCTTGCCGAGCAAGAACTGCCAGTGGCCGGTTTCGACGAGGTAATTCATTCCCACGCCCAGGCTAAACGACCGGTTGTGGGCAATGGTAGCGTCGGAAATGGGCATCACCTTGCCCTCGGAGGTGGTGCCGCTGGAGACGGCAAAGTTGGTTGTGCGCCCCGGCCAGAAGACGTCAGGTACGCCATCGCGGACGCGGGCGGCATCGTCGCAGATGTCCTCCCATTGGTGGAGCGGGACGCGTTCCTGAAACGCCGCGACCACGTCCGGCGCGTCGGCGATCGCGGCGAAGTCAAACCGCTGGCCCCACTTTGTGCCAGCAGCTGTACGCAAGAGGTCGCGCAGCAGCGTGCGCTGCGTGGTGAGGGGCGCGCGTTTGCCTTGCTCGGCACGGCGCAGGGGGCCCGGCACAGCACGCAGAAGAGAACCGATAAACGAAACCATAAAGGAGGATAGCAGACACAAAAACAGTGACCGCGCATGGCCCGCACGGAGCCCGTAGCGCACGCCGTACGTAGGCGGGAGACCGTCTACGTTTCACTCGGGGAAAGTTGCCCGTACGGCATCCCGGCGGTTACTTTTGCCGAAGGGCCAGAAACGTCATGTCATCGGTCGCCGGGCGTCCGGCCCAGAGATCGCTGCGCGACTTGAGTTGCTCGATGAGCGCGTGGGGAGGCAGGGGTGCGACGGAGGCAAAGAAGTCAGCGATGCGCCGGTAGCCCAGCATGTCGCCGGCATCGTTGAATCGCTCGGAGAGCCCGTCGCTCATCAGGAGGACCTGATCGTTGGGGGCGAGCTCCACGGTCTGCTCCGCATAGGCAAAGTCGTGGATGCTGCCGAGGGGGAGGCCCTTCAGCACCACAAACTCCACATGACCGGAGCCGGCGCGGTAGACGAGCGCAGGCGGCATCCCGGCCGTGGCGATTTGCAACGTGCGGGCGTTGTAGCGCAGCAGCGAGAGGCTCATGTAGAGCCCGCACAGGTTCATGCGGCGAATGGTACCGGAGAACCGCGATAGCGCGTCGGTGAGCGGTTCCTCAGGCGCGACCGTCTGGAAGAGCGTCTTCGCCGCAGTGGCCATCATACTGGCCGGCAAGCCGTGGCCTGTAGCGTCGCCAATGGCCAAGAGGAGGCGGTCATCGCCCTCAGGGCGCACGTCATAGTAATCGCCACCGACCTCAGTAGCGGCGTACAGCACGGCATCCAACTCCACCTGAGGGTGATTCGGCATCACGTCCGGTAGCATGCACTGCTGGAGGGCGCGTACGCTCTGAATTTCTTGCTCCTGCCGAACGGCCGTGGGAGCATCCGGATGTTGAGGGTATGCGGCGGAAACCATATAACGAGGTCGATTAGCTATCATAGCCAAATAGAAAGATGAAGTAGATCGTCACGTTCCGTTCGGCTCACGGTCTTAGCTTGCGCGTCACAAGCATGAACACGTCCCACAGACTCGGTGAAGGGGGTGCCAAGCCAGACGTGGAAATCGCGGGGAGGATCGGGCATGCTTAACGGGGCGGACGGCTCCGCTGTCCGGTGCTGCCGTCCACGGTCCAGAACCCGCGCCCTTCGCCCCGGGCGCGCGTCTCGGCCGCAATGAAGGCGTCCGCCTCCTGGTAGTCTCCGCGCTGCGCCTGGGCAAAGCCCTGCGTCAGGAGATGCTCGTTCAAGAACACGCGGTCGCCGCTGTCTTCCGCAATGAAGTAGACGTAGGCCAGCAGGGCGCCGTCCGGGGTGCGGTGGTCGTGGGCACGGTAGGCCGGGTCATAGGCCAGTTCCACGGTGGCGCCCTCGGCGGTGTCAACCACGAACCCATGCGCGGCTTCCGCCCGGGCCCGCAACGCCGCCGGCTCCTGACTGGTGCGCAGTGCCCATCGCTCCAGATCGGGCCCGTAGGTACGGGGCGGCACGTCCACCCCAATCAGCCGCACGCGCTCGCCATCGGACAGGTGCAGCGTATGGGCTTCCGCTACAGAGGCGACCACAAGGGTATCATCTGCGGCGGACAGCGAACGTGGCGGTACATCCCCGCCGGAAAACAGCGCGACGGAGATCAACAGGATAAAGAGATGCATGGCGCGCAGGCAGCAAGACAAGACAAAAAGACGGTAACAGACCCTTCAGGTATCGTGCAAACCGCCGTAGCACTTAACCGCAGGTCATCCTGCTCTGCCCTGCACGTAGCGTGCCAGTCTGTGCGCTGGGTGCCTGAACCGCTCTTATCTGTACCGGGCAGCCTCCGCCTGCGGTTCCTCAGGGAGGAACGTCCTTCAGGAGCGGTCGACCAGCAGGTTCAAGTTGCGGTAAAACGAGCGCCGGTAATTGGGGCCACTTTGGCCGGCGTATGATCCCCCGCGCGCCTCGCTCTGCTCAGCCCGGATGCGGACCCTGCCGTCGGCGTCGGCAGGCTCAATGAGCACCGTCATCTGCTGTTGCAGCGCGCCACCAGTTTCGCTTGCGCGGTCGCGTTCCAGCAGAGCCTCAACGCGCACCCGGTTGCCCTCCAGGCGGTCGATGACCGCGTTGCCTGTAAAGCCGGTTCGGACCAGCGCCTCTTCCACCAGGTTGATGGCTTCATCGGTGGTGAGCTGGTATTCAACGCCCTGCGTAGCGCCGATGCCGCCGCAGCCTGTTGGGAGCATGAGCAGAAGGGCAACGCCAGCAAACCAGTAGATCGGGGAGGTGCTTCGGGAGCGGAGAAGGGCGCGCATGGGAGCGAAGGGGTGGGTAACAAGGAGCAGGCCGCCAGTGCTGGCGTTGAGTATCGTCCACCATACGAAATGCCGTTGTTCTCTTCCACTCTTTTGTTCGGCCAGCAGTGCGGCGGTGGTGTCCCGCGCGCGGTGATGGCTACGGCGTTTTGCTGCAGCCTATTCTGTCTCCTCCTGTTCCAGCCCGCCTTCGGCGCCTACCAGCGGCACAAAGCGAAACCGGTGGTGGCTCTCCTGCTCATAGGAGTCCTCCCCCGTGCGATACACGCGCCGCATCACCTGTCCGCCGGATTCGCCGACCGGAACCACCAGGCGGCCGCCGTCATGTTTTGCGGACGGCACCCGAAGCTGCTCCATCAGCGGCTGCGGTACGTCGGCTGCGCCGGCCGTCACCACGATGCCATCGTACGGGGCGAACGCCGGCCACCCAAGCGACCCGTCGCCGGCCCGGGAGACGACCCGGTAGCCGAGGTCCTCCAGCACGTCGGTGGCTCGCTGCAGCAGGGCGCGGTGCCGCTCAATGGTGAAGACGCGCGCGCCCATCTCGCAGAGCACCGCCGCCTGGTAGCCGCTGCCGGTTCCCACCTCCAGCACGCGGTCGTCCGGCTGAACGTCCAGCAGCATCGTCTGATAGGCTACCGTGAAGGGCTGGGAGATCGTCTGTCGCTTGCCGATGGGCAGCGCTTCGTCGCGGTAGGCCCGGTTGCGCAGGGCCGGCTCCACAAACGCGTGGCGCGGGACCTTGGCGATGGCTTTGAGGACGCGTTTGTCGTCGATGCCGCGCTCGTGCAGCTCTTCCACCAGCCGCCGGCGTTGCTGTTGGTACTTGCGAGAGGAAGCCATGGGTGGGTAGGGGTGCAGAAAACAAGTGGGAAACGAGTAGCGGGCGGGGCCCGGCGTAGGTCAGGCGGCAGCGGTTGCTGAGGGGGCGCTGAGGGCATCCATCAGCTGGGCCTGCAACTCCTCCGCGGTGAGGTTGGAGATGAGGTCGCCGTTGCGGGAGACCGAGATCGTCCCAGTCTCTTCCGACACCACAATCACAAACGCATCGGTTTGCTCTGTGAGGCCCACGGCAGCGCGGTGCCGCAGCCCCAGTTGTGGGCTGAGCTTCATGCTGGTAGAGACCGGCAGGATGCACCGGGCAGCTTCCAGCTTGCGGTTGCGGATGATCACGGCGCCATCATGCAGCGGGTTCTGCCCGTGAAAGAGCGTCACCAGCAAGTCGCTGCTCACCCGCGCCCCCACCTGTTTGCCGGTTTCGATATAGTTGCGGAGCCCGGTTGACCGCTCCATGACGATGAGCGCGCCAATGTGTCGTTCGCTCATGTGCCGCGCCGCCTTGGTGACCTCCTCCACCAGTTCATCCTGATCGGACGAGGCAACGAAGCGGCGAACCAGCGGGTTTTGCCCCAGCAGCAACAGCAGTCGCCGGATCTCGGGTTGAAAGAGCACGATAATGGCAAGGACCGCCACGTCCCCGATCGTAGAGAAGAGCGTCTCCATGATCGTCATGTTGGCCGCCGTCACGATCACCTGCACGAGGTACAGCGCCAGCACCCCCAGGAAGATAGACACGGCCAGCGTGCCGCGCATCAACAGGTAGAGCTTATAGAGGAGGTAGGAGACCAGGGCCACCTCCAGCACATCGACGATGCGGATGGGAATGAACCAGTCGAAAAGCGTCACGGGCGGGGTAGGTGGGGCGGGAACGGAGGGGGGCGAGAGGGCGGCTTCGGCTTACTGACCTGCGCGCGCCGTCGCCGTCAACAACGCGAGCATGTCAACGGTAGGGCCTACGTCATGGGTCCGCACCAGCGAGGCACCGCGGAGCACAGCCACGGCCGTGGCGCCAAGGCTTCCGAAGAGGCGGTCTTTGATCGGCACAGGGGTGCCCGGGTTGCCCAGTACAGCGCCGATGCTGCTCTTGCGGGAGATCCCGACCATCACCGGATGCCCGAGGTCCACCAGGCGGTCCACCGCGTTGACCAGGCGCAGGTTTTCCTGGGTGGTCTTGCCAAACCCAACGCCCGGGTCCACGGCCACATCGCTGACGCCCGCTGCTTGGGCAAGGGTCACCGCCTCGTGCAGGGCATCCGTGACTTCCGCGACGACGTCCGTGTACGTGTGCTCGTGGGGCATGGCACCGGGCCTGCCCAGCGAGTGCATCAAGATGAGGGGCGCACCGGCCTCGGCGGCCACCTCCGCCATCTCGGGGTAGATACGTAGGCCGGTGATGTCGTTGATGAGATGCGCCCCGGCGCCGAGTGCTGCGCGGGCCACCTCAGGCTTGTAGGTATCCACCGAGATGAGCACCTCCGGAAAGCGTGCGGCGATGCCTTCTACCACGGGCACCACACGCTCACGCTCTTCCTGCAGCGCCACGGCCTCAGCCCCTTCGCCGTACGTCTTCCCGGCCGGCCGCGAGGATTCGCCTCCCACGTCGATGATGGCGGCTCCTTCGGCAATCATCTCCTCCGTTCGTGCCAGCGCCGCATCCAGGTCGGTGTACTGCCCGCCATCGGAGAACGAATCTGGGGTGACATTCAAGATGCCCATCACCTGCGCCGGTCCATCGGGAACGGGCCGGCAATCCAGGGCGCGCCCACGGCAATCGAGGATGAATGAATCGGGCTCGGCGTGTTCAGGCATAGGTGTTAGCAGGTTGAACGGAAAGGATAGAATCGCGTGGCACCATACGAACCTCGCAACCTCTGGGGTTCGTGCGATACTGGCAGCTGAGCCCGTCCCATACTTGGTGCGCGAGGCGTGGGCAGGAGCCGCTGCAGGGGCACCATTTAAACTTTCGTAACAGACCTCTTGGACCCTTTGGTGGGTAGAGCGTTACATTTGGCACATAGACTGCAATACCTTACGAACCCAATTCGACGGAGGTAGCGGTATGGGAAAGAAACTCTTGATGCTGGTAGGCGACTTTGGAGAGGACTACGAGATCATGGTGCCGTTTCAGGCGCTCACGATGGTCGGCCATGAGGTGCATGCCGTGTGCCCCGGCAAGGAGGCCGGCGAGACGGTAAAGACCGCGATTCATGACTTCGAGGGCGACCAGACGTACACCGAGAAGCCAGGGCATAACTTTGAGCTGAATGCCACCTTCGACGCGATCGACGAGACGCAGTACGATGCGCTGGTGGTGCCGGGCGGACGGGCGCCGGAGTACCTACGGCTGAACGACCGCGTGCTGGAAATCACACAGCACTTCTTTGCCGAGAACAAGCCGGTGGCATCCATCTGCCACGGCCTGCAGATCCTGGCCGCCGCCGGGGTCCTTGAGGGCCGCACCTGCACCGCGTACCCGGCGTGCGGACCCGAAGTGAGCCGTGCAGGCGGCACCTTCGTGGAGCGCGCCGCTGACGAGGTAGAGGTGGATGGCAACCTGGTCACCGCGCCGGCTTGGCCTGCGCATCCAGCCTGGCTGGCAGCATTCCTCGATGTGTTGGGGACCACCATCGACACCCGGGAGCCGGCCATGGCCTAACGGCACGGGCTCTTGGACGACACGCGCTGTATACAAAAAGCCGAGCTGCTCTTCGGAGCGCTCGGCTTTTTACATGGTCGATGGGAAAAGAGCAGCGGATAGGGTGCTGCTTGGCCGTCGGGCTGCAGGCTTACCCGTAGATGCCCCGCATTTGGAGCGCGGTGGCGACCTTGTCGATGCCCAGCACGTAGGCCCCGATGCGGAGCGAGACGTCGTATTGCTCAGCGGCATCATAGACGTTGTCAAACGCCTGGCGCATCGAACGGTCGAGCCGCCGGTTGACCCGGTCGAGCGTCCAGAAGTAGCCCTGCCGGTCCTGTACCCATTCGAAGTACGAGACCGTCACGCCGCCCGCGTTGGCCAGGATGTCTGGAATGACGACCACCCCGTTGCTATTCAAGATATCATCAGCCGCAGGGGTTGTCGGGCCGTTGGCGCCTTCTGCAATGATGCGGGCCTGAATGTCGGCTGCGTTCTGCTTCGTAATCTGATCTTCCTTGGCCGCCGGCACGAGCACGTCCACATCCAGCGTCAGGAGCTCATCATTTGAAATCTTATCTGCCTGCTGATAGCCTTCCAAGGAGCCCTTGTTGGCCTCCACGTAGTCGATCATCGCCTGCACGTCCAGTCCGTCCGCGTTGTAGTAGCCCCCGCTGATGTCGCTTACGGCCACCACCTTACAGCCCTGCTCGGCCAGCAGCAGTGCGGCGATCGAGCCCACGTTGCCAAAGCCCTGCACGGCCACCGTCGACTGATCCGGGCGCATGCCCTCGCGCTCCATCGCCGCCAGCGTGACCGTCATGACGCCGCGTCCGGTGGCCTCTTTGCGCCCGGCGGAGCCGCCCAGCAGGATGGGCTTGCCGGTCACGACCGCGTTTTCGGTGCGGCGGGAGTGCATGGAGTAAGTGTCCAGTATCCACGCCATGATCTGTGCGTTTGTGTTCATGTCCGGCGCCGGGATGTCGCGGTCCGGGCCAAACACGTCGATCAGGTTGGCGGTGTAGCGCCGGGTGAGCCGCTCCACCTCGCCCGCACTCATCTCCCGGGGGTTGCAGCGCACGCCGCCTTTGGCGCCGCCAAACGGCACGCCGACCACCGCACACTTCCACGTCATCCAGGCGGCCAGGGCCTTCACCTCGTCGATGTCCACGTCCGGTGCAAAGCGGATCCCGCCTTTGCTCGGCCCAAGCACTTCGTTGTGAATCACCCGGATGCCCTCATACATCTTCACCCGGCCGTTGTCCTGCACTACGGGCACGGCGGTGATGTGCACGCGCGAGGGGGTGATGAGGTACTCGTAGAACCCGGGGTCGAGCTCCAGGATTTCTGCAGCGATATCGAACCGCTCCACCATCGACTGAAAGGGGTCGTCGTGGTCGCGGATGGGCGCCGGCTCCTGGTAGACGGAGCGCTCATGGAGGTTGCGTTTGAACGGCATAACAGCATAGGGGTTGGAAAAAGAGCTTGGCGGGTGCGCCGCCGGAGTAGGTGCCACGTGGACCCTATAAGGTATGAGTTTGTGAGCAACCTGCAACATGAATCTTCTTCAAGGATCTACCCGACTCCTCCCCTCCATGCCCCTGTCCCGCCGCCGCAAGCATGCGATTTCGCAGCTCACCCGGAAGCGCACCCGCGACGCAGCGGGCGAGATGTTGGTGGAGGGCGTCCGCAGCGTGGAGTCGGCCGTAGCCGCGGGCGCGCCGTTGATCGAGCTGGTCGTGACGCCGGAGGCCGCTGCGGCACCCCGGGTGGCGGCGTTGCTCGAAGCGGCCCAAGCGCCTGTCCACACGGTAGCCGCCGAGGAGATGCGCAGCCTTAGCGCCACCGCCACCTCGCAGGGGGTGCTGGCGGTGGTAGCGACGCAGCACACGCCGCCGGAGGCGTTAACAGACGCGACTACGGTGCTCCTGCTCGATGGCGTGCAGGATCCCGGCAACGTGGGCACGATGATCCGCACGGCAGCGTGGTTTGGGGTCGATGCCGTAGCGAGCGCGCCCGGCACGGCGGGCTTCTTCGGGCCCAAAGTGGTGCGGGCGGCGGCCGGGAGCCTGTGGGACGTGCGCCTGAGTCATGCACCCGACGCCGCCGCGCTCCTGCAGCAGCTACGCCGCCACGACTTTCGGTGCTATGGCGCCGACCTCTACGGGACGCCGGCGGCCCACTGGTCGCCCGCGCGCCCGGCGGTACTCGTGATGGGCAGCGAAGCGCACGGCCTTTCGCCTGCCGTACGAGATGCGCTGGATGAGCCGGTCGCCATTCCGGGAAGTGCCTCCCGCGAAGGCGCCGAGTCGCTGAATGTGGCCGTGGCGGCGGGTATCCTCATGCACGCGTGGCAGGGGAAGGGGTAGCCCGCGCCGTCTGCCCGTTGAGCTTCACACGCACGCCGGAACGGTACCGCGAGGATCATCCCCTTTCGTCGAAAAACCACGGACCTGCGCCAAAATAGTGCAGCAATGCTACTATTTTACTATGCTATTGCACTACGCTCGCTTTTTCCCTTCACACACCACCGTTTGTTCGTCCTATGGAGATTCCCGCCTTGCAAGGGCTCGCGTCAGAACGCCGCCTGATGACCATGGAGCAGCCCCTGCAAACGAGCGAGCAGCAATCGTCGCTGCGCATCGGCGTGCCGGCGGAGGTGTCCAACGAAGAGCAGCGGGTCGCGCTGGCGCCAGGAGGCGTGGAGACGCTGGTGGCCAGCGGGCATGAGGTCTACGTAGAGTCGGGCGCGGGCGCGAACGCGCACTTCACCGACAACGAGTACGCCGAGGTCGGGGGGCAGGTGGTGGGCGCGGCGGCTGACGTCTACAGCAAGAGCGAGCTGATCGTAAAGGTGGGGCCGCCGGTAGGCGACGAGCTGGACCTGCTGCAAGCCAAGCAGGTGCTCATCTCGGCTCTGCACCTGGGGGCCACCACGCCGCAGTTTCTGAAGCGCCTGATGGAGCTGCGCATCACCGGCATCGGCTTTGAGTTCATCCGCGACTCCGACGGCTCGCTGCCCATCGTCCGCATGATGCACGAAATTATGGGGTCGCTGGCGGTGCAAATTGCCGCGCGCTACCTGGAGAGCGACGAAGGCGGCAAGGGCGTGATGCTGGGTGGCATCTCCGGGGTGCCGCCGTCGACGGTCGTAATCCTGGGCGCCGGGGTGGTCGGGGAGTGGGCGGCCCGCACGGCGCTCGGGTTTGGGGCGCACGTGATTGTGCTGGATCGCGACCTCGGCGCGCTCCGCTCGGTGGAGCACTACCTCAACCGCAACGTGACCACCGCCATGGCGTCGCCGCAGTACATCCGGCAGGCCGTGCTGTCGGCGGATGTGGTGATCGGGGCGATGATGAGCAACGGCGAGCGCTCGCCGCTCCTCGTCACCGAAGACATGGTGGCGGCCATGCAGCCGGGCTCGGTCATCGTGGATGCGGTCATCGACCAGGGCGGCTGCGTGGAGACGAGCCGCCCCACCACCCACTCCGATCCCGTCTTTCGCATGTACGACGTGGTGCACTACTGCGTGCCCAACATGCCGTCGAACGCGGCCCGCACGGCCACCTACGCCCTCACCAACGTGCTCGTCCCCTACCTGCTGCAGATTGGGCGGACGGGCGCCATCAACGATGCCCTGTGGCATAACGTGGGGCTTCGGAACGGCACGTACGCGTACCGGCGGTACCTCACCAAGAAGAGCCTCGCCACGCCGTACGGCCTCCCGTACCGCGACATCGAGCTGCTGATTGCGTCGGGGATCTGATGTGCGGTAGGGGGCAGGGCAGGGCTGTCGTACAGTTCGGTCCTATCGTTTTCTACGCTGATGTGCCCATGTATCCCATAATACCCGTACCGACAGATGCGCCGACGGACATTGAGGCATTGGGCAGCAAGCGCAAGTTTTGGTTCAAGCGGCCCGTTGATGACGCGTCAGGGGAGAAGGAAAGTTGGCTGTTCAAAGCGGCGCGCGAACATACAGGGGAAGATTGGTCTGAAAAGGTGGCTGCTGAGCTAAGTGCATTGCTTGGCCTTCCACATGCCACCTATGAGCTTGCCCAATGGACGGAGGGGGCGGGGAGCGAATCCAGGACATGGACAGGAACTTGACAGGATAGACCAATCTGAGGTTGACAAGATTTTTGCGTTGATACCCCCGGAGCGCATATCAGATGTGAGCATCCAATTTTCCAAAAAGCAATTGGCTATCAATCGAAATGAGCTTACGTCAGGTAGCAACTGAGGCTTCCACGCGGACGCTGTATCTTGCTTGGCAAGATCCTGACTCGCGTCGCTGGTACACGGTTGGGAAGCTCGACCATGCCAAAGGTATGTACGTGTTTAACTACACGAGAGGGGCGCTGGAGGCAAAGAAGCGGGGGTTTACACCTATTGTGTCGTTCCCTGAACTGCGTGAAACGTATAGGTCGGACCGCATTTTCCCGCTGTTCGCCAATCAGGTTATGTCGCGGAGTCGTCCGGAATACGCAGACTACATTCAGTGGCTGAGCATTGCTGAAGACAAGGCCGATCCCATTGCCATTCTGGCCCGGAGTGGTGAGCACATGACCGATACGCTTGAGATTTTTCCGCATCCGGAGAGGCAGAGCGATGAAGCGTACAGTGCTCACTTCTTCGTGCATGGGCTTCGGCATCAATCTACGTGCGCTGTTGAACGCTCGATGCGTTTGGAGCCACAAGAAGATCTGCTCTTGATGTCGGATATCCAAAACCCATACGATGATAATGCGCTTGCGGTGCGGACCGCTGAGAAGGAAGAACAAGACATGCATATCCTGGGCTATCTGCCGCGCTATCTGGCAGGAGAGCTCGCTACCTTAGACGACAGTGACGTAAGCAAGTCCAGGGTAACTGTCGTGCGGGTGAATCCTCCGCCGGCCCCCATCCACTTCCGCATCCTCTGCCGGTTAACCATGCAGTGGTCGAGGCACACGCCGCCCTTCAGTGGCGCGGACTACGAGCCGCTTTCTTCTGGGCCTACAGCTCCGTAATGGGGTACTGCTTTCGCGTGTGCCACCAGCGACAGGAAGGCGGCGTTAGAAAAGGCACTCATGGGAAAATAACCATCCGCCATGCCCGCCGCCGGAGCCCCTATCAACCCGGTACTGGTGGCGTGGGCGCGCGAGCGCTTACACGCGGACAGGGTGGCCCGGGGCATGGAACGGCCGGACGCCATTTCGCCACTTAACGTTCTTGCCCCATGCCCCCACAGAAACCGACCGTTTGCGTAACCGGTGCCTCCGGATTCATCGGATCGCGCATTACGGCCGATCTGCTTGAGCGTGGCTATACCGTGCGTGGGGCCGTGAGGAAGCCTTCCGGTCGGGAGCGGTACGGGTTCCTGAACGAGCTGCCGGGCGCCGATGAGCGTCTGAGAGGCTGTTTGGTAACGATCCCGCGCGTTGGACAAGCATGCGGAGCGCCGCACGTTGCACGACGGCCTCGCTGACTGATACTACCGTTGACCGGGTATGGAAGAATGGCCAGTAGAAATTCCATCCTGTAGGCCTCACGATGGCACTGCGACTGAACGAATCAGCCTTTCCCCTTAACTCAGGGTGTAAGGGAGCCCGAGCGGGCGCCTGTAGCACGCCACTTCACCAATGTATGGATCCTCGATTAGCTCCGCTTCGCTCCGTCAGTCGGCCAAGGGCCTCGTGTGGGGTCGAGGATGACTTCGGGGGAGGAGTACGGATCGTGTGATTTGCGATGCTCTGTTTACCACTTGGATAGCGTCCGGCTCTCCGCGCGCGAACACCAACAGACGCCAGACGGTGCTTCCAGCCAGTCCAACGGTGCCTTCCGTCGGGTATGTCTGCGCCATAACAAACCAGTCATCCTCGACTTGATCGAGGATCCATACGATGTGGCCATATCAGGCAACGTAGCACCTGTCAAGGCAGGAGGTTTCCAGAGCATTACGGTGGAAGATCTGAAGCGATGGGGGCATCTTTAGGGGTTGAAGTTCCGCGTTACCTGCGTTCTCTGCGAGAGGGCACTGGAAGAGCCTGGCTGACGGGTATTCGGATGGTAATCTCACGCCCATAGGCTCTTCGCCCACCAGGGGGAGCGCGGCGCACAGCCTGCGCTCAGAATTACAAGTCTGGCGGATTCGTCCAGTAACTGACGCCGATGTCCAGACGTTGCCCCTGTATCGTAGCGCTACTGTCGTCCTTGAGCGCCTACGGCGATGGTCGCGCCTCGCGTGCTGCTTATCCCCCGTCCGTTCTATGCCTATCCACACCCGCTTTCGCCATCGGCTGTCACTGGCGCTGGCTGCAGGGGCCGTTGCCCTTGCAAGCCTCCCCGTGGTAGCCCATGCGCACGTCAAGTGATTTAGCGACTTCAGCTTTGCCGATCAACCGCTCACCCTTGGCGAAGCGATCACGCCCATGGTCCTGGCGCTCCTCGTATTGAGCATGGGGGTCATCGGGGCGATGGTCTGGGTAGACCAGCGGGTGGCGTCCATGACGTGGTATCAGCGTCTCAACGACAACCTGGGCTCCTACAGCGACCGCAGCCTGCTCGTCCTCCGCGTGGGGGCGGGTGCAGCGATGCTGCTGGCCTGGCAAGGCGATGCCATCTTTGTGCCGGAGCTGGAGATCACCGGCGCGTGGGTGGGATGGGGGCAGTTTCTGATTGCGCTGCTGCTCCTGTTTCGCCGGACGACCCCGCTGGCGGGCGTGGGGCTGCTGGCGCTCTATGCCTACGGCTTTGCCCTCTTCACCCCACTCCATATGCTCGACTACGTGTTCTTCGCCGGTGTGGGGTTTTACTTTGTGGTGTCCGGGGCCTCGTCGGAGCGGATACGCGCACTCGGGTTGCCGGCGCTCTACCTGACCGTCGGGTTCTCGCTGTGCTGGGTCGCGCTGGAGAAGCTGATCTATCCCCAATGGGGCCTGTACGTCCTTTCAGAGAACCCCCAGCTGGCGCTGGGTTTTGACCTCAACTTCTTCCTTACCGCGGCTGCGTTCGTGGAGTTTAGCCTCGGGTACCTGCTGATTATCTGCCTTTTGCAACGGCCGCTGGCCCTGGTCATCACGCTCGTCTTCTTCACAACCACGCTCATTTTTGGCAAGGTTGAGGTCATTGGGCACACGCTCATCCATGCCGCGCTCATCGTGTTTGTGATTGAAGGCCCCGGACAAGTATACCGTGCGCCCTACACCTTTCATAAACGGCCGTCGTTGCGGACGGCGTTTGCGAGTGTGAACGTGGTGCTGCTGTTTGGCCTGCTGCTGTTGCCGTACGTCGCATTCGCCCAGCAAGCGTTCGAGGCGCACGCGGCAGAGGCGGAGCAGCACCTGTACCAGCTACCGGATGACGAGGAGGCCCCGGCGGTAGCCCTGGAGGTGATCCCCGATGCAGGGGATGGCCACCTCGTCCGCCTTGAGGTGGAGCGCTTCACGTTCGCGCCTGAGAATGTTTACGGCCCCCACGTACCGGGGGAGGGCCATGCCCATCTCTACGTCGACGGTCGGCAGGTAGCGCGGCTTTACGCGCCGGTGCATCACCTCCCTGATCTGGCTTCCGGTACGCGCTCCGTGGCCGTCACCCTCTCCACCAACGACCACCGGCTCTACATGCACGGTGGGGAGATCATCCGGAGTGAGCAGACGGTGGAGGTGCCGTGAGGAGGGGGGAGGCGTGCGGCAGCAAGCAGCATCAGAGCACCCGAAACCGCACCCCGAGCGTTGCCATCACCAGATCAATCTGCTGGCTTGCATCCGCCGTTACGATACCCTGCATGTAGCGCACGGTGCCGACCAAGGAAAACCACGCGGTGAGGGCATACCGGGGCGCCACGGTCACCCCCACCTGTACGTTTGCGTCGGTGGTTGAAAATTCAAATTCTGAATAATCGATGGACATCCCACCCACGGTGGCCAGGATTGGAATCTCCACGCGATCTATGATGGGGATGCTATAGCCCAGCGCTCCGTGGAGGGCCCAAGCATTGTCCAGTCGAATACCAGGGCCGATGGTCTCTCCCGTGATGGAGGTGAAGGAAACCTGTCCGATAATCTGTCGGTACTGGAGGTCTCCGAAAAGGAGGAGGGCCCCGCCCGAGCCCTCCTCGGTGCCCAGCGTAAACTGCGGCGCTGTCCCGGCCGCTACACCAAAGGATAGGGATAGATCATCGGTAAGCGATTGGGCTGCGCCCTGCAGGGGCATCAGTGCGGTCAGCAAAAGTATAGCAGCAGTCAGGTATCCGGCGATGAATTTACGGGGATTCGTTCGGTGGCGCACGGCCGGGTGCTGTGCGGAGAGGGTAGGCTGGACATAGGTCGCATTCGTTTGCATGGGTCTGAGCGTTGGCGTGAATGGGTAACGTGGGCGGCGTTTAGGGCAGGAGCCGGAAATTGGTGAGCTTCACGCTGCCGTCCAGACGGGAATCACTGTCGGCATTTCTGCCGCCCAACTGAAACTCAAGAGGCTGCCCCTCAGTCACGGCGATGGAAGCCGACCCCGTAAATGTGAAGTGACCACGGGACGTGTCATCATGCATGACCATAGACTCAGTCCCGGCCTGTACCTTAAGTTCTGCAAAAGCCCGGAAGTACGCATGATAGCCGGTATATTCCCAGTCAAACGCTACGGTGCCACTCATAGGCGCGGTCCCCCGATAGGTGGCAGTGCGGTGTGACACGCCACCGCTGATGTGATTCAGATTCACGCTGTAGGCTAAAAACAGTGAATCGGTCGAACCTGTGACGGTAGTATTGCCGTCCTGAATCCCGGTCTTGGTCCAGTTGGACGCTGCCCAGTTGCCGACGAAGCCTCTGCTGATGGCAGTGTCGGTGCTATCGTCCGGACCGGTGAGTCCGTTCGCATCACAGGCCGTGAAGACGACGGTGAGGATAGCAAGCATGAGTAGATTTCGGAGGGTAAGCATGAGTGTGTGGTGGCTTTGTTAAGGGTAGTAGCAGATGAGGAGACGCCCTATCCGGCCGACCCTCAGTTACTAACGCCTCGAAGTGCACCCCAACCGATAACCCTTAACCATATCTTAACACAAGGATAGAGCCCACCCACGGGCAGGCGCTTGCGTGACATCCACTCGGCTTCACCATGCCAGCGTACAAAGAGCGCGCAAGCGCCTCGCCCGCCTCTACACAGCCCGAGAGCAGCAGCCATGGACCGCCGCCCGCATGCCGTAGCGTCTCCATGGCTCTTCGACTCCCAAACCCCCGTTGCCAGCCCCCCAAGCCCCCATACGCCCACACGCAATAGCCCCCCTTCGTCTTCGGATCGTGCGGCGATCCTTCGCTCAGGAGGACGGGTGTGTTCGCCTCTTCGCTACCTTGGCTCCTCGCTCTCGAATGACACCCCAACACCCACCACCCAAACGCACCAGCGCCCACGCCCATGCCCCCCGGCTGATGAAGCCATGGGGACACAGGGCGTGGGAGCAGGCGCCATTCGCGTGCCATAACCGGAGTCGATTAGGGCAGGAGCCGGATGTTGGTCAGCTTTACGGTGCCTTGCATCGGGCGATGTCGGGAACTCCGGGCGCCCACCAACAGCACGAAGCGTTGTCTCTCTCTGACCACCATGGAGCCCGTTCCCGTGTAAATGAAGGATCCAACGGTCTGCTGCTCGTCTACCAGGACATCAGATCGAGTTCCGCGGTTCTCCAGGCTTGCAGCTGCAAAGGCGAGCCCGTGATTGCCGGAATATTCCCAGTCAAACGATAGGGTGCCGGTAAAATCCGCATGCATCTCAAACTTCGTGATGCGGTGATTCCTCGAATTATCTAACTTCTCGGTCACATCGTAACGTAGGATTAGCGCGTCCCCCGATTTCCTGACGTCAGCCGTGCCGCCGTCAAGCGTGGCTGTCCAGTTGGCCGCTGTCAGGAAGCTTTGGAGGATGACAGCGTCGGCGCTATCGTCCGGACCGGTGAGTTCGTTCGTATCGCAAGCCGCGAAGACGAGGGGGAGCATGCAAAGTAGTAGTAGACTTCGTAGGGGTACCATGAGCGTGTGGAGGCTTTGGTAAGGGTGGTTGCGGTGAGGAGACGCCCTGTCCGGCCGACCCTCAGTTACTAACGCCTCGAAGTGCCCTTCAACCGATAACCATTAATGGTATCTTAACAAACGTGTGTAGTCCATCGACGGGTAGGCGCTCGCGTGGAATAGGCTCGGCACTCGTGCGGTGCACTGCTCTCGAGCGCGCCGGTTGACGCAGAAACAGTATATCCTGCCGCCCTCCGGGCACGAAATAGTTGCTTCCTCTGCTTCTATGGTGTATATTGTGAAGTTATTATAAACACCTATGTCACAGCGCTGTGTGGGCACATGTCACAACCGTTCACAGCATTACTTGATGATTTGACCGGGGGCAATCGCACGGTCATTGATGCGGTGCTGCCTCAGGTGTACGACGAGCTGCGTGCCCTGGCCCGCCGCAAGTTGCGCGACGAGCGCGCCAACCACACGCTGAACACCACGGCCCTCGTGCACGAGGCCTACGAAAAGCTCGTGCAGCAGGAGCGGATGACGTGGCAGAACCGCGCGCACTTCATGGGCGTCGCCGCGCTGTCCATGCGGCGCATCCTGATTAACCATGCGCATAAGCGCAACGCGCAGAAACGCGGGGGCGGCGCACCTGTGGCCACGTTCGAGGACGGGATGGCGCCCCGGGCGGTGCATGCGGCTGAGCTCATCGACCTGGACGATGCGCTGCAGCGGCTTGAACAGCTGAGCGAGCGACAAGCCAAGGTGGTCACCTATCGCTTCTTTGGCGGGCTCGCGCAGAAGGAGATCGCAGAAGCGCTGGGGGTGTCGGTGCCTACGGTGCGGCGCGACTGGCGGCTGGCCCGCGCCTGGTTGAGTCGCGAGCTCGGGCGCGACGCAGCCAGCGGTAAACCGTCAACCGACACGCCCGCATGATCGGTTGCCGGACGTTTTGCTGCGTATCTACATAGCGGCCGAGGGAAGCTTTTGCGGGGAGGGCCTCCGTATCCTTCTCCGGCACTTTTTGTCAATACCATCCGGTAATGGCTATGGATGCAACCCGATGGACGCAAATCAATGCCCTCTTCAACGCGGTGTTGGAGCAGGCCGTGACCACGCGAGACGCCTTCCTGCAGACCGCCTGTAAGGACGATCCCGACCTCCTCGCTGAGGTGCGCTCGCTGCTGGCAGCGGACGCCGATGCGCATCCGCTGTTCGACAGCCTGGCGCTGGACGCCATGGTCCTTCCGGCCGATCTGCTGCCCGATGGTATCTTGCCTGCTGCGGGCGAGCGGGTAGGGCCGTACCGCATCGTGCGGCCGCTGGGCCATGGCGGCATGGGGGCCGTCTTCCTTGCCGCGCGCGCCGATGGACAGTTCGAGCAGCAGGTGGCCCTCAAGCTCATCCGCGGCGGCGCGGGGTCCACGCAGATTGTGCGGCGCTTTCAGAGCGAACGGCAGATCCTGGCGCGCCTGCACCATCCGCATATCGCGCGCTTGCTCGACGGCGGCCTCACGGAGGATGGCCAGCCGTATTTTGCGATGGAGTACATCGACGGCGTGCCGCTCGATCAGCACTGTGCAGCGCATGCGTGCTCCATTGAAGAGCGGATTCAGCTCATCCGCGCTGCGTGCGACGCCGTGCAGTCGGCTCACCGGCAGCTGGTCGTGCACCGCGATCTGAAACCAGCCAATATCCTGGTGACGGTGGATGGCCAGGTAAAGCTGCTCGACTTCGGCATCGCAAAGATGCTCTCCGGTGTGGATCACACGATAAGCGATCCGATGAACCATCCGGCCCTCACCCAGACGGGCCATGCGGTGATGACGCCCGCCTACGCAGCGCCGGAGCAGCTCCGTCACGAGCCGGTGAGTACGGCGACAGACGTGTATGCCCTTGGTATCGTGCTCTACGAACTGTTGGTTGGGGAACGGCCATTCGACCTTTCTGGGTGCTCCCCCGCCGAGATTGAACGGATCGTGAGTACGCAACTGCCGCGGCTCCCGTCCATGGCGGCGCCTGCTCATCGGAAGCGCCAGCTACGGGGCGATCTCGACACCATCGTGTTGAAGGCCCTCCGCAAAGAGCCTGACCGTCGCTATGCCTCTGCCGAAGCCCTGGCAGCTGATCTGCAACGCCACGTGGACGGCCGCCCGGTACAGGCTCGGCCCGATACGGCCGGCTACCGCACACGCAAATTTATACAGCGCCACCGTGCCGGCGTCACGACCACAGCGGCCGTGTTCGTGCTGATCGCAGCGCTCGTAAGCTTTTACACTACGCAGCTCGCGCAGGAGCGTGACCGGGCCCAGCTGGAAGCCGTCACCGCTACGCAGGTCTCCAATTTCCTGCAAGATCTCTTCGTCATGTCGGACCCAAGCGAGACGGGTGGGGCAGAGGTGACGGCGCGTATGCTGCTGGATGAGGGTGCTGCGCGCATCGAACGCGAACTCACTGGTCAACCCGCTGTGCAGGCGCGCATGATGCAGGTGATGGGCGAGGTGTACCTGACGGTTGGCGCCCTGGATGCGGCCGATCCCTTGCTGGAGCGTTCGCTCACGCTTCGTCGCACCCTGCCGGATGCGCCGCCGCTTGATGTGGCAGCCAGCCTGACCAGCCTGGCCGGTCTGCGCTACGAAACAGGGGCGTATGCTACAGCCGACTCGCTCTATCGGGCCGCCCTTGCGATCCAGGAAGAGCACCAGGGCCCAGACGACCCGGTCGTTGCGGCTACCCTGCACCGCCTGGGATGGGTGCTTTTCCGTCAGGGCGAGTATGAGCAGGCCGATGCGCTATACCAGCGAGCACTGGCCATTCGTACGACGCAATTTGGCGAGTCAGACCCCCAAACAGCGAGCACGCTTAGTCATATCGCCGGCCTGCGTTACGAACAGGACGACCTCGATGCTGCCGAGACGCTGTACCGGCGGGCGCTGATCGTGCGACAGGCGCACTTCGAGCATGATCATCGCGACGTGGCGACAAGCCTCAATGACCTGGCTATGGTGCTCGGTGATAAGGGTGCGTTCGATGAGGCGGAGGCGTACTACCGCGAAGCGCTGGCCATGCGCGAGCGTCTGTACGATGGCCACCACGCCGACGTGGCGCACTCACTGAACACGCTGGCGCATCTGTATTGGCTCAAGCGTGAGTACACCGCGGCTGAGCCCTTCGCCCGGCGGGGACTCGCCATGCGGATCGATGTGCTTGGCGAGGAGCACGTTGCGACGGCGGCGAGCATGGCAACGCTGATTCGCATCCTGGACGCCTTGGGCCAGCACGCGGAGGCGGCAGACACCGCTCGGCGTGCGCTGGAGATCGTCAAGGCCACGATGGGCGCCGAGCATCCCTATGTGGCGTCCTTCCACTCCCTTCTGGCTGCTGCGCTACACGCCGCCGGCACAGTGACCGATGCCGAGCACCACTACCGCGAAAGCCTCACGCTCAACCGCGCACTTTTCCCCGAAGGAAATACGACAATGGTAGGTGCCCTCACCGGGCTCGGCGCGTTGTTGATGGAAACCGGACGGCCCGCTGAGGTGGAACCCCTGCTGCGCGAGGCCATCGCCCTCGCCATCAATAGGTGGAGCGCCGATCACTGGCAGGTGCCGGATTTGCGCAGCAGGTTGGGTGCGAGCCTCACCGAAGCCGGCCGCTACGCCGAGGCCGAGTCGCTCCTCGTGGAAAGCCACGCCACGCTTCTCACGTCGCTCGGCCCCGACCACGCCCGCGTACTACGTGCGGAAGAGCGCCTCGACCGCCTCTACGCAGCACGAGGCCAGCAGCCGTAGTCCATGTCCCCATGCCGTAGCGTCTCCGCTGTTTCCTTGATGCCAGGCCCACACAACGTGGCCTTCGTCTTCGGATCGCAGGGCGATCCCGGGCTCAGGCTGACGGGTCTGAAGGAGGAGTGATTCCTCGATCCCTCGTTTCATCGACTCGCATCGCCGCACCACGAACAACCCCCACACGCCCAAACCCCCACACGCCCATACTCAGAACCCCTCAATTCGGCCGATACTCCTTCGGCAGTTGGTCGGCGATGCGCTTGTAGGCAAAGTAGCCGGAGCGGGTGACGCCGTAGGGGTCTACGATGTCGCCTTTGTAGTCGATGGTGGCGGGGCCGCGTTCGAGCCAGATCTGGGAGGTCTGGAAGCGCGAGCCGGTGCGGATCCGGCGGTCGTTGCTGTACTGCGCAATCCACTCGTAGTATGCCTCCGATTCCTCTGCGCCCATGTACGCAATCTCCACAACGCCTCGGAAGTCCAGCGTCCACTCCTCAGCAGCTTCGGCCGGTTCCATGATTTCGGACAGGTCATCGACGGGATAGCGCTGACCGGAGAGCTGGGGGGGCGGGCCAAACGGAGCGTCGCCCATCGCGGTGGGCTGGGCGCCGGGGCGCAGGAACAGCCGAAACTGCTGGCCTTCCACCCGGCCACTGATGAGGGCCAGCATCAGGTGATGGAAGGAGCCCAGGAACGCTTCCCGACGGTTTTCGCGCCAGCGGGCTTCTTCTTCGGGGGTGCCCTGCATAGGCTCAAACAGGGGCTCGCCATCCCACCGCGTACGGGTACGGGTGGCTTCAAAGTCCTCCAGGAAATACGTCAGCCGATAGCCCAGCGCCTGATTCTCCAGCTCCAGCGGTTCATCTGCGAATGCGCGGAAATTGGTCAGGCTCTGGGAGAAGTCGAGCACTTCGGGGTTCAGCAGCTCGGTCTCCGCTGCGTTGGGCGTTTCCCCGATGAAGAGGCGCTTGAAGCGTTGCAAGCGCTCCAGCCAGTCGTCATCGCGCTCGGCTGTTACGATCGTTTCATCCAGCTCCACTTCCGCCTCCTGCAGCTCGAAGTCCAGCAGTTCGATGCCGGCCTCGCGCAGGTTCAGGTTGCGGGCTTCGGCATTGTAGCCGACACGGGAGACGAACAGGCGCTGCGCACCCAACGGCACCCGCTCCAGCCGGTACCGGCCGCTGGCGTCGGTGGCGGTACCCCGCTGCGAGCCGGCAATGAAGACGTTCACGCTCTCCAGCGGTTCGCCCGTGTCGGCGTCGGTCACAGTACCGACCAGGGTAGCTGTCCCTGCTCTGGTTTGCTGCGCGAGGAGGTCCGTCGGCAGTAGGCCGAGCAACAGGAGGGAGGTGAGGATGAGCCCGAGTGCGTAGCGAGGCAGCATGGCAAGAAGCGCGGGTGGCAACGAGAGAAGAATGCAGGTACCGATCGGTGGGGTCACCGGCATGGGGTGTTACATGAGGCTACATGAGGCAAGGGGTGTGCCGGAGGAGCACCTGGCACGGCCGGACGTCAGTCCGTGGCAAAGTAGAGCGCCCGATGCCGCATGCAGCCCGCGTTGAAGGCGGCGCTACAGTAAGGGCATCTGTGCTCACAGGCCAGATACTGGCGGGTGGAGAGGGTCCTCCGGCAGGCGCCACACAGGATCGCCGGTTCGTCGAAGCGGTCGACAGGCCAGACGGCGGCCGGGTGATTGGCCAGTGCGTCGTGACACGCATGGCAAGGATAGTAGACACCGCAGCACGGAAACTTGATCGCGATGATATCGCGCGGGCCGTGGTAGTGGGCGCAGCGCGTGTGCGCATCCATGGCTACGCCCCGCAGGGCGACGGAAAAGGGATCGTCATGCAAATCTACCATAAAGACAGCATATCAGGCAAAAGAGGGCAACTATACGCGGCGTCTGCGGCGGGGTTTGGCAGCCGGGTATGCCACGGAGGGGCAACGGCCGCCGCGCCCACCGTTCAACCGAAAGTGGGAACCTGTGCTTGCTGGTAAGGCCTGCAAGGGGCCAGTCGGTTTGCGTTGAGCAGCGGAAAATGGCGGTTGTACAGCCGGCACGGTAGATTCAGGTGTTTCCCTTCACAACGCACACAACTCAGCCTCGTCCTTCCATGCCTTTGGTTACTGCCCTTCGACTCCCGGTGCTGTTCGCCACCGCGCTGGCAATCCTTCTCTTCCTTCCGTACCCATCCCAGGCGCAGGAGACCAGCAACGAAAAGCACCTGAATCTGGAGATGTACTGGGAGCTACAATCCGCCAGCAGCCCACAGCTCTCTCCAGATGGATCGAAGATCGTGTACACCCGCGGGTGGATCGACCCGAAAAGCGACGCTCGGAAATCCGAAATCTGGATGATGGATGCCGACGGCGAGCGTAAGCGCTTTCTGGCTGAGGGTTCAAGCCCAACCTGGTCGCCTGATGGCACGCGCATCGCCTTTTTGGCCGAGGGGGAGCCTGGCGGCAACCAGATCTACGTGCGCTGGATGGACGCTGAGGGCGCGACGAGCCAGATTACCCGGATGACGAAGTCGCCCTCCAATCTCCGGTGGTCGCCGGATAGTGGGCACATCGCCTTTAACCGCGCGGTCAAGACCTCCGTCAACCTCACCATCAGCATGCCGCCCGCACCCGATGGTGCGGAGTGGACGACCCCGCCCAAGGTGGTGGAGCGCCCGGTCTACCGCCGCGACCGGCAGGGCTATGTAGATGACACATACACGCACCTCTTCGTCGTTTCGTCTGATGGCGGTGCGGTGCGGCAGCTCACCGATGGCGACTGGAACCACTCGGCCGGCGAATGGACGGCAGATGGGGAGGAGCTGGTGTTTTCCTCGCTCCGCGTGGAAGATGCCGAATTGCAGTGGCGCCACAGCGAGATCTACGCCGTATCGGTGGACGATGGAGCGATCCGGCAACTGACGGACCGCCGCGGCCCGGACGCCAACCCGCTGCCTTCACCTGATGGACAGCACATCGCCTACATGGGTGACGAGTTTCACGAGGACACCTACCGCAACCGCAAAATCCATCTCATGAATCCGGATGGCTCCAGTTCGAGGGTCATTTCGGGAGACTTTGATCGGTCGGTGAGCAACCTGACCTGGGCGCCTGACGGCAGTGGGCTGTACTTCGCCGCGAATAACGAAGGCAACCGCAACGTGCATTTCGTTTCGGTAAACGGCGGCGTAGAGCGCGTGACGGAAGGCGTGCACCAGATCAGTATCGGCTCCATCAGTGATAACGGCCGCCTGGCCACCACCAAAACTTCGTTCCACGAGCCCGGCGACCTCTACGTGCTACGTCCGGATCGCCCGGATCAAATGAACCGGCTCACGCACATGAACCGGGATCTGATGGAGGGGGTGACGCTTGGCGAGGTGGAGGAGCTGTGGTACACGTCAGTGGATGATCTCGACATCCAGGGTTGGGTGGTAAAACCGCCGAATTTTGACCCGGACGAGACGTATCCGCTGATGCTGGTGATCCATGGTGGGCCGCACGCGATGTATGGCGTCGGCTTCAACTACGGCTGGCAAGAGCATGCGGCGAACGGCTACCTCGTCCTGTACACGAACCCGCGCGGCAGTAGCGGCTACGGCAGCGCGTTCGCCAACGAAATCAATAACGCCTACCCGAGCAAGGATCACGACGACCTGATGGCCGGCGTAGATGTGCTCATCGACCGCGGCTACGTGGACCGGGACCGCAAGTACGTGTATGGCTGCTCCGGTGGTGGCGTGCTCACGGCCTGGGCGGTGGGCCATACCGACCGGTTCGCCGCGGCGTCGTCCAACTGCCCCGTGACCAACTGGCTTTCGTTTGTGGGTACGACGGACGGCGTGGGCTGGTATAATAATTTCGAGGAATATCCCTGGGACGACCCGACAGAGCACCTCGAGCGCTCGCCGCTGATGTACGTGGGCAACGTCACCACCCCCACAATGCTGATGACGGGTGAAAATGACCTTCGCACGCCGATGGCGCAGACGGAAGAGTACTATGCTGCGCTTCAGGTACTGGGCGTGCCGTCGGTGATGGTGCGCTTCCAGAACGAATGGCACGGCACCTCCTCACAGCCGTCCAACTTCATCCGGAGCCAGCTCTACCTGCGCGCGTGGTTTGAGAAATGGGGCGAGGAGTAATCCGGAGGCACGTCCGAGCCAAGAACAGGGGGCGGCCACCGTGGTCGCCCCTTGCTGGTTTGTGAGGTATTGCGTGTGTGTGCCACAACGCCTCAAGCGCCGAACCCTCCAACAGTCGCTGTTCTTCGCGTAACCTCCTCTCGAACCGACAAGTTATCCTCGACTTGATCGAGAAACGAGCGCCAGCGACTAACGAAGTAATCCATACGTCGTTGGCGCTGAGCGTCGTAGCCCAATGTCGGCACGGGTAGCCATTCAACCGATGAAGTCACCTGCTGCGATTGCCCTTGCATCATGCGGCCCGCGACCACCGTGCCATCATGGCACCGAGACGGCGCCGCCCCAACGTCGCGCCCGAGACGGCCGCGACGAGGTTGGAGGTAGTGTCCTTCTCCCGTGGTCGGGAGAAGGGACTTTTGCGTCGGCGGCAGTGTCATGCCAACAGCCGTCGTCAAACCGGCAGCTCTGTCGTTCAGTTGCAAATCAGCGTCTACGCCCAACGTCTTCTCTCCCCTGGCGGGAGAGAACTAAAGAGAGGGGGGAAGCCCAAGCTGCAGCGTGGGTTGGTTCACCGCGCCTCCGACACCTGCTCCGGTCGCACATCCGAGGCGTCTCCGGCCAGCACGACGGTATCCGGATGTTGCTCCCGCCACTGGCCGAGGGGCATCGGGGCGCGGCTTTCAATGAACGGGATGAAGTCGCCCTGACGCGGGCCCGACACGGCCGTCCAGCCTTCCTCGTCCAGCGCGTACCAGAGGCTCTCCGTCGGCCGATCGTAGATGAAGTACGTGTTTCGGTAGACGTACCCGCTGACGCCAAACTCGATGGGCTCGCCCGCATGCTCACGGCTGTGGACGGACGAGAGATCAGCCAGTGGGCACCAGCCCACCGTAAAGTACTCCTCGCCGGCCTCGTCATTGACGAGCTCGTGCCGGTCGAGCAGGCCCGTGGGGTACGCCCGCGCTTCCCCATTCTCGGCAACATAGCCAATCACCATGATCTCGTCGTTGGTCTCGGGCCGCTCGCACGCCCGGTAGGGGCTGTTGGGGATGAGCCGCAGCAGGGCCGGGTTGTCGGGGCGGGTAAAGACCGGGTCGTCGATGGAGGGAATGGCATCGAACCCGAGCCCATACTGCAGTTCGCCGGGCTCCATCGGCGCGCCCGTGAAGTCAGCCCATTCCGCATTCGGGCCGCTCTCCGCGCCACCAACCCACACCCACGTGCTGTCGCCGTCTTCCCTGATCTTCGGGCTGTCATCCCCGATGATGGCGCGGTACTCGTCCCACACGCCGCAGTCCGGGTCGGTCTGTGCACTGCGCACTTCATCACCGGTCCACTCGTTTTGGCCGGCACAGGCGCCCAGCAGGAGGAGGCCAACGAGCAGCGTAAGCAGGCGGGAAGCAGACATAGCACAACGGGGGTTTTATTGAACAGAGCGGCATGCTGCAGGAATCTCGCGTCCCGTAGGTTTCACCAGCCACCGTCCTGTTACGCCCCTGGAGCCTTGTTACGCCCCCGAAGCGTAGCCCGCCGGCTCGTTGGTGGTGATGACAAACACCACGAGCGGCTCATCGCCCGTGTTTTGCACCGCATGCAGCGCCGGCCCGCGGACCGTGGTAATGGTGCCTTTTTCGATAGGGTAGGCGCGCGGTTCGGCATCTGGGTCGTCCTTCTCCAGGTACGTGCCGCTGCCATGGACCACCACGTATACCTCCTGCTCGTGGCGGTCGCCATGCGTATGGAAGCCCACGCTATCCTCCGCTGTCGGCAGCACCATGTAGGCGCCGATGCGGTTGTTTACCAGCTCGTCATCCTCGAACAGCTGCAGCAGATACACCGTGCCGGTGCCATCGTACATGGCCTTGCGCTTATCGTATCGCACAGCCTGACGGGCCTCGGCGCCGTAGTGGTGGACGGTGGTGTCGATGAGCCCGTCGAGCAGGGCGTCGAGCGTGTGCTGTTCTTGCGGAGATAGCGGAAGGCGTTTGCGGGGCATGGGTAGATTTAGAAATGAAAGAGATAAGGGGGCATCTAAGCGGGGCGCCTGGAGGTGTCAGCGGTCAGCCCGTACGCTCAAAATGGCACCTCGGTGTCGTCGGGCGTCTGTTCGTGGGTATGGACAAGCACCTCGATGCCGTCGGTGGAGAAGCCGAAGAGGTCCTCGGGAGAGAAGATACGGCGGAAGTCGTGCTCGCGGAAAAACGACTCAAACTTTTGCGCAAACTGGTCGAGGCGGCGGAGATAGTACGCCGTGTTCTCGTCCGGGTGGTCCGGGGTCCACTTCGATGCGAGCTTGCTGTGCGCAAAGGCCGTGACGTTGGCCTTGTTGCCCGTGATGTAGTACGAAATGCGGTCGCCTTTGCGGACGGCCTTGCCGGTAGCCTCAGCACGTGCGATGGCCAGCTCGTATGCCGCCGCCCGTGGCCGCTTGCCGCCCTCCACATCCGCCTGGTACTGCTCCACGGTGTCCTTCAGCGTTTCCGTGCGGGAGAAGCTCCGCACGCTGTCCCAGTCGTGGGAAATAATGCGGTCGCGCGTAGCCAGGTACAGGTCATGCAGGCCCTGGATATCTTCGTTTAAGAGCAGCCGAATCGCCTCCCGCACAAAGCGCCGCCCAAACTGCTCGTTGGAGCGAGAGATGAGCGAGGAGCCCTTAAACTTCAGGTCGCCGTCGTAGGAGAGCAGCGCGTAGTTTTTCTTTTTGTACGACAGCATGGTCTCGTACCGGCCATCAAAGCCGATGCGGATGCCCTCCGGCATTTCCTCGTTCAGCGCCTCCACAAAGGCCCGCTCTGGCGCATCGCCACGGACGTCGTCTGGCGGCACGAACAGGACGCCGTCGGTATCGGCTTCCACCACCTGGCCCCCGCGCTCCTCGATCAGGTCGATGATCTGCCGCAGGAGCTTTTGGCCGGTGGAGGCCACGCGGTCGGCTTCGGCAAAGTCGTTGAAGGCGGCGAGGCTGAAGCCGAGATTTCCGTAGAAGCTCTGCCCGACCCAGTTGAAGGCTCCATTGCGTCCGGCAAGCACCGTATGGTGATCGGCAACAGTGACGCAGTGGATAGAACCGCTATAGGGGATGATGGATCGATGCTCGGTGGTGATGACAGGAGCCGTACCGTACGCCTCAGGTGTATTGAGGCCTACGTACGCTTCCTGCCGGACCGTAGAGCCATTCCCATCGCACCATGCGGCCGAATGCACGGGAAGCCCTGGCGTATCAATAGTGCCGTGGGACAAGGGCGGCAGTTGGTGTCGACACGTCGTCTCAAACAGCTCCCGGGCCTCCCGCCACTGGTACCCCGTTTGACGGTATCCATTCACACGATTGGTGAGGAGGCGGTGGTTGGGCGTGACGAGTAAGTCCACGTGCTTGTTTTTGAGCCGGACCATGTCGCCTCTGTAGTGTGGCTGCGTATGAACATGCGTCACGGGCTTTAGGTCAGCCTTCATCGTCTCCGGGTTGAGCGCATACACAAGGTCGCCAACGTTCACCGCGCGAACGTTTTTTGGTCCGGCCTGCGTCATAATCTCCGTTTCGGGGTCGAAGCAGTTGATCAGCACCTTGTACGACGATTGCCGCGCATCCAGCTCGCTGACCACCTCGTCGTCCGTGGCCTCCTTCATCTGGTCCTTGGCTTCGAAGCGGAGGTCCGTCAGGCGCTGCAGGAGGCGGGGGAAGATGTCGAGCGCATCGCCGCTGGGTTTGACGTCATAGTTCAGCATGATGGACGGGTAGAGGCTCTCCACGTCGGCATACACGATGGGCCCGAGCACGCCCGTGCGGAAGATGTCCGTGTAGCCGCCCATCATCTGGCTGCCCCACTCGCTCTGGGGAATGCTGTGGCGCTGGCGCAGGTACTCGCGGACGAACAGCGCTTCGATTTTCGTAGCCGGGCCGGTCCGGGCCACCCGGCCGTAGTTCATGGGCAGGAGCTGCGTGAGGTAAAACGTAGAGCCGGAGAGGTGGCGCGCCAGGCGCTCGGTTTCGATCACGTCGTCCAGGGCGTAGCGGAGGAGCTGCTCGGGATCCTCGCGCCAGGTGCGGGCGATGTCCTCGCCGGCGATGTAGGTGCGGTCCTCAGGGGCGAAGCCAAAATACTGCGCGGCCTCCTTCAGTCCATACCCGGGGAGGTCGCGCTTGAACACATCGAAGCTCATCACCTGAAAGTAGGTGTCCACCACATGCCGCCCGGCGATCTCCAGCGCGGTGAAGTCGATGGTGCGCTCGGCGAAGCGCATGCTGGACGCGAAGGTGCGCGGCGTGGAGCCGTCCCGCCCGATCGAAAACGGCACGCCGTAGCGCGCGCAGCGATCCATCAGGTAGGGAAAGTCGAAGTTGTAGATGTTGTGCCCCTCAATCACGTCCGGGTCGCGTTGCTGCAGGGTGTGCACCGTCTGGCGCAGCAGCGCTTCCTCCGACTGATCGCGCGCATCGAGGACGCAGTCCCAGCCGCGGTTATCAGTCATCGACACGATAATGATCGCGTCATCCGGGCGGTCGGCATTGGGGAAGGCACCTTCGCTGTACACCTCAATGTCGAGCTGCAGCCGGTGCAGGTCGTCGAACGTCATCTCTTTGAAGAGCGTCCGCCCCGACTGCATGAAGTACTGCTGCACCGGGTTGCTGATGAGGTAGAGCGCATCGGGGCGCCCCTGGGTTTGCCCGGTCGCGCGCTCAACATGGCGGATGGCATCCCAGTACGCAGGCCAGGAGGGCAGCACCACGAGGTGGCGAAAGAAGTTGTCGCCCGCCAGCTCTTGGAACTGGAAGCGCTCGCGGGGAAAGCCCTGCAAGAGGGCGATGTCCGAGAGAAAGAAAAACGGATGCAAGGGCACCTGCTGCTCCCGCACGGGGCCCCCTTCAGCCGGCCGCTGATACAGCCGCACAAAGGCCTGGCGATCATCCTCTAAGATCGGATGCGCAGCTACCAGCCGCGGCGTGGGATCGCGTCCGTACAGCGCGGCCTCAGCGGTACCAGGCGCAGGGGAAGCGGGCGCGGAAGGCATGCAGGCAGAACGGTCCGGCTCAAGAGAAAAACACTATGGACAGAGGGCACAGCCACGGGGCGCAGTATCCGGGTGCGTTATTCGAATGCCTTATTCGAACGCATCCACGGCCTCAATCACGCCGCATGCAAGGCGCGCGCCAGCATCCCCCACGGGCTGCGACTCCAGGTCGTCGGCCTGCGCATGCACAATCACGCTGCGGCCAACGATGTTCGCCTCGCCATGGAAGGCCAGCAAGTCGTTGCGTCGGTCGTAGGTGGCCCGGCCTTCTTCATCAGCCTCCAGGTTGCCGAGGTCACCCACATGGCGCTCACCAGCCGGGTCGTCAGGGCCGCCGTGGGGCGTATCAAACGGGTTAAAGTGGCCACCCGCCGAGGTTGCGTCGGGCGCGCTGCAGTCGCCTACTTCATGAATGTGGAAACCATGCACGCCTTCCGGATCCAGTCCTTCCACGGTGGCTTCTACCCGAATACCTTCTACTTCCTGGGTGAAGATGACCGTGCCCATGGTTTCGTTGCCCTCGGTAGGTTCGAGTACTGCTTCCGCGAGGACGGGGGCCTCCGGATCGATCATGTCATCAGCAGACGGGGCGTCCGGGTCGTCCACCTCACAAGCCATGAGGAATATCGTTGCGATCAGGAGGGCGGGGAGGAGCAAGCGCATAAGCAGAAGCGTGGTGTTGAAAAGAAGGCGAGAACGCGCGAGGCGGTGGCAATAGAGTGCGGATGCTATTACCATTGTCATGCGTCGTGGCTACGGTAAAACTACTTCAGGTCCGCGCCGAGGGTCCGCGCAGGGCCGCTATTGATGTTGAAATGACGTGCCGATCCCTATGAAGCTGGAAGCCACCGCGTTAACAAAGCGATTTAAGCGCCTGGTACTGTTCCGGGGGCTGTCGCTTACAGTACAGCCCGGGATGTCCGTGGCCGTTGTTGGACCGAACGGCTCGGGGAAATCGACCTTGCTGCAAATACTGGCCGGCTTGCAGTGGCCAACGAAGGGCACGGTGTGCTTTTCTGTGGAAGGCCAGGAGGTCACGCGGGAGGAGCAGTTGCTGCAGATCGGGTTTGTGGCGCCGTATATCAACCTGTATACGGATTTTACCGCGCGGGAAAACCTGTCGTTCTTGGCAAAAGCCCGCCGCCTCCCAGAGGCTGCTGCGCGGATTGATGCGCTGCTTGACCGCGTGGGCTTGGCCGGGCGGGGCGATGACCCGCTCCGCACGTTCTCCTCCGGGATGGTGCAGCGAATGCGGCTGGCTGCTGGGCTGCTGCACCGCCCATCGCTGCTCTTTCTGGATGAGCCCGTCACCAACCTCGACGACCCCGGCCGCATGCTGGTGCAGTCGGTGGTGGCCGAGCAGACGGCGGCAGGCGGTGCGGTGGTGCTGGCCACGAATGCGGCGGCCCCCACGTCCTGGTGCACAGACCGGCTGTCTGTAACGGACTACACGTAACTTTCACACCATAAGTAAGCGCTTCCACCGGCTCTGGAGCGCGGCAGTGACATTTTTTGCCGCTGCCGCTTCACATTGATTATTTTTTGCCTTATTGTTAACTCATAGGTGATGTAAGCGCTTTCCTTAAGCACAAAAGCGGTTCCTCCTTCGCCGTCTCTGTACGAACAAACCCCCTAAACCATTATGCGCCACATAGTTACCACCTGTTTACTGTTCAGTCTCCTGTTGCTCACGGGCGTGGGCGCAGCGATGGCGCAAGAGCGGACAGTGACCGGTACCGTCGTTGACGCTGACACCGAAGAGCCCATCCCCGGAGCTAACGTAGTTATTGACGGGACGACTATTGGGACGACCACAAACATTGATGGTGAGTATAGCCTCAACGTCCGCGGACCGGACGACATTATCGCGTTCTCTTTCGTTGGCTATGAGCCGCAGCGCATCCAGGTTGGCGACCAAGAGGTCATTGATGTGGCCCTGCGGGAGGATGTAGCCCTGCTTGACGACGTGGTTGTTGTGGGGTACGGCGAGCGGCGGCGCCAGGATATCAGTGGTTCCGTCTCGTCCGTCGATATCGCCAGCGCTAACGTCGGGCGCATTAGCAACCCCGACCAGATGATTCAGGGGCGCGTCTCGGGCGTGAACATCACGCCGAGCGATGGCGGCCCAGGTGCCGGTAGCACCGTGCGTATCCGGGGCACCTCTTCCATCGGGGCGAGCAACGAGCCGCTGTACGTGATCGACGGCGTGCCGATTGACAATGCCTCCACCGTGCCGGGCGGCGCCGATGTGGCCAGCCAGCCCACACGGAACCCCCTCAACTTCCTCAACCCTAACGACATTGCGAGCATTGACATCCTGAAAGATGCCTCTGCCGCCGCCATTTACGGCTCGCGCGGTTCCAACGGGGTGATCCTGATCCAGACGAAGCAGGGAAGCGCGGGCGAAGTGCGCATTGACTACGACGGCAGTGTCACCGGTAGCCAACTGGCCAACTCGGTGGACATCCTCACGGGTGCAGAGTACCGCGACTTCGTCAATAGCCTGGCTGTAGAAGAGGGCGGCGAAATGGTGAGCGCTGACCCGCGCTTCACAGATGCGGAAGTCCGGAGCGCGTTGCAGGGTGTAAACGATGCGAACACCGATTGGCAGGACACGATTACGCGCGGCGCGATTTCTCAGGAGCACAACCTGGCCATCTCCGGCGGCACCGAAGCCACGCAGTACCGGGCCTCTGTGAGCTATGCTGAAGAGCAAGGCATTGTCGAAAACACGGGGCTGGAGCGGCTTACGGGTCGTGTCAACGCCCGCAACACCGCGCTTGACGGCCGCTTCCGCACCGGGCTTAACCTGACGGCCGGCTATGTGCGCGACAACAACACGCCGCAGCAGCAAACCGGCGGGTTTGAAGGCGATATTTTCCTGAACGTCTTTCAGTTTAACCCCACGCAACCCGTCCGCACGGAAGAAGGTGATTTCTTTGAGGTCCCGGGCCAGACGTCCGTGCGTAACCCGCTCGCCATGGCAGAGCAAATCCGCGACTTCGCGCGGACGACGCGGGCCCTGGGCAATGTGTTTGGTGAGTTTGACATCATTGAGGGCCTGAGCGCCCGCGTGAACGTCGGGCTTAACCGCGAGACGGCCACACGTGAAATCTTTCTGCCCCGGGCCAGCCCGATTGCACAGGGTCGTGGGGGCGAGGCGGTCGTCCGCTCCAACGAGCGGAGCTCAGTGCTGCTGGAAACGACGAGCACCTACCGCGGCTCGCTCGTCGATGGGCAAGACCTTGAGGTAACGGCCGGCTACTCGTGGCAGGAGTTTGACCTGCAGGGTATGGGGGCCACCGGCCGCGACTTTATCTCCGATGCCATCTCAGTGTTCAACATTGGATCGGGTGAAGACCAGGACGTGAACCCGTTCTCGTTCCGTGAGCGGAGCCGCCTGATCTCGTTCTTCGGTCGCGTCAACTACGACATTGACGGCAAGTATCTCATCGCTACATCGCTGCGTCAGGACGGCTCCAGTCGCTTCGGCGATGGCAACCAGTGGGGGCTCTTTCCCGCCGGCTCCGTTGGTTGGCGCCTGTCAGATGAGCCGTTTATGGCCAATGTGGACTGGCTGAACAACCTGCTGCTGCGCTTCGGCGTGGGCGTCACGGGTAGCCAGGAGATTGGCATCGGCCGGTCGCTGGCCATCTTCTCCCCGGGTATCCGCAACGTGCGGAACGGGCAGGAAGTCGTGGGAGCCAACCTCACCAACTTCCCCAACCCCGACCTCGGGTGGGAAGAGACCACCTCGTACAACCTCGCCATTGACTATGGCATCCTCGGTGGGCGCATTCAAGGTGCACTCGAAGTCTACCGCCGCGACACGGACGACCTGCTCCTTGACGTAACCGTGCCGGAACCGACGGAAGTCGGCTCTCAGCTCGTTAACATTGGTTCCATGCGCAACGACGGCATTGAGTTCGATATTGACGCGGTGCTGTACGACCGCCAGAACTGGAGTCTGCGGATAGGGGGTAACATCGCCACCAATCGCAACGAGGTGCTGAGCCTGCGCGAAGAAGGCGACTTCATCAGCACCGGCTTCGTGAGCGGTCCTGGGCAAACGGACGTGACCGCCCAGCGCATCGAGGCCGGGCAGCCTATTGGCTCGTTCTACGGCCCTGTATTCCTGGGCATCGACCAGAACGGCAACCAGGTCTTTGAAGTCGATGAAGATGGGAACCGCGTGGAGCAGTACATTGGCAACGCACAGCCGGACTTCAACTACGGCCTGAATGTACAGGGTACGTACCAGGACTTTGACTTCAGCCTCTTTATGCGCGGTGTGCAGGGGATTGACGTCTTCAATAACCTGGCCCTGCTGCATGACAACCCCGGGCAGGTACTGCAGCGTCGCAACCTCTTCAGCTCTGCACTTGACTCCCCGCAGCGGGGCTCCGACTCGGCGGTCTTCTCGGATCGCTGGATCCAAGACGGGTCCTTCCTGCGCATCGACAATGTGACGGTAGGGTACACCCTGCCGGATCTGCCGCAGGTGCGCAACGCCCGGCTCTCGCTCTCGGTGAACAACCTCTACACCTTCACCAACTACACCGGGTGGGATCCTGAAGTCAATACGGATGCCGGACTGGGTACGCTGGGGATGGACTTCACGGCCTATCCTCGGGCGCGCTCCATCACGTTTGGCGTGAACGTCAGCTTCTAACCACGCTGTTTGTACCCATCACTTTTTGCTGAACTGACACTGACACGTTCTTTACGTTATGCGAAAGCTTTTACACACAACCCAACGCCGAGCAGTGCTGCTTGTGGCGGCGGTGCTGGTGCCCGTGCTTGTCTTCGTCGGATGCACCGACCTTGATGAGCAGACCTTTGGCACGCTCGATCAGGATGTCCTCTTTCAGTCGGAAGCGGATGTGCAGCGCGCCCTGGCGCCCATCTACGCCACCATGCGTAACTTCCAGTTCGGATTCTTCAATTCGGGCGAGCACTCGACGGACGCCACGATGGTCCCCACACGGGGCGATGACTGGGATGATGGTGGCAACTGGCGCCAGCTCCATCAGCATACGTGGACGTCGACGCACCCCGAGTTTGGCGGTGCCTATGGCGACTTGCTGACCGGCGTCTCCCGCTCCAATGCCGTCCTCGGTGGACTGGTTGACGCACCGGAGGGATTGACGAACCAGGCCGCACTGGAGGCGGAGGCACGAGCCTTGCGCGCGTTCTTCTATACGCTGGGCATGGATTACTTCGGCGCACTTCCGGTGCTGGAGGATGACCAGTTTGTGGTGGATCCCAACAACCCGCCCAGTCCGCTGGATGAACCGGGACAGCGCGCCAACCTGTTCAACTTCGTGGTGAACGAGCTGGAAACAGCAGTGCCTAATCTGCCCGTTGATGTACCGGAAGGCCAGTTCGGTCGTGGCGCGGCGCTGATGACGCTCGCCAACCTATACCTAAATGCTGAGGTGTACACGGGTACCGTCACTGAAGGTGGCGTAACGGCCGGCGACGCCATGTACGAGGAAGCGCTGGATGCCATTGAGCGTCTCGAAGCACTCGGCCTCTACGGCCCGCCCAACAGCTGGTGGGACCACTTTGCGGCGGATAACCTTGGCGTAAACGGTAATATCTTTACGATCGAGTACCTGGCGCAAGATGGCCTTGGCTACATCCGCCATCAGTCGTACCTGCATTACAATACCGTGCCCCAGGGACCGGGCAACACGGAGACCCCCTGGAACGGCTTCAGTGCGCTAACTGAATACTACGATGGTTTTGATGACGACGATCTGCGTAAAAATGTCTTCCTTGAAGGCCAACTGTACGCGCAGCCAAACGTCAGTTGCTTTGGCAACGAGTGCTTCAGTGACGAAACCACGGAGCCGCTGGAAACACGGCCCGGCGACCCGCTCGTCATTGGACCGATCCAGGGCATTACCGGTGCCGGTGAGGGCGAAGGCTTTCGCCCGGTAAAATGGGAGCTCGATCCAAACCAGTCGGCCGAGAATGCGGGCAACAACTTCGTCTTCTACCGCTGGGCCGAAGCGCAACTGATCAAGGCCGAGGCGCTCATTCGCTTGGGCCGCGTAGCCGAGGGCATCGAGGTGATCAACAACGAAGTGCGTTCGCTGGTCTTCGATCCCCCCCAGCCGCTCAGTACGGGTCTCTCACAGACCGCAGCGTTGGATGCCGTGTACAACGAGCGAGGCTTCGAATTCACGTTCGAAAATAAGCGCCGGGCGGATATGATTCGCTTCGACTTGGCCGGCGGTGGGCAGCCGCGCTTCCTGGACGCGTGGGAATTCAAGGAATCGAGTCAGCCGTACCGCGTGCTCTTCCCAATTCCACAATCACAGGTGGACGCCAACCCCAACCTGCTCCAGAACCCGGGCTACTAAACCCGCCGAAAGCACTGAGACTACAAACGGAAGTCCGGTGGTGTTGACCGCCGGGCTTCCGTCTGGTTTAGAGCCTTACACCGCCGTTCTGCATCCATTGGTTATTAAGTAGATGCAACTTGTACCGGGACCAATAATCACCACATGGTCCGCTACGCAATCTGAGCGGAGTGCGCTGCCGCGTCTGATTCGTCCGCTCGGGCTGCTTTTCGCGGGTCTCTTGCTCCTGCTTTCAGCCTGCACGGCCAGTGAGCCCGGAGCCATGGAGGAGCCGCCGCCCGTGGAAGGAGAGCAGCTCTTTACGCTGCTGCCATCCGCTTACACGGGCGTTGGCTTCGCCAACCGGCTGACGGACACGCAGGAGATGAACATCTACACCTACCGCAACTTCTACAACGGGGCGGGGGTGGCGGTGGGCGACCTTACCGGGAATGGGCTCCCCGACCTCTTTCTGGCATCCAATCAGGAAGAAAACCGCCTGTATCTCAACGAGGGTGACTATCGCTTTCGGGACGTGACGGAGGTGGCGGGAATTGCGGGAGATGGGCCATGGGCCACCTGTGCGGTGATGGCGGACGTGAACGGCAACGGCTTGCTGGATATCTACGTGTGCCAATCAGGCGATGTCGACGGTGGGCGTCGTGCGAACGAGTTCTACATCAACCAGGGGCTTAACGACGATGGCATTCCCGTCTTCGAAGAGCAAGCGGCGGCGTATGGAGTGGACGATGAAGGGTACTCCATCCATGCGGTATTTTTCGATTATACCCGCGATGGTAACCTTGACCTGTACGTGCTCAATAACTCCTTTCGCTCCGTGGGGAGCTTTGGGATGCGCAACCTGCGCAACGTGCGGCACCCGGACGGTGGCGACCGGCTCTACCGGAACGATGGCGAACGCTTCATGGACGTGAGTGAGGAAGCGGGCATCTATGGCAGTGAGATCGCTTTCGGTCTGGGCGTGGCTGTGGGCGACGTCAACAACAACGGCTGGCCGGATATCTACGTCTCGAATGATTTCTTCGAGCGCGACTACCTCTACCTGAACAACGGCGATGGCACGTTCAGCGAAGAACTCGAAGAACGGCTGCCGTACATCAGTCACTTCTCGATGGGGTCCGACGTAGCGGATATCAACAACAACGGCTATCTGGACCTCTTCATCACGGACATGCTGCCGCCCGATAACCGGCGGCTCAAGCTCACCTCCTCGTTTGAAGGGTGGGACACGTACCAGCGGCGCAAGCGCCTCGGGTATCACCATCAGTACATGCGCAACATGCTGCATCTGAACAATGCTGACGGCACGTTCAGCGATGTGGGGCACCTGGCGGGGGTTTCGCGGACCGACTGGAGCTGGAGCGCCCTGTTTGCGGATTTCGATCTGGACGGCCAGAAGGATCTGTTTGTGAGCAACGGCATGGCGCATGACCTCACGAACCAGGACTATATCTCCTACCTGGCCAATGAGCAGCGCATGGACCTGATGGCCGATGGGCGGGTGGATGATGCGGGCAACGTGGACTACCTGAGCCTGATCGACCTGATGGACGCAGAGCCCATCCCGAATCACGTCTTTCAGAATCAGGGCAACCTGCAGTTCGAGGACCGCACCGCGGACTGGGGGCTCGACCTCCCCACCTCGTCCCATGGTGCTGCTTATGCGGACCTGAACGGGGACGGCGCGCTGGACCTCATCGTGAGCAACAACAACGCGGAAGTCTCCATCTACCGAAACAATGCCCGCACGCTTACCGAGAACCGCTTCCTGCAGATAGCCCTGCAGGGGGAGGCACCGAACCACTTTGGACTGGGCGCCAAGGCCATCATCGAGCACGACGGACGGCGCTATCACCAGGAGCAGATGCCGATGCGAGGCTATCAGTCGAGCGTTGACTACGTGCTCACGTTCGGCGTGGGCGCAGTCGACACGCTGGAGCAGGTGACGGTCCTTTGGCCCGACGACCGGCAGCAGGTCCTCACCGATGTCCCGACCAACCAGCGCCTGCGGGTGGCCCAGGCCGATGCCACGCCCGCGGAGGCCGACAATCCCCATCGCGTGTCACCAGCAGAGGTTGCTGCACTGTTAGAGGATGTGACGGAGGATATGGGCCTGGAGGTGGCGCATCGCGAGAACGACTTTGTAGACTTCCACCGCGACCAGCTCATCCCCAAGATGCTCTCGCGTGAGGGGCCGGCGGTGGCGGCGGCCGACGTGACGGGCAACGGGCTGCATGATCTGTTCATCGGTGGGGCGAAGGGCCACGCCGGACAGCTGCTACTGCAGCAAGCGGATGGCTCGTTCGTCCGTGCCGCGACCGAATTGCTACAGGCCGATCGCGAAGCGGAAGATGTGGGTGCCACCTTCTTCGACGCGACGGGCAATGGCCAGCTCGACCTGTATGTGGTGCATGGGGGGAACGAGTTTGCACCCGCCGATGAAGCGCTCAACGACCGCCTCTATCTGAATGGAGGGGGTGGGTCGTTCGGGCGGGCACCCGACGGCACCCTGCCGCAGCGTTTCGTGAGCGGATCCGTTGCCGCAGCCGCCGATCTGACGGGCGACGGCCGAGACGAGCTCTTCATCGGTGGCCGGCTGATTCCGTTTGAGTACGGCCGCACGCCGCAAACCGCTATACTCCGCCGGACGGATGACGGGCGTTTCGTTGACGTTACCGACACCCTCGCGCCCGGCCTGGCGGGCATCGGCATGGTGACCGACGCTGCCTGGGTGGATGTGACCGGTGATGACCGGCTGGATCTCGTAGTGGTGGGCGATTGGATGCCGATCGTGGTGTTTGAGAATCAGGGCGATGGCACGTTAGCTCGTGCCGACCGACCGGAGCTGGCGGAGACCCACGGCTGGTGGAATCGCATCGCGAAAGCCGACCTGACGGGCAACGGCCACGACGACCTCATCGTGGGCAACCTGGGCCTGAATTCGCGGCTGACCACCTCGCCCGATGCCCCCATGCGGATGTATGTGGATGACATCGATGGAGACGGCAACATTGAGCAGGTGCTCTCGCACTACGAGGACGGCGTGGCCTACCCGTTCAAGCTGCGCCTGGATCTGGCGGAAGGGCTGAATCGCATCCGGAGCCAGTTTCCGACGTTTGAGGAATACGCCGAAGCTACGATTGCCGATGTGCTCTCGGCGGAAGAACGTGAACGCGCCACCGTCCGCCATGCCGACCGGTTCGACCACGTGGTGCTGCTGAATGACGGCGCCGGGACGTTCGACGTTCGTTCGCTGCCGCGGCTCGCGCAGAAAGCCCCGGTGTATGGCATCCACGTAGAGGATATGACGCAGAACGGCCACCTTGATCTGCTGCTGGCGGGTAACTTTTACGGCCTGCAGCCAGAGATCGGCCGGTTGGGGTCAAGCTGGGGGGTACTCCTGGCAGGAGATGGCACGGGCGACTTCTCCGTAGTCCCGGCGAGGGAACGGGGCGTGCAGTTGCCGGGCGAGACGCGCCACCTAATGCCCTTCACCCACGCCCTGCACGGGCCCACCGTGATGGCCGCCCGCAACAACGAGACCGCGCTCTTCCTGACGCCCACGGGGGCCTCGTCCTCCACGGTCGCTGCCCGTCCATAGCCAGCATTCTCTGATGTATCTACGTGCTATGCTACGGTCTTGCCTGTCATCCCGAGCGAAGAACGCTACGGGGGACTTCCCATCTGTCGGTGAAGCCTGTGGTGGGTACCGCGGCAATCCTGGAGATGGGAGATCCTTCGCTCGTGGCCTCGCTCAGGATGACATGGGGGGCGGGTGTAGGCAGGATGACAAGGGTGGAGGTGGTGGTAACTCATTTGCTAATGTAGCTTCGGGATTGCGGTCGAGCATCCCATCATTCCCCCTGTCATCCCGAGGGAGCGGAGCGACGAGGGATCTCCCGTGTGTCGGGTATTGCGGTGGTGAGCCCTGCGGCAATCCTGGAGATGGGAGATCCTTCGCTCGTGGCCTCGCTCAGGATGACATGGAGGGAGGACGGAGGCAGGATGACAACGGAGCGCACGTCGTGAAACGCAAGGCGGCAAGCGTTGCGCCGTCCAGCCTGAGGCGGGCCCTCGGGGTGCTGGCCCTGCTGCTGACGCTTGGTGTCACCGCCTGCACCACCGAGGAGCCCCCGTCCGAGCCGCCGCTTTTCGAGCGCCTCGCGGCTGAGGACACCGGCATCGAATTTGTCAACCACTTGCCGGAAGATCCGTCGGTCAACATCCTGAACTACCTCTACTACTACAACGGCGGCGGCGTAGCCGTGGGCGACGTAACCGGCAACGGGTATCCCGACCTCTACTTCACCTCCAACCTCGACGACAACCGTCTCTACAAAAACAAGGGCGATTACCGGTTTGAAGACATCACCGAGCGAGCCGGTGTGGAAGGGCCGCCCGGCTGGACGAGCGGCGCCACCATGGCCGACGTGAACGGGAACGGCCATCTCGATATCTACGTCTCTGCCGTCAACCACCTCGACCTCGACGGCCGCAACATCCTCTACATCAACAACGGGGACGGCACCTTCACCGACCGCACAGCGGAGTTTGGGCTGGAGCACGAAGGGTATTCCACGCAAGCCGCCTTCTTCGACTTTAGGGGGAACGGCTACCTCGACATGTACCTGCTCAACCACGCGGTACACACCGAGGACCGGTTTCGCGGCATTGAGCAGCGGCAGGAGCGCCATCCGAAATCCGGCGACCGCCTCTTCCGAAATGACGGGGGCACGTTTACGGACGTGAGCGAGGAAGCTGGCATCTATGGCGGGCCCTCCGGCTATGGCCTCGGGATTGCCGTGAGCGACTTCAACCGGAACGGGTGCCTCGACATCTACATCGGCAACGACTTCCACGAAAGCGACTTCTTCTACGAGAACACCTGCGATGGCACGTTCACAGAAGCCATCGATGGGACGATGGGCCACACCTCCTACTTTACCATGGGCGTGGATGCGGCTGACATCAACAATGACGGGCGTGTGGACCTGGCGGCGCTGGATATGCAGCCGGAGCGCGAGGATATCCTCAAGACGTCGGTGATGGCGGAAGGGTACGACACGTACCGCTTTAAGCTGGGGCTCGGCTACCACCCGCAGTACGCCCGCAACACGTTGCAGCTGAACCGTGGGCTCGGCCGGTTTAGCGACATCGGCTATCTGGCCGGCATCCACGCTACGGACTGGAGCTGGAGCGCGCTCTTTGCCGACCTCGACAACAGTGGCCACAAAGACCTCTTCATCAGCAATGGCATCTACCGCCGGCCCAACGATCTGGACTACATCAGCTATATCTCCAACCAGGCCATTCAGGCGTCGCTGGAGCGGGGGATCACGCAGGAGAACCTCGACCTCCTCGAGCAGATGCCGCAGATTCGGATTCCGAACTACGCCTACCAGAACAACGGCGACCTGACGTTTACCAATCGGGCCGAGGACTGGGGACTGGCCGATCCGGGTTTTTCCAACGGGACGGCCTACGTAGATCTCAACAATGACGGGGCGCTGGACCTGGTGATCAACAACATCAACGAGCCCGCCGGGATTTATCGTAACCACGCGCGGGAGCGGAACGGGCATCACTTCATGAAGGTGGCGTTGGAAGGAGAGGGGCCGAACACCGGCGGCATCGGGGCTAAGGTGGAGGTGTTTCACGAGGGCCGGCAGCAGCTGCTGGAGCACATCCCCACGCGCGGCTTTCAGTCGTCGGTAGATCACCGGCTGCACTTCGGGCTGGGTTCGTCGGACACCGTCGACTCGCTGCGGGTGATCTGGCCTGATGCGCGCACGCAGGTGCTCTCGGATGTCGCGGCCGACACCCTCCTCACGCTTCGTCAGCGCGATGCCACGGAACGCTACCGTTATGAACCGGAGGCGCCCGAGCAACCCCTTGTGGAACCGCTGGCGGCCGAAGACCTGGGTCTTGACGTTGAGCACACCGAAGGGTCGTTTATCGACTTTAACCGCGAGCCCTTCCTCACGCAGAAGCTCTCCCGGGAGGGACCCGCACTGGCCGTAGGGGACGTTACCGGTAACGGGCTGGACGATGCCTATGTGGGCGGGGCGAAGGGTCACGCCGGTGTGTTGTACCACCAGCAGGCTGACGGGACGTTTACGCGAGCCTCAACAGACGTTTTTTCGGTAGACCGGGCGCATGAAGATGTGCAGGCCGTGTTTTTTGACGCCACGGGGGACGGTTCGCTCGATCTGTACGTAGTCAGTGCCGGTAACGAACATTGGGGCACGCAGGAGCCCCTCCGCGACCGCCTGTACATAAATGATGGCACGGGCACGTTCACGCGCGACGAAGCTGCGCTCCCGGATATGTTCGTGAATGGCTCCGTGGCCGTCCCGGGCGACTTTACCGGCAACGGTGCCCTTGACCTCTTTGTCGGCGGCCGCGTGGTGGCACGCGAATACGGCGCTGCGCCGGAGAGCTTCTTGTTGGCCAATGACGGCACCGGCCGCTTCACTGACGTCACTGCCGACGTAGCCCCGCAGTTGCAGGATCTGGGGATGGTGACCGACGCTGTCTGGACCGACTATACCCAGAACGGTCGCCTGGATCTGGTGGTGGTGGGCGAGTGGATGGCGGTAACGTTGTTAGCTCAAGCAGACGACGGCCGCTTTGAGGACCGCACAGCCGAGGCTGGATTTGAAGGCACGGAAGGCTGGTGGTACAGCGTCGCGGCCGCTGACCTTAACGGCAACGGCTACGACGACCTCGTGCTGGGCAACCTCGGCCTCAACTCCTACATCCGCGCTACCCCCGACGAGCCCGCGCGCCTGTATCGCCACGATTTCGATGACACCGGCCGCACGGAGGCGCTGCTGACCTTCTACAAGTCGGACGGCCGGAGCTACCCCATTTACGGCCGCGACCGCTTTGTACAGCACCTGCCCAGCTTGCGTAGCCAGTACCCTACCCATACCGATTTTGCCGATGCCCGCCTGGAAGACATCTTCCCACGCACCGTCCTGCGGCAGGCTGAGGTGAAGGAAGCCCGAACGTTGGCTTCGCTGGTGGCCTACAACGCGGGGGACGGGACGTTTACGCTCGACGCGTTGCCGGTGGAAGCACAGTTTGCACCGGTGCGGAGCATTATGGTGAACGACCTGACTGGAAACGGTACGCCTGAGGTACTCCTGGCCGGCAATTTCTATGATGTGCTGCCCATCCGCGGTCGCTACGACGCCAGCTATGGCCAGGTGCTTCAGCGCACACCGGACGGCACCCTCCGAGCTGCTTCGCTTGCCGAAACCGGCCTCGTCCTCACCGGGCAGGTTCGCCATCTGCGTAGCGCGCGTGGGCCCGATGGTCAGCGCCTCCTGCTGGCAGCGCGCAACAACCGTACGCTGCAGGTCGTGCGCCTGCGTGATGACACCCCCGAGACCTTCGCGCAACATGCAGAGATCCATCCGCCCGATCGTCCGTAAGGAGCCTGTAACACTCGTGATTCGTCTTAACGAGCATTATCCGTCGGCTATGTGTACGCCTGATGTCCGCGCCTGGGCGCCTCCGCTGGCGCTGGTGCTTTGTCTTTTGCTTGCCTTACCCCTTACGGCCTGTGGTGATGAAGCCGCAGCTCCGGACGGAGAGGCCGAGTGGCTTCACACAGCCATGAAAGGCATGACGGACGTGATGGTGCACGACATCCGCAATCCCCCACAGGCCAGCCGCGTCTATGCGTATGCATCAATCGCGGCGTATGAAGCGATGCAGCCGATGGATACGACGTTCCGGTCGATGAACGGCCAGCTGAACGGATTGGCGGACCTCCCGGCTCCGGAAGCTGATAAAGAGTACTACTATCCGCTGGCAAGCCTGCAGGCCTTCCTGACGGTGGCCGATGCTATGATGTACTCGCGGGATCGACTGCAGCCCACGCGGGAGTACATCGATGAGAAAATAGCAGCGCAGCGTGTGCCGCGGGCGGTTCGTGAGCGCTCGAAAGCGTTCGGTACGGCTGTCGGCGAACACGTCCTTGCATGGGCTAACGAGGATTTTTTTCGGGAGACGCGGGGCATGCAGAGCTTCACCGTGCGAGAGGAAGAACCGGGCCGCTGGATGCCGACCCCTCCAGCCTACATGGATGGCATCGAACCCAACTGGATGCACCTGCGCCCCTTCACGCTGGCGTCGGCCGATCAATTCAGACCTGAGCCGCCGGTGCCCTTCAGTCTCGAAGAAGATAGTGCATTCTACCAGGAACTGGCCGCGGTACTCCCATACGACGGGCACACGGTAGAAGGAGAGAAGCGCGAAATTGCCTCCTTCTGGGATTGCAATCCGTACACGCTGCACGTCCACGGGCATGCCAAGTTTGCCACCAAGCAGATGACCCCGGGCGCGCACTGGATGGGCATTGCGGCCACCGCGGCGCGTCAGGACGGTCGATCGCTGCTGGAAACGGCCGAGACGTACATGCTTACGGCGCTCGCGCTGGCTGATGGGTTCATCAGCAACTGGGACGAGAAGTACCGGAGCAGCCTGATCCGCCCGGAGACGGTCATCAACCAGCACATCGATGAGGGCTGGATTCCGCTCTTGCAAACACCGCCGTTTCCCGAGTACACGAGCGGCCACAGCGTGATCTCACGGGCCGCCTCCGAAGTGCTCACGGCGCTCTACGGCGATAACTTCGCGTATCAGGACACCGTCGTGGTGGAGTACGGCCTGCCGGTACGCAGCTTTGATTCGTTCTTCGATGCCTCCAACGAAGCCGCCATCAGCCGGCTCTACGGCGGCATCCACTACCCGATGGCGATTGACGAGGGCGTGCGGCAGGGCGCACAGGTGGGCCGGCACCTCATCGAACGGGTAGAGACACGTCCCGGTATGCCCAGTCTTGCTACGGATCGCCCGCTGCCGTCCGACCTCGCAGTCGTGCAAGACCACGACGCGGTACGCCGGCCGTAAGCGCTCGGCCACACTCTTCCACCAGCTCTCTTGATTTGATGAGCGCACCGTTGTACTGGCGTTCCACCTGTATCTGCCTGCTACTGATTGTATTCATCGCGTGTGGAGGTCCGGCCGATGAGGAGCCCGCTGATCCGTATGCCGATGTTGCGTTAGAGGGCACGGAAAAGATGGTGCACGTCCTGAACGACCTGAACGCCCGGGCCTTCGAACGCCCGCAGGATTTCTTCTTGCTGAATGATCTTCGGGCCGACCTGCTGCTGGAGCAACTGGATGAAACCGAGAACCCCGGCCAGCGCCAGCAGCTCCGCCTCATGCTCATTCCGGAGCTCATCAACGCAGGCCGCACGGAAGAGGCGATCGACCAGGTTCGCCGCACTGCGCAGGAGGCGGGCGTCAGCATGGCTTCCCTTACGAGCCGCAATGCCCGTCTCATCGACCTTCTGGCACTGGCGTATCTGCGCCTGGGCGAAGAGGAAAACTGCCTCGCCAACCCTACCTCGGCCTCGTGCATCATCCCGGTGCAAGAGGAAGGGGTGCATCAGTTGCGCCGAGGCTCTGAAGAGGCCGCCGACCTGTACTTTCAGCTCCACCGGCGCTTCAGCACCAATCTGGTGGCGCGCTGGCTCTACAACATCGCGCACATGACGCTGGGCCAGTATCCGGAGGGCGTCGAGGACCGCTTCCTTATTCGCGGTCTGGAGCCGGAAGGCAACACCACGCTCGGGCGCTTCCGCGATGTCGCAATGGAGCTGGGCGTGGCGCACAACGCCATCTCCGGCGGGGTGAGCGTGGAGGATTTCACCGGCAATGGCCACCTCGACATCCTGGTGACTTCCTACGGTCTGGACGACCAGATGCGCTTCTACGCCAGTGACGGCGAAGGCGGCTTCGAAGACCGCACCACAGAAGCCGGCCTGGACGGCCTCGTGGGTGGGCTGAACGTGGTTACGGCCGATTACAATAACGATGGCCATATGGACGTCTTCATCCTGCGTGGCGCCTGGCTGGCGGACAAGGGGGGGTATCCTAACTCCCTTCTGCGCAACAACGGCGACGGCACGTTCACGGACGTCACCTACGAAGCCGGGCTTGCGTCCTACCATCCCACGCAAACGGCTACCTGGGGCGACTTTACCGGCAACGGCCACGTGGATCTGTTCGTGGGCAATGAGTCGGGGATCGCGGTGGACCCCCTCAGCGGCGCGCCTACCGACTCCATCGACGCCCGGCCCAGCGAGCTCTTTGCCAACAACGGCGACGGCACGTTTACCGAAGTGGCCACGCAGGTCGGGGTAGAGGTCGAGGCCTTCGTAAAAGGAGCCACCTGGTGCGACGTCAACAACAGCGGCCGCCCGGACCTCTTTGTCTCCGTGATGGGCGGCCCGAACAAGCTGTTCATCAACGAGGGCGGGGCGTCGCTGGACGACTGGCGCTTTGAGGAGCGCGCGGTGGAAGCCGGCGTGTCGGAGCCCACGTATGGCTTCACCACGTGGTGCTGGGACATGGACAACGACGGCCACGAGGACCTCTTCGTGACGGGCTACGACGCCCGCATGTTTGAGCACACCGCGCAGGACGTCGCGGCCGAGTACATGGGTGGCCCGGTGCAGGGGGAGAAGCCGCGCTTCTATCGCAACAACGGTGATGGCACGTTCGCGGATGTGGCGCGGCGCGTAAACCTCGACAAGATTATGTACACCATGGGCGCGAACTTCGGCGATCTGAGCGGGAATGGCTATCTCGACTTTTACGTGGGCACCGGCGCGCCCGACCTGAAATCCCTCATTCCCAACCGCCTCTTCCTCAACCGCGACGGGGCCTTCTTCAACGAGGCCACGTTCGACGCAGGCGTCGGCCATATCCAGAAGGGGCACGGCGTGGCGTTTGCCGACTTCACCCGGCGTGGCCACCTCGACATCTACAGTGTGATGGGTGGGGCGGTGGAAGGCGATCAGGCCCATAACGTGCTGTTTGCCCACCCCGGTCACGACAACAACTGGATCGGGCTGCGACTCGAAGGCACCACCGCCAACCGGGCCGCGCTGGGTGCACGCATCGCCCTCGACATCACGGATGCCGATGGTCAGCAGCAAACCATCCACCGCACCGTCCGCACCGGCGGCAGCTTCGGCGCCTCACCGGTAGAGCAGACCATCGGGGTGGGGCCGGCTGCGCAGGTGGACCGCCTCACCATCACCTGGCCGCACCCCGACAGCACGCCGTTTGAGGCCAGCGACGTGCCCATCAATCAGTATTTTCGTATTGTGGAAGGCACCCACGTTCCAGAGCCCGTCTCTGCCGAACCTGTGCCGTTTCGGCTGACAGCCCCCTCGGCCCACGCGCACTAACGGTGGCCTATGCTGTCGTTTCACACCTTATATCCTCCCTCATCTGACCACTGTTACGATGTCCGACATTTCCCCCTCGCTTCCTATCCTATTGACGGCCGTGCTGCTCGCCTCGGCGTTCGTCGCGGTGGCGGCCTCCGATGCGCAAGACCGCACCGACCGCAACCCCATCTACTGGGAGGTGCACGACGAAGACCGCCCGCAGCCTCCGCGCGTAAATCCTGGGCCGGCGCCTGCCGAACCCTCACCGGTGCCCTCCGATGCTATTGTGCTGTTCGACGGGAGCGACCTGGCCGAGTGGGCTGCGCAGGACGGAAGCCCGGCGCCCTGGATCTTGGAGGATGACCTCCTGAAGGTGGATCCTGGTACGGGCGACATCCAGACGCGGGAAGGGTTTGGTGATGTGCAGCTACGGGTGGAGTGGCGGGTGCCGGAAGACATCGAAGGGGAAGGGCAGGGGCGTGGCAACAGCGGCGTCTTCCTGATGGGCCTCTACGAAGTACAGGTGCTGGAGTCGCACGACAGCCAGACCTATCCGGATGGGCAGGCGGCGGCCATTTACGGGCAGTACCCGCCCCTCGTCAATGCCATGCGCCCGCCCGGGGAATGGCAGACCTACGACATCCACTTCCAGCGGCCCCGTTTCGATGAAAGCGGCGAACTGGCCCGCCCGGCCAAGATGACGGTCTTTCACAACGGCGTGCTTGTTCAGGATGGGGTGGAGCTGACCGGTCCGGTGGGGCACTACCAGCGCCCCCGCTACGAGGCCCACGAGGCTCGCCTGCCGCTACGCCTGCAGGACCACGGCGATCATGTACAGTTTCGGCAGATTTGGGTGCGGGATCTCGAGCAATAGCGTGCCGGCCAGTGCCCTGTGCGCGGCCCAGCGGCTGTGCACGTGCTGTACGCGGGCTACATGAGGGGCGCATGAAAGCGCTCCCACCCCGCCATGTACGAATCCTGCCCACCACGTGAAATAATTGTTTTATTCCGTGGGGCATCCTATACTATAGGGCAGTAGGCCGCGCTGTGCATGTTGTAAGCGCTTACGCCCAATCTCCGCGTATAGCGCGCCCGTGCGGCCTGTGCCGGCTACCCCAGCGTTTCCGCGCACGCCAACGTCCGCGTCTATCCCTCTGCACCAACTCCCGCTTCCGCATGACCTCGACCAAGGTCCGGCTCAGCACGATGATGTTTCTCCAGTACTTTATCTGGGGAGCCTGGTACACGGTCATCGCCGTGTACATGGCCAATCATGGCATGGGCGATCTCACCCACTGGCCGTTTACGGTAAATCCGCTGGCCGCGATCATTGCGCCGTTCTTCCTGGGGTTTATTGCGGATCGGTACTTCGACTCCGAGAAGGTGTATGGCCTCCTGCACATCGTGGGCGGCATCCTGATGTTTGCGGTGCCCTTCACCAGCATCAACCCCACGCTGTTTATCTTGATGTTGCTGGCCTACAACCTGTGCTACATGCCCACCATCAGCCTGGCCAACAGTGTGGCGTTCTCGCACATTGAGGACCAGGAGAAGGACTTCCCCATCATCCGCGTGTTCGGTACGATTGGGTGGATTGTGGCGGGCCTCACCATCAGTTTCGTGTTGGTGTACGTGACGGCCGACATCCCCGAACGCACGGCAGCGCCGCTGTACCTGGCAGGCGCGGCCAGTCTTGTGCTTGGGTTCTTCAGCTTCTCGCTCCCTAACACCCCACCGCCGGCCAAGGGCGAGCCGGTCAGCGTGAAGTCCATCGTTGGGATCGACGCGCTGAAAGCCCTGGGCGACCGCGCGTTCTACGTCTTCCTGGCCGCGTCCGTCCTGCTCTGCATTCCGCTGGCGGCGTACTACAACTTCACCCAGCTCTTCCTGGAGGCTGCCGAATTCAACAACATCGCCGGCGTGCAAACTATCGGGCAGATGTCGGAGGCTATCTTCATGGTGCTGATGCCCTTCTTCTTTGTACGGCTGGGCGTGAAGTGGATGCTGGCCATGGGCATGCTGGCCTGGGTAGCGCGGTACCTGCTCTTCGCCATGGGCGCCCCTGATCCCGTGACGTGGATGATTATCGCCGGTATTGCGCTGCACGGTGTGGCGTATGACTTCTTCTTCGTGACCGGCCAGATCTACGTTGACAAGAAAGCCACCGACAAGACGCGTGGGCAGGCGCAGGGCCTCATCGTGCTGGCGACCTACGGCGTGGGCCTGCTGGTAGGCGCGCAGATTGCCGGCTATATTTACAATCTCTTCCTGGACGAACGCGCCGGGCTGCCCCTGGCCGAATGGTTTGGGTTCTGGCTCATTCCGGCCGCCTTCGCCGCTGTGATCATGATCTTCTTCATTCTGGCCTTCCACGACAAGGTATTGGATGATGAGGAAGATCCGGAAGAGATGGCTGAAGAAGTGAGTCCACTGTAAGTCCACTACTGATAGGCCTTGCGTTGGTCGCGATTTAGGCTGCTGCAATTGTACCTCGTACTGAAGTCCTGGCACTGCCCCTCCGTGCCGATCACCGTTGTTTCCCATCGTTTTACCCTGTTTACCCCATGCGTGCACGCGCGTCCATTTTGAACGGCCCTGAGACCTACGATGCGATTGTCGTGGGTTCGGGCATCTCCGGCGGGATTGCCGCCAAAGAACTGACCGAGAAAGGCCTGAAGACCCTGGTGCTGGAGCGGGGGCGCAACGTGCAGCACTCGGTCGATTACGTAACCGAAGAGGACCGCCCCTGGGACGAGCCCTTTCGTGGGCAGACCGACCGCCGCAAGATGCAGGAAGAGCAGTACGTGCAGTCGCAGGCCGGGCCGGTGAACGAGAGCAACGCCCACTTCTTTGTGAACGACCGCGACAACCCGTACACGCTCGCCGAGGACAGCGACTTCCTCTGGATTCGTGGCCATCAGGTAGGGGGGCGCTCCCTCACCTGGGGTCGGCAGTGCTACCGCCTCAGCGAGCTTGACCTGAAGGCAGCCTCGCGGGACGGGCACGGCATTGACTGGCCGATCGACTACGACGAGCTCGCGCCCTGGTATGGCTACATTGAAGACTACGTGGGCATCAGTGGGCAGGCAGAAGGCATTCCACACTTGCCCGACAGCAATTTCCTCCCGCCCATGAACATGAACTGTGTGGAGAAGGATCTGCGCACGGGGATCGAGGACAACTTTCCGGGCCGCACCATGACGATTGGGCGGACGGCCATGCTCACCCAGCCCCACAACGGGCGTGGAGCCTGCCAGTACCGCAACCTGTGCTCGCGGGGGTGTTCGTACGGCGCTTATTACTCGTCGCAGGTAGGCGGGCTGCGGACGGCTCGCCAGACGGGTAACATGACGCTACGCCCCAACAGCATCGTAACCGAGGTAATCTACGACCCGGAGATGGGCCGCGCCCGCGGCGTTCGGGTGATTGACGCCGAAACAGAGGAAACGGTGGAGTTTCACGCCCGCCTCGTTTTCCTGTGCGCCTCCGCGCTGGGGTCCACGCAAATCCTCCTCAACTCCACCTCCAACGACTTCCCCGATGGCCTGGCCAACGCCAGCGGTACGCTCGGTCATTACCTCATGGACCACCCGTTTAAAGCCGGCGCGTTTGCCGAGATGCCCGGGTACGAGGATCAGTACTACCACGGCCGCCGCGCCAACGGCATCTACATCCCGCGCTTCCGCAACCTTGGCGATGATCAGCAAGAGGGCTTCCTGCGCGGCTACGGCTACCAGGGCGGCGCCTCACGGGCAGGCTGGGCACGGGGCATCGGCTCGGATAGCTTCGGGGTCGACTTCAAAGAGTCGCTGCGGGAGCCTGGGCCGTGGTCGATGTTCTTGCTGGGCTTCGGGGAGATGCTGCCGCGCTACGAGAACTACGTGGAACTGGACCCGCAGGTGACTGACAAGTGGGGGCTCCCCGTGCTACGCTTCCATGCCTCGCTGAGCGACAACGAACAGAATATGCGGCAGGACATGGCCGAGCAAGCGGCCGAAATGCTGGACGCCTGCGGCGGGACGAATGTGACTCCGTTCCTGGACGATTACGCCGTGGGCGAGGGCATCCACGAGATGGGGACGGCCCGCATGGGTGCGGACCCGGAGACGTCCGTGCTCAATCGCCACAATCAGGCCCACGATGTCCCCAACCTGTTTGTTACCGACGGCGCGTGCATGCCCTCGGGGGGCTGCCAGAACCCGTCTCTGACCTACATGGCGCTGACCGCGCGCGCTGTCGACTATGCGGTGGCGCAAGTCAACAACGGCGCATTGTAGCCTTTCCGCGCGTTTCCCATCCGTTTCCTACCCTGCTGTTATGAACCGACGTGAAGCCCTTACCCGCATTGCCTTCCTGACAGGTGGCGCGCTCTCTTTCTCTACCGTAGCCGGCGTGATGAGCGGTTGCCAGGCGCCAGATGCTGACGGCTGGACGCCCGAAACGCTCTCGGCAGACGCCGCCGAGCGCCTGCGTCTGCTGGCCGATACCATCATCCCCACCACCGATACTCCTGGCGCAGGGGATGTCGGCATCGAGCGGTTCATCGACCAGATGCTCACCTACTGGATGGTCCCCGACGAACGGGCCCACTTTGTAGAAAGGCTGGAGGAGGCCAACGCCATGGCGCGGTCGTCCTTCGGGCATGGCATCCGCGGGCTGACGTCCGAGGAGCGTAATACGCTGATGCAGCAGCTCGTGGACGCGGCCGACGGGGCATCCCGTGAAACCGTAACGGTGGAGATGAGCGCGGCCTGGGCCACGTACAGCGAGCCGGTGGACGTGGTCGATGGCACCCGGCAGCCGCCCCAGCTGGAGGTGACGCTGGTGCCGTTCTTCTACAAGCTCAAAGAGCTGACGATGGTGGGCTACTACACCTCGGAGCCCGGCGCCACGGAGGAACTGCAGTACATACACGTGCCGGGGCGGTATGACGGCTGCGAGCCGCTGGAGGAGATCGGGCGGACGTGGGCCGTGTGATGGATGGATGTGTTCCATTGTGGCTCTCTCACTATCCCCCTTGTGCTATGAACCGCCGTACCTTCCTGACCGCTTCCGCGCTGGCTGCCCTTGGCACCGGTACCTTGGGCCTCACCGCCTGTGCCAACGGCGATGCCGTGCCTGAACTTGAAGACGCCGAAGATGCGGTCGCGGGGCGTCCTTTTGCCATGGGCGTTCAGCTCTACACGCTCCGGTCGCTACTGGACGAGGACGTGGCAGGCACATTGGAGGCGTTGGCTGAAATCGGGTACGATGAAGTGGAGACGGCAGGGTACCATGGCCTGTCGCCCGCCGACTTCCGGGCCGCACTGGACGCAGCCGGCCTCCGCGCGCCCGCCGGCCACCGCCAGCTTCCGCAGCTCACCCCCGATGCCCTCCCAGAAACGATCGAAGAGGCGCAGGCGCTGGGCTACGAGTACATCGTCTGCCCCTGGATTCAGGAAGCGGAGCGGCAGACGCTGGACGACTACCGCGCGCTGGCCGACACCTTCAATGATATCGGCTCGCGCTGCGCTGACGCTGGGCTGCAGTTTGCCTTCCATAATCACGACTTCGAGTTTGAGCCCATCGACGGCACCGTCCCGTTCGATCTGCTGTTGGAGCGCACCGAGCCGTCGCTGGTCGACTACGAGCTGGACCTCTTCTGGGTCGTGGCCGCCGGTGCAGATCCCATCGCCTACCTCGAAGACCATCCCGGGCGCTTCCCGCTGTATCACGTCAAGGATTATGCGCCCGACGACGATCCGTCGATGGTCGCCGTCGGCGCCGGGACGATCCCTTTTGCGGACATCTTTGAGGTGGCGCAGGCACAGGGCCGCATCGCGCACGCCTTCGTGGAGCACGACAACCCCCACGACCCGCTCGCTACCGTAGCAGATAGCTACGCCTACCTCACCAATCTTTACGACTAACCCCTCCCTCACGTTATGCCTCTCAACAGAAAGCTCCGCTACGGTATGGTGGGCGGCGGCCCTGGCGCCTTCATTGGTGAAATCCATCGCAAAGCCATTGGGATGGATGGGCTGGCCGAGCTAACAGCGGGCTGTTTTTCCAACGTGCCTGAGGAGTCGCGCGCGCAGGGTGAGCACCTGCACCTGGACCCGGCTCGCGTCTACGAATCACACGAGGAGATGGCCGCGCAAGAAGCGGCGCTGCCAGCCAGCGAGCGCATCGATGTGGTCGTTATCGTGACGCCCAACTTCCTGCATTACCCGATGGCGCGCACGTTTCTGGAGGCGGGCTTCCACGTGGTCTGCGAGAAGCCCATGACCACCACCGTAGAGGAGGCCGAGCATCTCTGCCAGTTGGTAGAAGAGCACAACCGCGTGTTCTTGCTCATGCACAACTACTCCGGCTATCCGCTGGTGAAGCAGGCGCGCCACCTCGTGGCCGACGGCGCGCTGGGTGAGGTCCGCAAAGTGGTGGTTGAGTATTCACAGGGCTGGCTTGCCACCAAGGTGGAAGAGGCCGGCTCCAAGCAGGCCGAGTGGCGCACTGACCCCGAGCGGGCCGGGATCTCCTCGGCCATTGGCGACATCGGCACGCACGCCGAGCACCTGGCCCGTTACGTGACCGGTCTTGAGATCGACGAGCTGTGCGCCGATCTGTCGACCTTTGTGCCGGGACGGGCGCTGGAGGATGATGCCAACATGCTGCTCCGGTACGAAGGGGGGGCACGCGGCGTGCTGATTGCTTCGCAGATCTCTACCGGCGAAGAAAACAACATGCGCCTGCGCGTCTATGGGACCAAGGGCGCGCTGGAGTGGGCCCAGCAGGAGCCTAACACGCTCATCTTCCGACCGCTGGAGGGCCCGCAGCAGCTCTACCGCGCCGGGCACGACTACCTTCACACCTCCGCCAGCCGTCTGGAACGCACGCCGGCCGGCCATCCCGAAGGATTCCTGGAAGCCTTCGCCAACCTGTATGGCAACGCGCTGCGCACCATCGCCGCCCACGAAAACGGCGGCACGCCCGATCCGGCCGACCTGGATTTCCCCACCGTGCAAGACGGCGCCCGAGGCGTGCACTTCATCCACACCGCCGTGCGCAGCGGTAAGGACAGCTCCTGGGTCGATGCCTCCTACACACCGCCGGCGTAACCGCGCCGCTGATCTTCCGCTAACTACGCCGCACGTATTTCTATGAGTGATTCCCTTTCCCGCCGCTCTTTTCTTGGACGCGCGGCCCTGGCCGGGCTGGGCGCTACGCTGGTGCCCCGCCACGTACTGGGCGGCCCCGGCTACCAGGCGCCCAGCGACACCCTCGGCATTGCCGGCGTGGGCGTTGGCGGCGTCGGTCACAACAAGATCCGCGCGATGGATAGCGAGCAGATCGTTGCGCTCTGCGACATCGACCTGCACCACGCCCGCGATGCCTTCGACGCGTATGCGGACGCGGCCGTGTATCAGGACTACCGCCGTATGCTGGACGAGATGGACGACGCGATTGACGCCGTCATGATCGCCACGCCGGACCACACCCACGCGGTGATTGCGCAAGAGGCCATGCAGCGAGGCAAGCATGTGTACGTGGAAAAACCTCTCACCTGGTCCATCGAGGAAGCTAATACCCTCGCGCAGGTGGCTGATGAGACCGGTGTGGTAGCCGCCATGGGTAACCAGGGCCACTCGTTGGATGACGCCCGTTTGGTGAATGAATACCTGCAGGATGGCGCCATTGGCCCCGTGCGTGAGGTCCACGCCTGGACGAACCGGCCGATCTGGCCACAGGGCATGGAGAAGCCGGAGATGCTCCGGCGCAAACCGCGGCATATCGATTGGGATCTGTTTCTGGGGCCGGCCCCAGCCATTGCGTACGACCCGGCCTATCACCCCTTCGCCTGGCGCGGCTGGTTCCACTTTGGCACCGGTGCCCTCGGGGATATGGGCGCCCATCTCATCGACCACCCCGTATGGGCACTCGACCTCGGCTATCCGGACACTATCGAAACGCGGTCGTCGGCCTTCAACGGCGTCTCCTGGCCGCACGCGTCGATGACTTATTTCAACTTCCCCGCCCGTGGCGACCAACCCCCGGTGAAGCTCACCTGGTACGATGGCGGGCTGCAGCCCCCGCGGCCCGACGGGCTGCCCGAGGATGAATCGCTGAATGCCCTGGGTGGGGTCATCTACACGGGAGACGACGGCACGCTTATCCACGAAACGTACGGCGCCAACCCGCGGCTGCTGCCGGAAGACCAAATGGCCGCTTATGGCATGCCGCCGGAGCGCTACCGGCGCATTCAGGACGAGAGCCACGAGATGAACTGGGTGCGGGCTATCAAGGGGGAGGAGGAGCTCTCGCAAGACTTTGGCTACGCCGCACGCCTCACCGAGATCATGCTGCTGGGCGTGGTGTCCATGCGGGCCGGCAACCGCCGTATTCACTGGGATGCCGATGCGCGCCGCGTGACCAACCTGCCGGATGCCAACGCCTACCTCGCCCGTGAAGACGTGCGTGAGGGCTGGACGCTGTAGCGCAGGCGCTCGGCTTCTGCCAGAACCTCTTTCGTTTGCTGTTTGACTGACCGACTGCACAACCCATGGCACGACCTGTAACGCTGTTTACCGGACAATGGGCGGATATGCCGCTCGACGAACTCGCTGCCAAAGCGGCTTCCTGGGGCTACGATGGCCTGGAGCTGGCCTGCTGGGGCGATCACTTCAACGTGCAGCAGGCCCTGGCAGACCCGGCCTACTGCCAGGGGCGCCACGATCTGCTCGCCGAACACGGCCTGCGCGTCTTTGCCATCAGCAACCACCTCGTGGGGCAGGCCGTGTGCGACCGCATCGACGGCCGGCATGAGGACATCCTCCCGGATCACGTCTGGGGCCATGGCGACCCCGAGAGCGTGCGGCAGCGTGCCGCCGATGAAATGATGGACACGGCGCGCGCGGCGGCAAAGCTCGGCGTAGACGTAGTGAACGGCTTCACGGGCAGCTCCATCTGGCATCTGCTCTACGCCTTCCCGCCGCTCAAGCCAGGCATGATCGAGGCCGGATTTGAGGACTTTGCCGAGCGCTGGCATCCCATCCTCGATGTGTTTGACGAGGAAGGTGTCCGCTTTGCGCTGGAGGTGCATCCCACCGAAATCGCCTTCGATATCCGCTCTGCGGAACGCGCGTTGGAAGCCATCGACCACCGCACCGCCTTCGGGTTTAACTTCGACCCCAGCCACCTGGGCTATCAGGGCGTCGATTATGTGGCGTTTATCCACCGCTTCGGCACCCGCATCTACCACGCCCACATGAAAGACGTCTGGTGGGCTGACACCCCGCGCCCCGTCGGCGTTTTTGGGGGGCACACCGGCTTTGGCGACCGCGACCGCTACTGGGACTTCCGGTCCATCGGCCGGGGATCTATCCAGTTCGAAGAAGTGATTCGTGCCCTCAACCGGGTGGGCTACACAGGGCCGCTTTCCATTGAGTGGGAAGATAGCGGCATGGACCGAGAGCACGGCGCGGAGGAGGCCTGTGCTGAAGTGAAGGCCTTCGACTTCCCACCCACGGAGGCGAAGTTTGACAAGGTGTTTGACAAAAAAGAGCAGGCCGCGGGTTGAGCAGGACTACCCTTCACGCGTGGGCTGAATGCCGTGTCGGCCCGAGGCCCCGACGGTACGAATCAGCACCACGCCGTTCATCCCGCGCACCCCGTAGATCGCCGTATCGGCCGCGTTCTTCAGCACCCGAATGGACTCAACATCGCGCGGATTGATGCCCCACAGCCCGCCGCCCCGGCTTTCGACCGGCATCCCGTCCACGACGTATAGCGGGGCGGTGTCGCCGTAAATCGTGCCAGGGCCACGAATCGTGACGCGGATCCCGCCGCCCGGGAGCTCTTCCACGCGGACGCCCGCGACGCGGCCGATGAGCAACTGCTCCACTTTCTGCGACCGCGCCTTGGCAGTCTCCAGGTTTTCGCCCGTCACCTCGCTGCGCTGTTGGGCGTCGATCTCAGCATCGGTAGCCCCACCAGTGCTCCCGCAGCCCACAAGCAGCCAGGACGCGACGAAGAGCGAGAGGAGGAGGCTGTGTAGTGGAGGCGTGGCCATGGCGTCAGGGGGCGAGATGGGATGGAGAGGGTCAGTCGTCCACTGATGCATCGTCGTCGGACGAATCCTCGGACGCAGGGCGACTTGAGGTGGTGAGGGTCGTGATGATGACCACGCCGTTGGCGCCGCGCATGCCGTACATGGAGGTGTCAACGGGGTCTTTCAGCACGCGAATAGATTTGATGTCGCGCGGATTAAGGCCGATGAGTGCGCGCCCAGGAGCTGCTTCGATGGGCATACCGTCCACCACGTACAACGGCTCGCTGCTGCCCACGATGCTGTTCTGCCCGCGAATGATCACGCGGAGGCCACGGGCCGACTGCTGCACCCGCACGCCAGACACGCGCCCAACGAGCAGGTCTTCCACACGGGTCGCGCGCAGGCGGTCGTTGTCGTCGATATCCACCGCTGCTGTATCTTGCGTGGTATATTCGTTACCTACTGCCTCGCCGCTGCTGCTGCAGCCGGTCATCACCACGATGATGCCCAGGGCCAGAAGCCCCATCAACCCACGAACCCAGCGGAGGTCCTGCGTACCCACATCCATGTGTCCCTCGCACACTCAATAGCCAGAAGCGCGTTGATCCTGCACTACGGCAGCGATTGACGCGCGTACTTATGTGACTTCATTGCTTCTCTATAGACGGGTCCCTGTCGCTAAAGTTGCCTAAGTCCCTGTAGCCGGGATAGATAGCGGGTTTTAGCTGCGCGCAAATGCCAGTGTTGCCACATGCACGGCGGCGACCTCGGCCGTATGGAGGGCGGCAGCTGCTGCAGTAAGGGTGGCGCCGGTGGTGAGGACGTCGTCGATCAAGTAGATGGTCGCACCGGTTAGTGTCTGTGGCGAACGTGCGGCAAACGCGTCGGCCACGTTGGCCTGGCGCTGCTTCCGGCTGAGGCGGGTCTGTGAGGCGGTGGCCCGGGTACGCTGAAGAGCCTCCTGATACGATGCGCCCAGCGCATCGGCCAGTCCCTCGGCCAGGAGCGCGCTCTGGTTGTAGCCACGTTCCAGCTGCCGGGTGCGATGTAAGGGGATCGGCACCACGAGGCGTTCCCCCGTATGCGCTGCGGGGAAGAGATGACGCATCCAGCGCCCCAGCGTGCGCCCCTGGGCCGGGCGGTTGCCGTATTTCAGGCTGTGCTGCACGCGTTGCACCACACCGCCTGTATCGAACGCCCAGAGCGCCTGCGCAGACGCTACGGGCTCACCGCCGGGAAGCTGCCGTACGTGGGCCAGCACAGCCTCCGGGTCCGGCCGCTCCAGGCGCCGCACGCAGGGGGCACACAGCGGAACGTGTGCCTCCGAAACCGATGCCCCACAGCCAAGGCACTGCGGCGGATAGAGCAGGCGCAAGAGGCCGGCCGTGTGCTGCTGCAGCCAGTGCAGCGATGGCAGGGTAGAGGGCGGCAGGCGCATGGGCAAGAGCGGCTGGCGGCAAACGGCGGCAACGACCGGGGGCAAAAGGCGAGAAGGCCATCCTCAATATCACGCTTTTCTCCCTGGCCTGCAACCGGCTGGCACATCCTGCGCCATCGCCCGTGCAACGGTGCATCTGTGACTCAAACCGCACCCCTGCTACCCGTGAATGTTCTTGCCCTGGAGCCCTGGTACGGCGGCTCCCACCGCGTTTTTCTCGACAGCTTTGTCAAGCATAGCCGGCATACGGTTAAGACCGTCACGCTCCCCGGGCGGTTCTGGCGATGGCGGATGGAGGGCGGCGCGGTATCGCTGGCGCAAAAGGCGATCAAGGCCTACGAGGATGGGTTTGTGCCGGATGTGATCTTTGCCTCAGACATGGTGAACCTGCCGGCGTTTCTGTCGCTCACCCGGCCGATGCTAAGCGACGTGCCTACCGTGGTGTTCTTTCACGAGAACCAACTGACGTACCCTATCCCCGAGGGGCAGACGCGCGACCGAGCCTACGGCATCATCAACTACCTCTCTGGGCTGGCGGCCGACCGCCTGGTGTTTAACTCGCAGTTTCACCACGACGAGTTCATGGAGGCGCTGCCCTCGCTGCTGCGCGACTTCCCCGACCACACCAACATTCACACCGTCCACGAGCTGAAGGCCCGGAGCGAGGTGCTGTACCTGGGATTAGATCTGGAAGCCCACGAAGCCTACCGCGACGCTGAGGGCCCCCGCCCGTCAACCCAGCCCTACACTATCCTGTGGAATCAGCGCTGGGAGTATGACAAGAATCCCGGGGCGTTCTTCGAGGTGATGAATCGCTTGGATGATGCAGGGTATGACTTCCGCTTGATCCTGGCAGGCAAGCACTTCCGCACGCAACCCGAGGCCTTTAAGCGGGCGTTCGAGCGCTATGCCGAACGGATCCTGCACTATGGCTACGCGGATACCTTCGACGAGTACAGCCGCTTGCTGCACCGAGCGGATCTCGTGGTCTCTACCGCCATCCACGAATTCTTTGGCATTGCCATGATGGAGGCCATTTATTGCGGCTGCCATCCGCTGCTGCCCCGCCGGCTGAGCTACCCGGAGCTGATCCCGAAGGAACTGCACCGCCCGCTGCTGCATGCCCCTATCCTGTACGACACCCAGGATGACCTCTTTGCTCACCTCGCGTCCATCCTGGGGGGCGACGAGCGTCCGTTGCCGCTATCTACCCTCAAAGGCATCGCCGAACCCCTCGGATGGACCACCCACGTTACCGCGTACGACGACCTGCTGGAAACAGTGGCACAGTCCGAACAGCCCCGCCCCGTACCTTCCGCTCCCCTGGGAGCAGCGTAGCACGGCCCTGGTCGAACCCGGCAGGCTTTGTCAGGTAGCAACAGGGTAGCTATGAACCGGCTTTATTCCTGCGTATCAACAACATTATTTCGTCTCCCATGTCCTGGTCTGTATCCCGATTCGCAGCTGTTGCGTGTACCCTCTTGCTCTCGTGTGTGGTGTTGTTGGCCTGTGGCGAGCCCAACGAAGCGCCACCGCCCGAGAGTGACATTGAGGTTGGGTTGCAGGACGAGGCAGCGGACGGTGCCCCTGTTGGGCAATCGCTAACGGTAGCGGTAGAGTCGGATGAGCGGGTGCTGGTGAACGGGCAACCCGTGGCGATGGAGGAACTGGCTGACTACGTCCGCGAACTGGGGGAGGGACGGGACCTGAACGCCACCATTATGCCGTCCACCACGGTCGACGCCTCCGTGCTGAGCGATGTGGAGCGTCGGCTGCGGGATGGAGGGGTAGCGAACGTCGAGGTGCTGGATGAAGGTGTGTAGCCTGTCATAACAGCCCAGGGCCATGGTCCAAGCTGGTGCGGGCGGCGGGTCTGGGCTGTGCGAGGTTATCCGGATCGCGTAGCCAACCCCGGCGCTTCATGCAGCACCGCGATGAGCTCCGCCAGCATCATCGCCGTAGCGCCCCACACGGTGCAGCCCGCCACATCGAAGTACGGCACCATCACCGTTGTGCCATGCAAGTCCCATGGCTCGCAGCATCGCGCGTTGGGGTCCAGGAGGCGCGGCAGCGGGGCGTGCACGATACGGTTGACCTCGTTCGGGTCCGGCGTAAAGTCGACCGGCCCGCTTGTGCTGCCGACAAACGGGTAAACGCAGAACGCCGTGGGAGGAATGAAGAGGGGCGTAAGCGCGCCGTGGAGCGTGACATCGTCTGGGGAGAGGCCCGTTTCCTCGTGCGCTTCGCGGAGGGCGGTCCGCCGGCACGGCTCGTCCGCCTCGCGGCTGCCCCCGGGAAACGATACCTGCCCGGCATGATCGTGCAGGTCGCCCCGCCGAACGGTCAGCAGCACGGCCAGGGTGTCCTCATGCGGATGCACCAGCGCAAGCACGGCTGCCTCCCGGCACTCCTTCCCTTCCACCTGCGCCTGTGCCGGTTCCATGCGGTAGGCCGGGGCCATCTCCAATTGCGCCGCCGTACCGGGCAGGGGCTCCTTCAGGCGGTGGTCGAGAAACGACTGCAGAGAAGAGAGGGCAGTGGCGGACATGGTGCACAGGGCGGTATCGAAGGGTGTCTCAACAACAAAAGCTCCCGGCTGGAAGATTCCAACCGGGAGCGCTGCTGCTGACGGCAATGCGCCAGCGCATGGTCCTTTACAAGGGTTTAGCTAATCTCGATGCGGCGCGGCTTCGTTTCTTCCGCTTTCGGTACTTCTACTGCCAGTACGCCGTTTTCGTACGTGGCGCGGATGTCATCCTGCTTGATGGTCTGCGGCAGGGTGAAGGAACGGAAGAACTG
>LKNB01000064.1 GCA_001564055.1 Rhodothermaceae bacterium Tc-Br11_B2g6_7
ATCAGGTTCAGCGTGATGCGGGAGCGCTCTGCCAGAGGCTGTCCGGCGGCAAAGTCGCCAGAGCCCGTCACGCCCACGTTCGTAAGCATGTTCTCCACGTTGCCCAGCACCAGGTCATCCGACGAAAGAAGCTCCAGCAGGCGCGCATCGGCTTTCCCGGCCAGGCGGTCGCTGGCGTCGATGTTGGTGCCAAGCGGGGCCTCCATGTTGATGCGGACCTGGTTGGGGTCGGTATCGGGGAAAAATTCGACGCCTGTGGGGGCGAGTGCAAACAGGAGGAACAGCCCCAGGCCGCCGCCCAGCGTGGCGTTGAGCAGCAGCGCACGGTTATCGGTAAGCAGCTGAAATCCGCCGACGATGGCGCCCACAAGGCCCACCAGGACGATGGTCAGGGGGAGCATCATGATGAGGGCAAACTCGCCTGCGGTGAGGCCCTCACCAAGCACGAAGGTTAGGCCAAGCAGTAAGGCCATCACCACGCCCAGAATAGCGCCCGTGCGCACGCTCCACCACCCACCGCGCACCAGGCATTCGAAGGTGTGCACCATAATGCCAAGCACGCCAATGGCGATGGCGATCGCCCCAGGCACCAGCAGGATGGCGGCTGCTGTCATGCTGACGAGGGTGGTCAGGCCGCCAAGGATAAGCAGGAGCACGCCCCCGGTAAACGAGCCCAGCGCCAACGTATTGGTCAGCATGGCCCGGTCCCCGCTATAGTCACGCCTGAGCGCCCAGGTTAGCAGCATGCGATGGTACGCCAGGAGGCGCGGCATTAAGCGCTGCATAAAGAGGTCGGACACCGGGGCAAACGCAAACCGAAAGAACAGGTAGGCGATGGGGATCGCCACCGCCAAAACCAGCAATGTCTGCCAGTTCGCCAGACCAAGCACCAGCACGCCCACCGCCAGCGCGCCGTAGATGATGTACCACCCCGCGCGCGGGATCGGGGGCGTCTCCTCATCCGGCGTGCGGCCAAAGATCGCCATCAGTGCCGGACTCACGAAGATGGCCACAAAGAGGGAGGAGAGCAGCGCAATGATGAGCGTAAGCGGGAGGAAGCTCATAAATTCGCCCGTGATCCCCGGCCAGAACAAGAGTGGGGCAAAGGTCAGGCAGGTGGTGGCGGTAGCTACGGTGATGGCACCCGCGAACTCCCCAGCCCCCTTCCGCGCCGCCTCAAGCCGCCCAAGCCCTTCCTCGCGCAGCCGGTAGATGTTCTCTACAATAACAATGGCGTTGTCCACCAAAATCCCCAGGGCAATGATGAGGGTGAACAGCACGATAAAGTTGAGGGTGATGCCCATGGCCTGCAGTACCAGGAACGACATAAACATCGACAGGGGAATGGCAATAGCGACCAGCGAGGCATTCCGCACCCCAAGGAAGAACAGCAGCACGAGCACGACGAAGAGTAGGCCGCTGATGATGTTGTTCTCAAGGTCGCTGACCAGTTCCTGCACGTCCTCACTCTGGTCACTCGTAATGACCCACTCCGTCCCACTGGGGAAAGCGAATTCGTTTAGAGCAGCGCGAACCCCCGCTGCCGTTTCAAGGATGTTGGCGCCGGTGCGCTGTTTAACCTCCAGGCTGATGACCTGTAGGGGTTCATCTGAGGAGGTGTTGGACTCAAACACCGTCGCGTACCCCCCTGCGTCCGTTTCTTCCTGAATAACGCGCAGTCGGGCGTACGATGTCCGGTCTTTAAACCCGAAGTCGATGTCGGCCACATCGCGTAGATAGATGGGCACCCCATCAGGTGCGCCAATCACGAAGAAGTTGAGGTCATCCGGGTCGTCGATTTCGCCATCCACGCGGACCAGGTAGTTGAGCCGGTCGACGTCGATGGAGCCCCCGGGTACGTTCACGTTTTCCCGTTGAATCGCATCCACCAGCGCATTGAACGAGAGACCATAGGCCTGCAGCGTGGTGAGGTCCACATCCACTTGCACTTCGCGCTCGATACCGCCAATCACGTCCACCTCCAACACGCCCTCCACCACCTCCAGGGCGTCCTCCAGGTCTTCCGCCACGCGCTGCAGGCGGGAGATGGAATAGGAGCCGGCGAGGTTGATCGTCATGATGGGGAATTCGGACAGGTCGACCTCGTTCACGACGGGCTCTTCTGCGTCCGTGGGCAACTCCGGCCGGGCTTGGTCTACGCGATCCCGCACGCGCTGAAACGCTTCGTTGGTGTCCGTGCCAGGCAAGAACTCCACTACGAGGATGGAGGCCCCTTCAGTGGAGGTCGAGCGAATCTCATCGATGCCCGTGATGCCCTGCATTTCCTGCTCGATGGGCTGGGTGATGAGGCCCTCAACATCCGTAGGGCTGGCCCCGGGGAAGATCGTCGAGACGATGATAATCGGAATCTCGATCTCAGGATTGGCCTCCTTCGGGATGGTGAGGTAGCTGGCCAGCCCCCCGAAGGTAAGCAGGACCACCAACACGAGCACAGCGGTGCGGAAGGAGACGGAAAGGTTGCTCAGATTCATGACGGCGCGGGTAAGCAGGAAAGAGCGTTAACGAGAGGCGCTACCGGGAGGCCTGGGTGGACCGGGGCTGCAGCATGACGTCATCAAGTGAGGTGAACGTCTCGCGGATCTCTACGCGGTCGCCGTCTGAAACAGCCGTTTGCCCGGCTACGACGAGGCGTTCATCAGGCGCCAGTCCCGAGAGCACCACCAGTCGGCCGTCGAAGGAGGGCCCTGTTTCGATGATCCGGCTCTCCACGCGGTCATCGTCGGTGATGACGTACACGAGCGTGCCTTCTTCATCGCGCTCCGTGACGCGCCGGGGAATGACGATGACATCTTCAAACGACTCCAGCGGCACGGCAATGCGCGCGGTCATGTCCGGGCGGAGGCGGCCGTCCGGGTTCGGGAATTCGATCTCCAGCGGGATGGTACGGCTGCCGGGGCGTATCGTGCGACCGACAAAGAGGGTGCGGCCTTCGAACGTTTCGCCGGGATAGGACTGGAAGGTGGCTTCCACGGTACTACCCACTTGGAGCTGGCTCATGAAGCGCTCGGCAATGCCCACGTCAGCGCGCATGCTATCTGTATTGACAATGCGAATGACGGGCTCCCCGGGGTTCAGTTGTTCACCCCGGCGGGCCAGGTGGTCTTCCACGGTGCCGGCAAACGAGGTGGTGATGGACGTCCGACGGAGTTGCTCTCGGGCCTGATCGAGAGCGCTTTCCGCCTGGGCCAGCCCGGCTTCGGCACTGCTCAGTTCGGCCCGCACCCGCTCAAACTCAATCGCGCTAATGATGGAGTCGCGGTACAGGGGTTCCTGCCGGTTGAAGGCGTCCTCCGCCAGATTGAGCTGGGTTTCGGCAGAGCGAACGCTGGCTTCCGCCTGGCGGACCCCAGCTTCCGCCTCGGTCGGGTCGATGCGTGCCACCTGCTGCCCGGAGCGTACGGCGCGTCCAAGGTCCGCACGCGAAAGGAGGGTGCCGCCTATCTCAGCAGAGAGGGTGGCGTCGTCCAACGCGCGCAGGGTGCCCGTTACCTGGACGCGATCCTGGAAGTCCATGGCTTCCAGCGTGTACACTTCCACCGGCAGGGCGCGCTGCGCCTCATCGTTGGTTGCGTTGCCGGTGTCGCCTTCATCGCAGGCAGTGAGCGTCACCGATAGCAGAACGACAGCGAGAAGAAGAGGCGCGGACCGAGGCGAAAAAAGAGAGCGTAACATGGGTGTGGGTAGAGGGAGCAATAGTAACGGAAGAGCCGGGTCGGCGCGTGCCTATCGGCTGGTAAAGCGGAAAAGATCGTTGGACTCGAACGGGAGGTGCGGTTCGCCAATGGCCGTGCCCAGCGCGCTCAGGGCAATAGCGTAATCGTACAGGGCCTGGAGATAATTGAGGCGGCTCTCGTCCAACTGCTGCGAGGCTTCCCGCTCCTCAATAGGACGGGCCATGCCTTCCTCCAGCCGGCGCTGAGCAAATTCGTAGTTGAGCTCGGCCGTTTCCACGTTTCGCTCCTGGCTCCGGATGCGCTGCGCCGCGGTGCGAAGGCTCCGGATCGCCTGCTCTACCTCGAGCACAATCCCCTGCTCTAATTCGTCGCGCTGCACCTCAGCCCGACGGATCTCGATGCTGTTTTGCTGCAGTTGGGCGCTGGTCTGGTTGCCGTCGAAGATATTCCAGGACAGGCTGATGCCCACATTTACGGCCGGATCCCAAAACGAGCTGTCGAAGAAGCCGCGCGTCTCCGTTTCAAAACTGAACGGATCGTCGGGATCAGACAGCACAAACTGCCGGTCGTCCGGCACGTTACCAATGTAATTGAGGTTGGCAAAGGCGCTAACGGTGGGGAGGCGCTGTCCACGGGTGATGCGGCGTTGAATCTCATTGAGCTCAATGGCCAGCTCCGCTTGCCGCAGGTCGGGGCGGTTTTGGATGGCACGCGCGAGAGCGTCGTCGATGGACACCTGGCGGACAAGGTCGTCGCCTGCCAGGTCTTCGATAGAGCCCCGCAGCTCGATGGGGGTGTTTACGGGCAGGCCGATGACCTGCTTCAGCCCGTCCAGCGCGGATTCGGCGGCGTTTTCGACCTCCAGCAGGTTGGTTTCCAGATTCGAGAGCTGCACCTCGGCCGACAGGCGCTCAAACTTAGGTGCCGTGCCCTGGCTCACGCGGCGGGCGGTCTCGTTCAGCGTTTCCTCAGCGCGATCCACACTGAGCCGGGTGATGCGCGCCTGGTCCGCCGCCAACTGGGCCTGGTAAAAGGTCTCGCGTACATCGCTAAGCAGGCGCTGCGTCTCTCGGTCGACGCCCTGTTCAGTGACCTCGCGCAGCTGGCGCGCGCCACGGACGGCGGCAAACGCACTGGCGCTGTAGAGGGTCTGGTTCAGCGTCAACCCTCCTTGAAACTGGTTGGGCACAGCGAACGGGTTGCCATCGTCCGTCCCGATTCCCGCCTCGCCCAGTCCCTCTTGCCGCAGCCGCTGAAATTCGTCCAGCGGAATCGGCTCAGTGCCCGGCCTGCCGTCGGTGCGGGCCTGCTCATTGAAGGCGAGCCAGTCGATTAGGCCAAATGAATCAAACAGGCCACCGGCCTGACTCCCGGCAAAAGGGTTCGGCTCCTGCAGGTTACGCGTGTACTGCGAACTCGCGCTGAGGCTGGGCAGCACCTGCCCCCAGGCCTCACTGATCTGCGCATCTGCGTCTTCCACGTCAAGGCGGGCCTGCCGCAGGGCGTAGTTGTTGAGCAGTGCGATCTCCAGGGCTTCGTCTACGGTCAATACCAACGGGTCTGAGTCCGTTGGGGGCGTATCGAACGGAACCTCTTGCGCGGTGCTGGAGGCGGGGGCAAAGAAGCCATGCCCCACTAAGAAGCTGGTCGTCAGCAATAAGCAGAAGAGACGCATGCGGCGGAACAGGGAGTAAAGTGCAACAGGGAAAGCGAACAAGAGCGGGGTGCATCAAGGGGACGGTCGCTGCAGCAGGCCGTCAAACAATATGGTGGTAATAAAGTCAGCGGCTTCCTCGGCGGTCATCAGGTCCGTTGGGTCCTGGTCGTTCCAGCGGGTTTCCAGCGTGAGATGCATCATCAGGCCATCAAGGTTGCCCAGCAGGGTGTGGGCCACGGCTTCAACGGGCACATCCCGGATGGCGCCCGCGGCTTTAGCTTCCTGCAACACCGGCATGAGCACATTCACCATCCGGCGGTACTGCCCCATTAGGTACTGCGAGCGCTCCGGGTCATCACTGAAGAGCATGCGGTTACACTCCTTCACCACGATGAAAAAGAGGGCACGCCGCTCGATGTAGTATTCGAACCCGGCAACCGCCATGGTCCGGAAGGAGGCCCGGAGCGCGTCCGGCGTTGAGGCGTCCGGATCGAAATGTGCCTCCATCAGCGCTACAATTTCATCATACAGATCATCCAGTACGGCGAAAAGAATCCCCTCTTTTCCGTCCTCAAAGTAATTGTAGAGGGTACCCTTGCCGAATTCGGCGCGCTCTGCAATCTCGTCGATGGTCGCGTTAGCGTAGCCGTGTTCAGCAAAGACGTCCCGGGCTGCGCTAAGAATGGCGGTGCGGCGGGCCTGGCGCTCGCGTTCACGACGCGAAACAGGCGCAGCAGAAGAATGAGACATAATGGCATAAAGGAACGTAAAGCATAAAGGTGACTCACCAGTCAGCTGATGACCAACCAGTCACATGCAGCCCTACGGCAACCTCATGGGCGGGATGCGCGGCCGGCGTGCAGTTTTGTTGAACTCGGGCGCCAAACGTAACGCAGCGGTTATGCCGAGGCACAACCGCTGCAGGTGCTGCTGGGAAAGGGCGCCTACCAACCTCAGGCGTATGCAGCAAGCTGATGCGCGTGTAGGTACTCTACCACGTTTTTGACCTGTTGCGTGCTGTCCTTGTGGCAGATCAGCGTAGCGTCCTCTGTGTGGACGACCATTGTATCATGAATACCGACGAGCACAACCAACCGGTCTTCTGCATAGACGAGCGACCGGCTGGAGTCGTGCACGATCGTGTTGCCCTCCAAGACGTTGCCATGCTCATCTTTTTCGCGCATCTCGTACACCGCGCGCCAGTCGCCGACATCGCTCCATCCAAACGAGGCGGGGACGACAAATACGGAATCGGCACGCTCCATCACGCCGTAGTCGATGGAAATGCGAGGGCTTTGCTGAAAGGCCCCGCGGACGGCCTCTTTCTCGTCGGGCGTTCCCATGGCATCCTGTGCGGCAGCGAAGGCGTTATATGCCTGAGGCAGGTGCGTCTTCATCTGGCCCAGAATGGTATCCGCGCGCCAGATGAACATGCCGCTGTTCCAGAGGAAGTCGCCGGAGTCTACGAACCGCTCAGCCGTCGCCAGATCGGGTTTCTCTGCAAAGGTGCGGACCGGGTAAGGTTGGAGCGCGGCATCCGGAGCCGTGTCGCCGTCAAATTGAATGTAGCCGTACCCCGTCTCAGGATGAGTGGGAGTGATCCCGATCGTGACCAGCGCACCTGGATCCTGTGCTTTATCAATGGCGACCTGCAATACGCGGTGAAATTGCTGCACATTGCGGACTACATGATCGGCCGGGAGGACCACCATGGTAGCGTCCGGATCATCGGCCATGAGGCGAGCGGCACCATAGGCGATGCACGGGGCGGTGTTGCGGCTGATCGGCTCGGCCAGAATGTTTTCCGGGGGCACCGCAGGGAGTTGCTCCTGCGTCTGCTTCACGTAGCGCTCGTGCGTCACGATCAGGCAGCGTTCCGGGGGGATGAATCCCTGGAGCCGCGCCACGGTGTTCTGGATGAGGGTGGCGTCGCCAAATACATTTAGAAATTGCTTGGGACGTTCGCGGCGGCTCATCGGCCAGAAACGGCTGCCGATACCGCCGGCCATGATGACGGCGTAGTTCATGTGAGGGGTGTTTTGTGAGAGAGGCGTTCGGATGGCGTGCAGACGAAGCGGCTCTAAAGGTAGCGCCTGCGTAGCACAAAATCAGGTACATGGTGCATGGCACCGGAACGCACCCACGGCTCAGGTGCTAAAGCCCGCAGCCGCGTGCGACCCATCGCAAAAGGGCTTTGTGCCGGATTGCCCGCAGCGGCACACGTAGGCTTTTTTGGTGTGCGTGCTCTCCGTGCCTTCAGCCCCTTCGAGCCGAAACGGCCCCTGTAGTGTTGCTGGGCTGCCTTCCTCAACAATGATGCGCAGCGTGGCCGATCCGTCCGGAAGGTCGTCGGTGCGGGTCAGGCCCGCGGGAATGGTGCCGGCGTCGTCGAAGTCAGCGGAGGCATGCGAACCGTCGCACAGCGGCATGTTGCCCGATTGGCCGCATCGGCACAGGGCCATGCGCGTGTCCGTCAAGAGTATATCGCCGTTGGGGTCAACCAGCTCCAGGGTGCCGCGCAGCAAGAGAGGACCGTTAGGAAAGGGGGTAACGGTGTTTTCGGTAGGAGGGGTTTCTGATGGCCCGTTGTCACGGCGCTGGTATTGCAGGGCACCGGTGGGGCACTGGTGGACGGCGTCGGCGATTGCATCGGCGGATCCCTGCGCCGGGTCGATCCAGGGGCTCTTGTCTGGGTCGAAAACATCAGGCAGGGTTTTCACACAGGCGGCGGCGTGAATGCAGCGCTTCACATCGTAGGTGACCTCGATGTCGTCATTCGTGTAGGTGTGAATTTTAGATTCCATAGGGCTTCGTCACAGGCGAATAAGGTTGCGAGTAGGGCGCGGGCGTTCCACCAGCGTACCAACCACAGGGTAAGGCTCGGCAGGAAACCCTTTCATAGCGTAGCACTTTTTTCGGACGAACGCAGCTTTCATCATATCCTTTTCCGGATCCGATACGATTGGCGCTATTTATGCTTAGCTTACCTTCGTATCCACTTAGATACCGTCGTCCTGGTGCCTCAGCCCGCCTGCTGACGGAAGGAACACATGGACGCGCGTCGGACTCTTACCGTCCTGCTCTCTGTGAAAGACCTGTATGCTGGTGGTGCCCGTTACGCCGCCTGCCCTTTTGTGCCACTCCGCTTTAGCTAAGTTTTATGACACGTAGCGTACGCTATGCCACCTTCGTTGCGGTGCTCTTGGTTGCCCTCGTCGCCGCCCCTCTTCACGCCCAAGACATCAATCCGGACGACTTGCCTCCCGATGTGCAGGCAGAGTTGGACCGCCGGGGCATTTCGCCACAGGAGGCGCTCCGGGAGGCTGAGCGGCTGGGCATTGACCCGTCCAATCCCGATCAGGCCGAGCGGCGCGCGCGGGAGCTCGGGGTACCGGACAGCCAGATTCGCCTTTGGCGCAGCCTGATTGAGGCGCAGGAGCAGGCCCGCGGTGCCACGCCGGAGCGCCAGGCCGAGCGGACCGGCCGTACCGCCCCCTACCAGGCCGGTCCCGCGGAGCTGACGCCACGCGAAATTATGCTACCCGAGCGCCAGCGCACGAGCCGTGCGTTACGCGAACGGTCGGACCTGCGGGATGCGCAGCAGCGGGCCGAAGACAGCCGCTCGGAGCGCCGCGTCCGTGGACTTGCGGGACAGCGCGATGTGCGGGAAGACGATCCCTTTGCTGACCGTGTCCGTGCCGTGTCGGTCGCCGATTCTGTGATGGCCCGCGTGCCGATCCGCCACGACGACGGATCCATTGCTGAAGTGGAGCTCATGCTGCTAAATGACACGCGGCGCGACACCCTTAGGGCAGAGCAGGTGAGGCGCACAGAGGGCAGCCGCACCAATGGGGTGTGGGAAGGGGAATTTATGATTCCGGAAACTCTTTCCACTGGCCCCTGGAACCTGGTGGCCCGCGCGGTGGATGGTGCCGGGACGGAAGGTATTTTGCAAACCCGTGCGGTGCTCAATGTGCGGCGCGAAGGAGAGGAGGTAGCGGAAGACGAACTGGCATTTTTCGGCTACAGTGTCTTCGAGACGACCCCCACCGCATTCCAACCAGACCAGCTTATTCCGGCCGGGGATGGGTACGTCGTAGGCCCGGGCGATGAGCTACGCCTCACGGTATGGGGCGCAACCGAGTTTCAGCGCGAGCTGCAGGTCGATCCGGAGGGCCGGGTCTTTGTACCGAACGTGGGGCAGTTTACCGTGGCCGGTAGCCGGTTGGGCGACCTCCGCCAGGAGATGCGGCAGTGGCTCTCGCGCAACTTCGAGGGCCTTGTTGCCGACCCGCCCACGATCTTTATGGATTTAAATGTAGCGCGCCTGCGGCCGGTCCAGGTGTTTGTGCTCGGGGAGGTCGCACAGCCGGGGGGATACACCATGCAGAGCGGCTCCACGGTCTTTAACGCGCTCTACAGCGTAGGCGGGCCTGAAACCAGCGGTTCGCTGCGTGACATCCGCATCATCCGTGGCGGCGAGACCGTTGCTCGGGTAGACCTGTACGACTTCTTGCTTGAGGGCACGTCGGAGGCCGATGTGCGCCTGCAGGCCGGCGATTATGTGTTTGTACCACCGCGGGGAAAAACCGTCCACGTGCGCGGTGAAGTCCGACGTCCCGCCATCTACGAACTGCGAGAAGGGGAGACGTTCGAGGACTTGATCGACTTTGCCGGGGGGCTGCGCTCCACGGCGTACGCCAATCGGTTTCAGATTGAGCGGGTCGTGCCCTTTGCCGAGCGGCAAGACCCTTCTGTAGCCCGCGAAGTCATTGATGCAAACCTGCTGAACGTGCTGGATGGGGAGGAGCGGCTGCGCATCGAAGATGAAGACCGCGTCCGCATTCTCTCCATAATGGAGGAAGGCCAACTGGCGGGGCAAAGCCGGATCCGCGCAGTGTCCGTAGGCGGCGCGGTGTTTCAACCGGGGCGTTACGCCCTCAACGCCCAAGTGCGCACGGTTCGCGACCTGATCGAGGCCGCCGATGGGCTGACCGATAATGCGCACCTGCCCCAGGCCGAGCTGATACGCCTCCAGGAGGGCCTGGACCGAGAGGTCGTCAGTCTTAACCTGAGCGAGGTACTGGAAGACGAGCCCACCCAAAACCTCGTTCTGCGCCCTCAGGACAGCTTGGCCGTCTACACGACCCAGGAGCTCCGGGCAGAGCGGGAGGTGCGGATTAGTGGCGAGGTGCTAAACCCGGGCACATACGATTACCTGGAGAACATGACGGTGGCAGACTTGCTGTTTAAAGCGGGCGGCCTGCAGGACGATGAATTCCTGAAGACCGTGTTTTTGGAGCGTGCCGACCTGCTGCGCCAGAGCGCAGACGGCAGTCGGGAAGAGATCATTCCATTCGACCTGGGCGGCGTCCTGGCGGGGACCAGCGCTTTTGCCACCGAGACCCTGCAGCCAGCCGACGAGATTCGCGTGTACTCCGACCGCGTGGAGCGCGTGCGCGAACGCTTCATCACCGTTACCGGCGCGGTCAACGAGCCGGGGCAAATTCGTTACTTTGACGGGATGACTCTCGAAGATGCCCTCATGCAGGTGGAGGGATTTCGGGAAGATGCGTTTCTGGGGGAGGTGGAAGTCACGCGCACGGAGGTGGGAGAAGAGCGCGTCGGTAGGTCCCGCGAGCGTGCCCAGAGCCGCCGGGTGCCGCTGCGCGAGGCCGGAGGCTTTTCGGATGACGCGGGCAACCCCACAAGCGAGCGGGTGCTGGCCATGAATGCGGCTCGCTCCTACGCGCTTGAGCACCGCGACCGCGTATTCGTCCGCAGCGACCCCGATTTCCGGGAGCAGCGCACGGTGACCGTTCGCGGTGAGGTGCAGTTTCCGGGCGACTACACCTTGCTCTCGGACAATGAGACGCTCGGCAGCGTAATCGAGCGCGCTGGGGGAGCGCGGCCCACCGGATACATCGCCGGGGGACGGCTCGTCCGCGGCGATGAGCAGGTGATCGTGGAGATGGAACGCGCTATTCGGGGCCGCGCCTCGGACGATGTGATCCTCCAGCCGGGCGACGAGGTAACCATTCCCACCCAGCCCAATGCCGTTGCCGTGCGGGGCAACGTCGCCAACGAAGGCCTTATTCGGTTCGAGGAAGGTAAGCGAGTAACGCATTACCTCGACCGCGCCGGCGGTTTGCGCAACCGCACGGAAGGCATCTTTATCACGCAGCCCTCTGGCGCCACCTTCCGTGTGGACCGCGGCTGGTTTAAGACCACCCCTGAAGTGGGGGACGGCGCGACTATTCTTGTCACGCGCGAACCCGAACGGGAGGATGAAGGGTTTGACCTTGGTGATTCCCTCACCAACATCACGCAGATCCTCTCCAGTGCCCTTACCATTATTGTATTGAGCCGCCGAGCGCTGGACTGAACAAGCCATTCGGCACCCTGCTGTCTCGACACCTTCCTGCTGCCACATGTCTGACCCTCGCCCTTCGTACAACGCGCCCGACGATACGCCCCGAACGGGCTCGTCAGCGTCCGACCGGCGTCCTTACGCCGAGGACGAGATTTCCCTGCTTGACATCCTGCTGGTCTTTGCCCGGAAAAGGCGACTCATCACGGGTAGCGTGATTGTGTTTGCTTTGCTGGGACTGGCCATTGCCATCACCTCCTCCGCAGAATATACGTCGGATGCTAAGGTAGTCCGCGAAGTGGAAGACGGGCAGAGCAGCAACCCGTTTGGCGGTGGGTTGTCGGCATTGCAAGGGCCTGGCATCCGGGTGGGCGGCGGGGCGAGTGGGCTCAATCCAGAGTCGTATCCCGATATTTTGCGCAGCCGCGAGGTGCGCCTGGCGGTTGTGCGCGATACGTTTTACGTGCAGGAGATGGGCCGGTCGATGACGTTTGTAGACTACGTCAACCGCGAGCCGGGCTGGACGAGCCACGTTCGAAGCTACACCATTGGGCTCCCCGGCACCCTGCTTGGCCTCATGCGCAGCGGTTCCGAGCCGCAGGCCGGCGACCGCGTAGCGACGTTGGGAGGAGGGGAGCGGCGCGCGCTCTCCGAAGAAGAAGCGAGTGCCATCCGTGCAGTCGAAAGCGTACTCTCCACCGCCATCGACCGCGACACGGGGCTCATGTCGATTTCAGTCACCACGGGGGACCCAGTCCTTTCCGCCGGCCTTGCGGATAGCTTCTCGCGCCACCTTACCGAGCGGGTCCGGTCCATCCGGACGCAAAAGTCGCGCGATAACATGCGCTTCATGGAGGAGCGGATGGAGGATGCCCGCGCTGACCTGCGCGAGGCAGAGGAGCGGCTGGCCAGCTTTATGGACCGCAACCGCAACATCACCACCGAATCGCTGCGAACCGAACGGGACCGTCTGCGCCGCCAGGTCAACTTCGCTGAACAACTCTACAGCGATGTGCAGGCGCAGATGACGCAGGCACAGATTGAGCTACAGCGGAGCGAGCCGGTCCTCACCGTGCTGGAAGAGCCGGTGGTGCCGTCCCGCCCATCGGGGCCGCGTCGGACGCTCATTGTGCTGCTGAGCCTGATCCTGGGAGGATTCGTGGGTATCGGGGCTGCGTTTGTCGCAACGGCAGTCGAAAGCAGCAGCAACGATGCGGAGGAAGCCGGTAAGCTGCAAGAGATCAAGAACGCCTTCGTACCGAAACGCTTTGCCGGCAGCCGTAATGGGCAAGGGAAGGGCCAGGGGGATGGCGCAGCCTCGCCGGCAACGACGACGGATACCACGGCATCTGAGCGGTAGCGCGCGAACAGTAGCGCGGGTGAATCGGAGTGCCTGCTGGGTCCAGGGTCCCGTCAGAGGCCCGCTGGTTTTTGGTCGGTGCACCTTCCGAGTGCCTTTGGCGTTGGGACCTTGGCTTGCACCAATCGCCCCGGATCCACCGGTTGCTCGTACCATCTACTCACCAGATTCTCCTACTGTCTGTCTATGGCCGCGTTACCCTGGGATGCTATATTCACCATCGCGGTGCTGGTGGTCGTGGTGGTGGCCATGCTGCGGGACTGGTTGCGCGTGGAGATGGCGTTTTTAGGCGGATTGGGAGCGGTGCTTTTTGCAGGCGTCATCACGCCGGACCAGGCCTTTGCCGGGTTCTCGAATCCAGCGGTGCTCACAGTGGGGTCGCTCTTTGTGGTAGCTGCTGGTGTACAGCGAACGGGGGCGCTCAGCTTTTTGGACCGCATCATCTTCTCGTCTAACCGCAGCCTGTACCGGGTGCTGCCGCGGCTCATGGCGCCCACGTCGGTGTTCTCGGCGTTCTTGAATAACACGCCGATCGTGGCCATGCTCACGCCGCGGGTGCAGGAATGGGCCGAGCGCCACGATGTAGCCGCTTCCAAACTCCTCATCCCGCTGTCCTACGCCTCCATCGTGGGCGGCACGATTACGCTCGTGGGCACGTCCACCAACATCGTGGTTGCGGGCCTGCTGATTGACGCTGATATTCCTCCGCTGCAGATGTTTGACTTGGCGTGGGTGGGGGTTCCCATCACGTTTGTCGTGTTAATCTACTTCGCCGTGGGAGGGCACCGGCTGCTGCCCGATCATGGAAGCACGCAGCCGACAGCGCAGGCCGCGTTTCGCGAAAGCTTGTTTGAGGTCGAGGTCGCTCCGGATTCGCGCCTTATTGGGGAGACGTTGGAGGAAGCGGGCCTTCGTGCGTTAAAGGATGCGTACGTCGTCCACGTGCGGCGCGACGGCCGGCTGATGCCCGCCTCCCCAGATGTACTGCTGCAGGGCGGAGATGCGCTGACGGTGTCAGGCAAGATCAACATGTTTTACCAACTGTTGCAGCGCGAAGGACTTCGGCCGCCGCACCAATCGGTAGTAGAGGATGGGGAGGAGCGGCTGCCGGTTTTTGAGGCCGTCGTGGCGGAGTCGGCGGAGTTTGCCGGCAAAACCCTGAAAGAAGTCAATTTCCGCGAGCGTTATGGCGGCGTGGTCTTGGCCATTCAGCGCCGAGATGAGCGGCTCGAGGGCCCTCTCGGTCGCGTGCCGATTAAGGCCGGAGATCTGCTGATTATTGAAGCTCGCGAAGGGTTCGACGACCGATGGAACGCCAACCGGTCGGTCTTCTATCTCGTTGCACCGCGCCGTGCTCCGCGCCCCCGCCCGACGCCTCGTAAGGCCCCGCTGGCTCTTGCGATTCTGGCGGCCATGATTTTGGCCTTTGCCACCAGTGTGATCCCGCTCGTCACCGCTGCATTCGTAGCCGCACTTCTGATGATGGCATCCGGCGCGATCACCGTCGGTGATGCGAGGGATTCGATCGACGTCCCGGTCCTCATCGTGATCGCCTCCGCGCTGGGGCTGGGCGGCGCGCTCGAAGTCACCGGCGTGGCCGCGGCCGCCGCTCACGGCATCGTATCCGTCACCGCTGCTGGGGGGCTTGTGTTTGTGTTGCTGGGCCTGTACGTCGTCACCAACATTCTGACGGAGCTCATCACCAACAATGCGGCCGCTGCGCTCATGGTGCCCATCGCGCTGGCCACTGCCGTGGAGTTGGGCGTCGACCCTATCGCTTTCGCGGTCATCGTCGCCATCGCGGCCTCTGCCAGCTTCATCAGCCCCATTGGTTACCAGACGAACCTGATGGTAATGGGTCCTGGCGGGTACCGCTTTGTGGATTACTTCAAAGTGGGGCTTCCCGTTACGCTGCTCGTGATGGCCACCACCGTAGCCGTGGTATTCTTCGTGTGGATTCTGTAGCGGAGGACCAGGTCCGGTTTAAAAGTCGACCGACAGGCGCAGGTTAAACGTGCGGGGCGTCAGCCGGGTGGGCACGCGCTGCCACGTGCCGTCCTCATCCGGAAACCACGAGTAGGAGATGACATTCGACATGTCGAAGACGTTCAGGAGCTCTCCGGTAAGGTGCATGGTCACGGGCCGGCCAAAGAGGTTGTTGGCCAGCTTGAGGTCGCGCGTGATGCCGAGGTCTACGCGACGGTACTCGATAAATCGAGCTGAATGCCGCTCACCCGGGACCTGCACCACCGTCGACCCCACGCGCTGATCGTCGGCGACGGGAGGGGTGTAAGGTAGGCCGCTCCCGAACAGAATGCGCAGGTGCAGGCGATAGTCGTCATCGGTAGGGATGTAGTCCTGCACGAAGAGTGAAAACGTATGCCGCTGATCGGTCGGTCGAGGGACGGCTCCGCTGTTGCGGTCGTTTTGGAAGGCGGGCCGAAAGCGCTCGTCAGTCTTCAGGTAGCTGTAGTTGACCCAGCTCTCAAGCCCGGGCACAAACTCGCCACGCACCTGCAGGTCCAATCCGTAAGCGTACCCGTCAGCGTCGTTCTCCCCGGAGTACTGCACACGCACGTTATCGATGTCGTAGGAGATAAGGTTGCTCAAGTCCTTGTAATACGCTTCGGCACGCAGGTACAGCCGGCGTTGCTCCAAGAAATACTCCCCGCCCAGCACGAACTGGTTGGAGCGCTGGGAAGCAATGTCGCGGTTGAGGGTGCCCAGAATGCTCTCACCGGGCTCCGGTTTGCCCCGGAGCTCCCGGTAGGTGGGCGGCTGATGGTAGATCCCCCAGGCGCCCATAAGCAAAAGCTGATCGGTAGCCTGAAACCGGGTTGAAAGGCGAGGGGAGAAGGTCCACTCGTCATTCAGAGAGAAATAGTTAGCACGTAGGCCCACCGTAGCCGTCCAGCGGTTGGGCGCGCTCTGCAGCACGTCAAAGGCGCCCTGCGCGTAGGCACTGCCCTGGCTCGACGTCAGCGTGGCGGTGTCCTCAAGCCGCTCTACCTCGATGCGTCCTTCGGTGCCATCGCGGTCCACAACGCCCTCTACGGTCGACCCTTCATCGATGCGATCGTCAAAAAAGAACTGGCGGAGCGACCAGCCGCCTTCAAGGGCGTGCCGGCTGCCCAGCGTGTAGTTGTAGCGGCCCTGCCCGGTGAGCGTTCGTACGGCAATCCGGTTGTCGGCAAACTC
>LKNB01000065.1 GCA_001564055.1 Rhodothermaceae bacterium Tc-Br11_B2g6_7
CGCGGGGATAGACCCTCATTCACTCTGAACTGCCGATTTCGGATCTTAGATTGGTGCATCTGCCTGAACGATTCTTATCTTGTATGGTGTAAGGACCGGATACCAGCGCTCCTCTATGGCATTCTCGATTATCGAATACAAAGGGCATGCAATTACGCGAATGCTGGAGCGTGGAATCACTTTCGAAGAGGTTCGAGCAGTGCTGGAGCATCACGACGTCATTCGAAGATACCCGGAAGACACACCCCTTCCGAGCAGATTGCTGCTGGGATGGGTAGAAGGGCGTCCTGTACACGTTGTAGCGGCGGACGACTCGGCTGAGGAGATTACCTAAGTCATTACGGTATACGAGCCTGACGCCGAACGTTGGGATGACGACTTCAGAACAAGGAGATAGCGATGAAAAAGGCGAAAGAGCGTACGTGTCCCGTATGCGGCATTGGATCTCTCGAAGCAGGGCATACTACGCTGACCTTCGAGCCAGGTGGGGCCGTCATTGTCGTACAGCGCGTTCCCGCACGCGTCTGCTCAAATTGCGGTGAGGATTTTGTAGCAGAAGATATCGGACGTAAGGTCTATGCGCTTGCGCAGGATGCCGTTGACCGTGGTGTCCGGTTCGACGTCCGAATCTATAAGTCGGGCAATATTCCCGAGGCTGCCTGAACATGGTGCCCCCGCACACGCGGGGGTAGACCCGACGCCATCAGCTGGCCATCTGTCGCGCGCATGGTGGCCCCGCAAGCGCGGGGATAGACCGTAGCATGCCCAATCGCCGCCGCCAGCCCTTGTGGCGCTGCTCGGCAAGACATCGGCTACCCGAACAAGCGGCAGGCCCCGCCATTTAGGGGGTCCTTGCACCACCCACCATCCTGCCGAGGACGGCGCTCACGCTATGGCTCATCAATCAACAATCGACACCTGGCGTGCCGGGGCGCGCATCTCCTTTGATCTTACCGACCCTGCGCACCACCGGAGCCTGCGCCTTCTCGCGGAGCGGATGCTGGCTGCTGACGACCTGACCCCACAGGCACTGGACGAAGCCACGAGCGAAGCGGACGCGCCGCTTGAGTTCAGGATGGCGGCCATGCTGTACCGCTCGCGCCGACAGATGCTGTCGGTCACAGAACCGGTGCACGTCGCGGTCGTGTTCGCGATGTGGGGCGAGCAAAACCGGCTGCATCCCCGCAGTGACGGCAATCCGTTCGGGGAAGATGCGCTCCGGCGGAAGATCGAGCAGCTGGACTGGGTCTGCCGCGGAACGCCGGTGCGCTGGTCGCTCTACGCGGTGGACGACGGCTGCCCGCATGGCAGTGGGGAGATTGCCGAGGCGATCGCCGCTACCTACGACCCGGCGAGACCGGTTAACGTACTGCATCTCGCGCAGTATCTGCCGGCGGCAGACGGCCCGCTCCGTCAACTCTCCTCCGTCGACGACTCGCGCAAGGCCGGCGCGATCATCGCTGGGAGCCTGCAGGCCATTGACGACGGCGTGGATGCCGTCATCTACACAGACGCCGATAGCTCGGTGCACCTGGGGCAGATCGGCTTGCTGGTGGAGCCTTACGTGAATGAGGGTACGCGCGTGGTGCTGGGCAACCGCAAGCATCCGGCGTCGGTGCTGGTGAAAGACGGTGCGCGCTGGGGGATCGGGATCAAGAACCTCCGCCACATGCAACGCATGGCAGGCCACGCCATCCTCTCGCGCGACATTGCGGACACACAGGCGGCCTTTAAGCTCTACGATGCCGCCCTGTTGAAACGCATCATCGCCACCCCCACGGTCTTCGACTTCTCGTTCGATACCGACTGGATCGCTGCCTTTCTTTCGATGGGGGAGGAATTCGCCCAGAGGCCGTTTGCCTTTGTCGACTCCGCCGCGGAGTCGGCCACTGCCAAGCAGATACCCATGACCACCTGGGAGACCCTGCTGCTGGGGCTGGTCCGCGCTCTCCGACATCACGACTTGCTGCACACTTCCTTCAGCCGCGATATGGCGGACGTTATCGACGAGGAGATCGACGACTACCGGGACCTGGAGGCGATTATTGACCACCTTCCCGATGAACTGGTGGATGCCGGGGAGGCCGACTACGGGGACCCGGAAATTATGTCGCCTAACGCCATGCGGCAATGGATCAGGGAGCGGAAGGCAATGGCAGCCTGAGCAGCCGTGTCATACGCTGCATGGCGGCCGGGCGCAAGACGCAGGCGAACCTGCTACCACAGGGGGCGGCTGTAAGCAACAACGGACCCCGCTCGCACCTGCTGAATCCATCCACTACGGACGGCAAACGTATCCCGCATTGATTTATCTCATCTATATTCAACTTTAAAGTTGCACATTGCTCCCTGAGGACGTGTCCCCTCCGTAGCCTCCATAGGCCACTCGACGGCTCCTCACCGCAGCTGCTTAGGCTCATTTATCGTTTAAAGGGGCCATATTCGCGAATATTGACCGACGTATCGTAGGGATGATAGAGGTTAGCCATTTGACACGGTGTAGTCTTCCCGGAACAATACACAACTCAATGATTGTATAGTGGGCATTCACTGATACGCATGGCCCTACCTGCACCATGACCCTGACCCGCCTGTCCTTCGCTGTTGCCTGCATCCTTACATTGGGGAGCCTTTCAGTGGCCGAGGGGCAGGTGCCCGATACGCTTGCGCTGTCGGTGCAGGAGGCGATCTCGCGGGCCCAAGCCGACAACTTTCAGGTGCGAACGGCTGCAGCCGAAACGGACGCGGCCCGGGCGGGGGCGCGCCGGACGCTGGCCACCTTTCTGCCACAGGTGTCGGTAGAACAACGGGCCACCGCGACGACCGACCCCCTCAACGCGTTTGGCTTTCTGCTCAAGCAGCAAGCGATTACCGAGGCCGACTTTGCCCCCGAACGGCTAAACGATCCGGACCGCGTCGAAAATTATGCGACACAGGTTACGGTGCAGCAGCCGGTGTTCAACCCGGGCGGGTTCTTTGAGCGCCGGGCTGCCACGCGGCAGGCGCAAGCGGCAGGCCTCGGGACGCAACGCACCGCCGAGATGGTGCGCTTCCGCGTACGCATGCAGTATTACGGACTGGTGCTGGCACGCGAACGGCTATCTGTGATAGCGACCGCCCTTGAGGCTGCGCGCAGCAACCAATCGCAAGCGGAAGATCTCTTCGACCAGGGCATGCTCACCGAAGCCGATGTCTTAGCGGCACGGGTGCGGGTGCTCGAATTGGAGGCCGATCAGACCGAGTCGCGGGCGGCCGTAGATGATGCTACCGGGCAGCTCCACTACCTGCTCGGCATCGAAGACCCGACGCCCATCGTCCCAACCGACGGCTTGCCGGACCCGCTCGACGTGCCGGCGCAGATCGACGTGCAGATGGTGAACGACGAGCGCTCGGACATGCGCGCCCTGCGCCTCCAACGAGAGGCCGCAGCGCAGCGGCTTAGTGCATCCCGCGCGGCACTGCTTCCTGCGATAAACGCGCAGGGCAGTTACGAATGGAACGACACCGTCCCCCTCGGCACCCAAGGGCAGAACTGGACCGTTGGGGTGTCGCTGCGCTGGACGATCTTTGGGGGGTTTGAACAGGTGGGGGGCGTGCAGCAGGCGCAGGCGAACCGCCGCGCCTCAGAACTGGAGCTCCGCGACCGCGCCTTGCAGAATGAAGTCGAGATCGAGGCCGCGCTTCGAGCCCTACAGACCTCGCGGGAACGCATCGACCAAACGGAAGCCGTGGTTGAGCAGGCCCGCGCGTCATTCCGGCTGCGGTCGGACCGGTTCGAGCAGGGACTCGAAGAAACGACCGACCTGCTCAACGCCGAGACGCAGCGCGCCAACAGCGAGCTGGCCGCCCTGCAGGCACGGTACACCCATGCCGTGAACCGCTTTCGCCTCGAGCTGCTAACGGAGCAAGGGCTGCCGTAGCCCCAGGCGCACCACCCCTTTTCTGTGGTTACCTTCTTTACCCATTACTGCCTTTTTCGCTATGACCGCCGCTACCAAGCCCCCCATCGCACGTGCCGGTGTACTCGTGCTCGCCGTGCTCCTCACGGTCAGCCTCACCGCCTGCGGAAGCGCCGAGCCTGAGGCATGGACCGACGACCGCGCGCCGGTGTCGGTGCACGTAGCCGAACTGGCCGAGCGCAGCCATCCCCACCAGCTTCAGTTTACAGGTACGGTAGAGGGATCCGAGCGCATTCCGCTGAGCACGCGCATGATGGGCCGCGTGGATGAGGTCCGCGTCAGTGAAGGCACGCCCGTGGCTGAAGGCCAGCTGCTGGCGCGCATCAGCGACCGTGACCTCCAAGCGCAGCGGCGGCAGGTGGAGGCGCAGCAACAGGAGGCCGAGGTGGCCCTACAGAATGCTCGGACGCAGTTCGCGCGCGTCGACACCCTGCTGCAGCGCGGCAGTGCTACGCAGCAAGCCCACGACGACGCCAGGGCCGGCTATGAGCGCGCCCAGGCCCAGGTCGATGCCCTTGCCAACCGGCTTGACGAAATCGACGCGTCGCTTACCTACACCACCATCACGGCGCCTGCGGCCGGTACGATTATAGGGAAGCACACCGAGCGGGGGGCGATGGCTGCCCCCGGACAACCGCTGCTAACCCTGGAAGCCAGCGGCGTGCTGGAAGTCCGCACCCAGGTGCCGGAACGCCACATCGGCGCCATGGCGGTGGGCGATACTGTGCGCGTAACCATCGGCGCGGCCAACGAAAACCTCCCCGGGCGCGTGACCGAGGTCAACCCCAGCGGCGACCCGGCCAGCCGGCAGTTTCAGATGCGCGTACTACTCCCCGATCCGCCGGCCGCCGTTAAATCTGGCATGTACGCCCAGGTCTTTCACGAAACGGGCGAACAGCTGCTGCTCACCGTCCCCACCTCAAGCCTGGTGGCGCGGGGCCAGCTGACCGGCGTCTATGCGGTTGGCGACGATGACCGGGCCCTGCTCCGATGGATCCGCACCGGCACGCAGCGCGGCGATGCGGTAGAGGTGCTGTCGGGCCTGCAGCCGGGCGATCGCTACGTAGTCCATGCCGACGGGCGCCTGCGCGATGGGCATCCGATCATCCCGCAGGACTGATGCACGACTAACGCCCCCTGCACGGCCCCACTCGCTCACGCACTGTTTTTTGTACTGTTATGGCTTCTACATCAGGGTTGGCCGGACGCCTCGCCCAGCCGTTTATCCATTCCAAGATCACCCCGCTGCTGATGGCCGCTTTCCTCGGCATCGGCATCTACAGCATCTGGCTCACCCCAAAAGAAGAGGACCCGCAGATTGAGGTCCCGATGGTCGACATCTTCGTGGAGCAGCCCGGCGCCACGCCCGAAGAGGTAGAAAGCCGCATCATCGAGCCGCTGGAGCACCTGCTCAGCAATATCGAAGGCGTGGAATACATTTACTCGACCGCGATGCAGGGGCAGGCCGCGGTGAGCGTGCGCTACTACGTGGGAGAGGACATCCCGCGCAGCCTCGTAAAGCTCTATGAGCAGATCTTGAAGCGGATGGAGCAGATGCCACCGGGGGCTTCCATGCCGCTCATCAAGACGCGCGACGTAGACGACGTGCCCGTCTTGGCGCTTACGCTCCACAGCGATACCTACGACGACTACGCCCTGCGCCGCATGGGCACCGAACTGGCCACGGTGCTAAAACGCGCCGATGGCGTAGCGGCGATCGACGTCATCGGGGGCCGCTCGCGCACGGTTCGGGTGCGCACCGATCCGAACCGCCTTACCGCGTATGGGCTGGACCTCCCCGCAATCGCGCAGCAGCTGCAGGCGGCCAACCAGCAACTGGAGGCCGGGTCGTTTCGGTCGGGCAACACGGAGTACCTCGTGGAAACCGGCCCCTTCCTCGAACATGCCGACGACGTGCGCCGCCTCGTAGTCGGCGTGCACGACGGAGCGCCCGTCTACCTTGACGACGTTGCCACCGTGACCGATGGCCCCGGCGAGCCGGAGCGCTACGTGCAGTTTGGGTACGGCGCTCACCACCTTCCCCCGGCCGGCGAAGCGACGGGGACAGCCGAGCCGCTGGCCACCTATCCAGCCGTGACGCTCGCCGTGGCCAAACGTGGCGGCGCTGATGCCATGTCGGTCGCCGAAAATGTCTTGGCAACCCTGGAGCAAACGCGCCCCACGCTGCTTCCTGCTGAGGTCATGGTAAGCACAACGCGCAACTACGGGGCTTCCGCTTCCGACAAGGTCAACGAGCTCTTTCTCCATCTCCTGATTGCCATCCTCACGGTCACGCTCGTCGTTGGCCTTACCATGGGGTGGCGGGGCGGGCTGGTGGTGTTTCTGTCGGTGCCCATCAGCTTTGCGCTCACGCTGTTTGTGTACTACATGTTTGGGTACACCCTCAACCGCATCACGCTGTTTGCGCTTATCTTTGTGACGGGGATTGTGGTCGATGACTCGATCATCGTGGCCGAGAACATGGAACGCCACTTCAAGATGCGGCGCCTTCCTTTTGCACAGGCGGCGCTGGCCGCCATCAATGAAGTCGGAAATCCGACCATCCTGGCCACCTTCACCGTGATTGCCGCCGTGCTGCCCATGGCGTTTGTGTCGGGCCTGATGGGGCCGTACATGAGCCCGATGCCCATTGGCGCTTCGGTGGCCGCCCTGTTTTCCCTGTTTGTAGGACTCACCATCACCCCATACCTGGCCTACCGGCTGCTCGATACCGCCCCGCCCTCCGAGGACACCCCCGCCTATCAGCTTGAGGAGACCACCATTTACCGCTGGTACGAGGCCGCTATTCGCCCACTCCTTGAAAACCCCGTGTGGCGGTGGGGCTTCATCGGCGGTACGACTGTGCTGCTGCTGGCCTCGCTGTCGCTCTTCTACTTTCAGGCCGTCACGGTGAAAATGCTGCCGTACGACGATAAGGACGAGTTTCAGGTGGTGATCGACATGCCAGAAGGCACGCCCCTGGAGCGCACGGCGGCGGTAGCCCGGGACCTGGGCCTTTACCTCGCCCAGCAACCCGAGGTGGTGAATTACCAGACGTTTGTCGCTGAAGCGTCACCCATCAACCTGAACGGCCTGGTGCGGCAGTATGACCTCCGCTCAGCTCCCCATCAGGCCGACATCCAGGTCAACCTGCGCCCCAAGACCGACCGCAGGCAGCAAAGCCATCCCATTGCTAAGTCAATGCGCCCTGCGCTGCAAGCGATTGGCGCCCGCCACGGCGCTACCATCAAGGTGGCTGAAGTCCCTCCCGGGCCGCCCGTGCTGGCGACGCTCGTTGCCGAAATCTACGGCCCCGACGCCGAAACGCAGCGCGATATCGCCTCCCAGGTGAAGGCGCTGTTTGCCTCCACCGATGAAGTAGTCGATGTGGACTGGACGGTGGAGGCCGATCAGGTGCGGTATGCGTTCGATGTGGACAAAGAGAAAGCCATGCAGATGGGGGTTTCTGCCCGGCGCGTTGCCGAGGCCATGCAGATGGGGATCGGCGGCGCCCACGTGTCCACCCTCCGCGTGCCGGGCGCGCAGGACCTGGTGGGCATTGAGGTGCGGCTGGAAGAGGCCGACCGTTCGAACCTGGAGGCCCTCCGCACCATGCCCGTCCAAACACAGGCGGGCACGGTGGTCCCGGTGGGCGACCTCGTGGGCGTTACCGAAACAACCCGGCGCACAAGCATCAACCGCAAAAACCAACAGCGCGTGATCTACGTGACGGCTGATGTGGCCGGCGAGGTGGAGAGCCCCGTCTACTCCATGCTCGCCATCGAAGACCGCCTCAACGAGGTCGATATGCCCGCGGGGTACACCCTGTCTACGCTCTACACCGGCCCGCCAACGGCCGACGACGCGTACTTCTTGAAGTGGGACGGTGAATGGGCCATTACCTACAAGGTATTTCGGGATCTGGGTATTGCCTTTGCCGTGGTGCTGGTGATCATCTATCTGCTGATTGTAGGGTGGTTTCAGGCGCTTACGACGCCTATCGTCATGATGGTGGCCATCCCGCTTTCGCTTATCGGCGTGGTGATCGGGCACTGGATCATGGGCGCGTTCTTCACCGCCACCTCCATGATTGGGTTCATCGCCCTGGCCGGCATCATGGTGCGCAACTCCGTGCTGCTCATCGACTTTATCGACATCCGGCTCGGCGACGGCGTTCCACTCAGGCAAGCCGTCATCGAAGCGGGGGCAGTGCGGACCCGTCCCATCTTACTGACCGCCGGAACGGTGGCCATCGGCGCCTTCGTCATCATCCTCGACCCGGTGTTTCAGGGGCTGGCGATCTCCCTCATTGGTGGTGTCGTAGCCTCCACTACGCTCACGTTGCTCATTGTGCCGCTTGTCTACTTTATGCTGGAGCGCCGCAAATCGCCTGAAGAACGCGGACGCGACGAGCGTGCGAGCAGCCCCGCGGCTCCTTCGACCTCCAGCGCTCCGTCAGACAAAACGGCCGGAAGCCCGCCCTCTGCCGAGGATCCGCCTGACTCGCCCTCCGACTAATAAACAAGGTTTGCCCTATGAAACTTGTCGCCGTAATGGGTATCGACGCCTACCGCGACGATCTGCACCGGCTCTACCAGGCCCACGCCATTCAGGTGTTTAGTGAGATCGACATTCGCGGCCACTACCACGCGGGCGAAGCCTCCGCCTCAGACATCGGGTGGTTTGGGCACGCCAACCATCCGGCCTACTCAACGCTCACCTGGGCCTTTGTAGCCGATGACGAAGCCCAAGCCTTTATGGACGCGATTGCCGAGTTCAACATGACGCATGACACCGACCATCGCATCCGGGCCTTTCAGATGGATGTGGAGCGGGCGGTTTGACATTCTCCAACCCAGCATCTTGGCGCTCGATCAACTCGAGGATGGCTTCGGGGGCGCAGGGGCGGTAGCGCGTCCTTCGATGCCTGTACCTACAGCTTTTTGCCACCCACGCCCCTCACCACAGAAACTCCAGCCCCAAGCCCGGGCAGACGGTGGAGCGCAGATCCCCGGCCACGGCTACCGCGGCGGTCAGGTGTACGCGGGACGCCGGCCGGCCCTCCGACAACGTCACCCCCGGCGCCAGCTCAACCCAGAGCTGGTCGGGCACGCTTCTGTTGCTCAGCCACTGCACCTCGGCGGAAACCTGCACCCGCTCCGTCCACCCGGGCGGCACCGGGTGCCACGTCGACACATCCGTGCGCGCGCCAAGGGCCGTCTTTAGAAACGGGGTGACGGAAGCACGCCCCCGCAACCCGGGCCCGCCGGCCTGCCCGTACGCACCCACGGCCACGTACGGAAAGACGAGCGGACCATAGGCCGATTCGTACAAAACCGTACGGCCGAGGCGCACCGAAGCGGAGGGAGTGTCGCGTAAAGTAACGGCGGACCGGGCTTCCGAAAACGCATCGCTTAAAATGGCGCCAAAGACCGGAGCAAGAATCCCTTCGATAATAACATCGATGACACACGCAAGCGGGTTGCGCTCACACCAGCTACGGCCAGCATAACGCGTGGGAGGAGCGGACGACAAGACGGGAGGCGACGCCGCATACATCGCCGGTTCGGCTGGCGACATATCGGCTGCCGTTGCCTGCGGCAGCAACGGGTAGCACGAGATGCATCCGAGGACCACGACGGCAAGAAGCAACGAGCGCATGGGCACGGCCTGAGACGGACTCCACCTAAGGACAGCAGCTGCCAATACAGACGCGCTGTGCGTGCGGGAAGTAACAGCCATCGCCCCGACCGGGCCCACCCCGCGGAGCGTGTTCGGTGACGGCTTTAGTACCGCGCCAACGTCAGGCTCAGGTATCGATGCTCAGCGGGCCGCCTACTGGCCTTCTTGCTGCGGCTGCGCGTTGAAGCCGACCATGCGCCAGGTATCTTCCTCCAAAACGAGGATCACAAACTCCGTCACGTTCAGGTTGGCGTACTGGGTATCGTACTGTACGATCATGTACTCACCTTCGGGGGCCTGTGGCAGCTCGTCGGTGTACGTGGTCTCCAGGTACGTCCGCCCATCCAGCTCGCCTACGGCCTGCTTCACCTGCTCGGCCTGCATTTGCCAGTCTTGCAGCTCAACCTGGGTTTTGAAGGCTTCGGCCGCCGTGTCGTACGTGGCTTCGATGTCGTTGGCGTCAAAGAGCGCCAGCCACGCATCCGCGGCCTCGCGGGCTTCTTCCGTCTGATCGGCCGCGCTCTCAGCCTCTTGGTCCTGGGCCGTAGCGGGCGTGCTCAGCAAGGCCAGGCACAGCAGGCCGGCCGTCAAAAGCGTAAACGAGCGTAGAGCGGAGGTCATGAGCGATGGGAGATCCATGAGAGAGAAACGACTCGAGTGCTCCTACGGCATCGGCTCCGAGGGGTTGCGTGCGACGGCCAGCAGCCCCGTGCCCGTGTCATTTTCTGAGCGGAGGTCCAGCATATGCAGCAGTAGCCCTATGGGCAGCGTCACCGCGTAATACAGAGGCAGCAGGACCAGCGACGTCCACGACCGCCCCACCCACCGGATCGGCCGCTGAATGAGCCAGCGCCAGGCTGTCGCGCCGTACGGGCCGTAGGTGTAGCGCACGTCCACCACCTCCAGCCCCGCCCGCTCCAGCTTGGCCCGCAGGTCCGCCGGGCTGTAGCCATCGCGCACGTGCTCTTCGATGAACGACGCTTCGCCTGCTTCCTGCACATCTGATCCCCCTTTGTCGGAGGGCGTGTTGATGACGACGTGCCCGCCGCGGCGCAGCACACGCTTGAAATGGCGGAAGACCGCCTCGTCATCGGCGATGTGCTCCATCACATCCACCGACAGGATCAGGTCGAAGGGCCCCTCCACCATCAGGTCGGTGAGGTCATCCACCTGAAACGTGACCTGGCCGGCCTGCGGGGTTTGGCGGATGAACTGGCGCGCGCGGGCCAGGTAGTCCACCTTCACATCCACCGCTGTCACCTCAGCCAGCGGAAACGTCCGCGCCACGAAGTAGGCATACTGCCCGAAGCCCGTGCCGGCGTCCAGCACCCGAACAGGGCGGTCGCGCGGGAGGAGCTTACGCACCAGACGCCGCACGTACCAGGCGCGCAGGAAGAGGACGTTCAGCACGCCGTAAAACAGGCGGCGCAGCACCGGATGACGGTCCGCCCAGGCCTGCAGGCGATCTTTGATGGGGTCGTAGCGCATACAATGGTACCAGGGCAGGCAGCAGGGGAAAACGGGGACGAAACAGCCCATTCGGTACGAATGTTCACCTCTTCTACGTTATTCCTTTCCTACCGAAGCGTACGGACGTCCCACCGCATGCGTGTCTTTCCCTGGTCTTGCTTTCTCACGTTGGCCCTGCTCCTGGGCCTGGCGGCGTGTTCGGATGAGAGCGGCGACGATGGTCCCCCCGTGGAAGAAGCCGCGGAGGAGCGGGCCCAGCCAGTGGGTGTGGTGGAGCTTCTGCCGCGCGACCTCTCCCGCTCCATCACCGTATCGGGGCAGATACAGGCGCTGCGCACCGTCTCCCTCGCCAGTCAGATGACGGGCACCGTGGAGGAGGTACGCGTGGAGGAAGGCGACCGCGTGCGGGCCGGCGATGTGCTGGCCCGACTTGACCTGAGCGAGCAGCAGGCTGAGCTGGACCGCGCTCGGGCCCTTGAGGCTAAAGAACAGGCCGCGTACGAGCGCGTGCAGGAGCTGCGGGCCCGTGAGTTTAGCAGCCAGGCCGCGTACGAGCAGCAGAAGGCCGACCTGGCCGTAGCCCAGAGCGAGGTGCGCCTCTGGGAGCGGCGGGTGGCGTTTGGGACGCTCACCGCGCCCACCGACGGCGTGGTGACGGCGCGTCACATCGAGCCCGGCGAGGCCATTTCCACAGCGGATGCCGCCTTTGAGGTGGCCAACACCAGCACCCTCGTGCTGCACGCCGGCGTCTCCGAGCTGAACGTGGGCGGGCTGGCGGTGGGCGACCCCGTCAGCGTCCGCCTCGATGCCCTCCCCGACCACACCTTCGACGCCAGCATCCGCCGGATCTTTCCGCAGGCCGACGCCGACAGCCGGCAGGTGCGCGTGGAAGTACAGCTCGACCCCGACCACGAAGCCTTCCGGCAGGTGCGCCCCGGCTACCTTGCGCGCGCCACGCTTCTGGTGGACCGCCGGGCCGGTGTGCTGGCGGTGCCGACCGAGGCGCTGCTCGCCTCTGATGACGATCAGGACGTGCTGTTTGTGATTACCAACGACCGCCTCAAACGCCAGCCGGTGACGACGGGGGGCTCCTCCCGGGGGTGGACCGAGATTCTTGATGGGGCGGAGGAAGGCCTCTATGCCGTGGCTTCCAACCCGGCCAACTTCCGCGAGGACCAGCACGTGCGGATCGCGCGGGTGGTGCACCATCCCTCCGATCCCGAACGCGACGACCCGGACGGCTCCGGCGTGCCAACTGCCCCCACCGCCTCCGAGGACGCGCCGTAACGCTACCCCTACCGCGATGCCGACCGCGCCCTGACTCACCTGCCTCCCCGGCCTTATGGACGCTTCATCTGATAACGGTCATGCGCCTGCCGACGGAACACCGCCTCCCGCTGAAAGGCGTGGCCTCGCCTCCACCGCCATCCGCCGGCCCATCGGCACCATGGCGCTGGCTTCCGTGGTGATCGTGCTGGGCTTTTTCTTTGTGGATCGCCTGCCGATCGACCTGCTGCCGGACGTGACCTATCCACAGATCCGGGTGACAGTCAACTACCCGGGCACGGCGCCCGAGGTGATGGAGCAGCAGATTACGCGCGTGCTGGAGCGCAACCTGGCCGCTACCCCCAACCTGGCCGAGCTAACAAGCCGGGCTTCCGAAGGGCGCACCAATGTCAACCTCATCTTTGAGTACGGCACCAACATCGACCTGGCGCTGCAGGACGCCTCGCGCAACCTGGAGATGGCGCGCACGCAGATGCCGCCCGACATCAACCCGCCGCGCCTCTACAAGATGGACCCGAACGACGCGCCCGTCTTTGAGGCCGGCTTTAGCTCAGAGACCCGCTCGCCCTTGCAGGTGCGGGACTGGATGGAGAACGAACTGGCGCCGCAACTGCTGTCGATCTCGGGCGTCGGGTCGGCGGAGGTCGCGGGCGGGCTTGTCCGGGAGCTCCAGGTGATTGTGGACCAAGACCGCCTGGCCTCCTACGGCCTCACGGTAAACGACGTCAGCGAAACCATTGCCAGCGAAAACCGCGACATTGCCGCCGGGCAGGTGACGTCGGAGACGTTTGACGTGATGGCCAAGACGGACGGGCGGTTTGCGTCGGTGGAGGACCTGGAGCAGATCCAGCTGCGCATCCCGGGCTCCCGCGACCGCGTAGCGCTGGGTGAGGTGGCCGAGGTGCGGGACCACCATCAGGAGCAACGCCTGTTCGTCAACCTGAACCGCGAGCCGGCCACCCGGCTATCGGTCACGAAGCTGCCCGATGCGAACACCGTGGAAGTGGTAGACGCCGTCCGCGGCGAGATGGAACGCCTGGAGGCCAGCGGCTTCATCCCTCCCGACATTCGCTATGAGCCGACGACCGATCAGTCCTTCTTCGTCCGGTCCTCCATCGGCGCGGTTACCACCGCGGCCATCCTCGGTGGCGTGTTGGCCATGCTGGTGGTGCTCCTCTTCCTGGGCAGCCTGCGCAAGAGCTTTGTGATCGGCCTGTCCATCCCCATCGCCATCATGGCCACGTTTGCGCTCATGGGCGCCAGCGGCCTCACCCTCAACATCATGAGCCTGGGGGGCCTGGCGCTGGGCGTGGGCTTGCTGCTGGACAATGCCATCGTGATGCTGGAGAACATCTCGCGCCACCGCGAGGCGTTACAGAAGGAAAGCGAAGACGCCTCGCATGAGGGCGCCCGCGAGGTCGCTTCCGCGGTCATTGCCTCTACCATGACCAACCTGGCCGCGGTGGTGCCCTTCCTGCTCATTACCGGGCTGGCGGCGATGCTCTTTCGCGAGCTCATCCTGACGATTTCCTTCGCCATTGTCGCCTCGCTGGCCGCAGCCCTCACGCTGGTGCCCATGCTGGCCGCCCTGCTGGCCAAGGTGCGGTTTAAAAGTGGGTTGGAGACGTCGGCCTTCCATCGGGGCTTCAACCGCGGGCTGGGCTGGCTGACCACGCGCTACAAGAACGGCGCCCGGCGGGTGTTGCAGTGGCGCTGGGTGGTGATTGCAGGGGCGTTTGGCCTGCTGGCCTTCTCCCTGTACCTGGCCGATGACCTGGGCAATGAGTTTCTGCCCGCCGTGGACGACGGCAACGTGGGCGCTTACGTACGGATGCCGCCTGGCACCACGCCGGAGGAGATGAACCGCACGGCTGCGATGGTGGAGGATGTGCTCGACGAGATGCCGTATATCCAAAACGTGTTTACGATGGTGGGCGGGCACCTCTCGGGCGGTGTTATTTCGGAGCGGCCCGGCACCGCCCGCTGGTCGATCCAGCTCACCCCGGCCAGCACGCGCGCCATGCCCGCCACCGTGTGGGTGCGTGAGCTCCAGGAAAAGCTCGACGAGCTGGACCTGGCCGGTGGTCGCGCCTCCGCCTCGCCGCCCAGCATTCCGGGAATCCGCACCACCATGGCGGGCGCGGATGTGTCCATTGCCGTGGTGGGCGATGACCAGGCGGAGCTCGATCGCCTTGGCCGCCAGATCATGGAGCTGGGCCAGGACGTTGAGGGCCTCAGCAGCTTCGAGCTGGCCCGCGACGATCGGAGTCCGCTCCTCAACATCAACGTCGACCGCGAGCGGGCCGCCGCCCTGGGCCTGAACGTGGCTGAAGTGGGCGAGATGGTGCGCACAGCGGTGGATGGGTACGTGCCGACCCAGTTTTCCACCGGTACGGCCGAGTATGATGTGCGGGTGCTGCTTCCACGCGAGATGCGTGCCACCGCCGACGACCTGGGCGGGATCCTCCTCTTTCGCAACGACGGCAGTCCCGTAGCTCTGCGTGATGTAGCGTCGTTCTCACTTGGCGAAGGCCCTGCCCACATCACCCGGGAAAATCAGGCGCGCGTGGTGCGCGTGAACGGGGATGTCAACACCGCCCTCTCCGACGTTGGCACCGTAAACGATGAGATGCGCGAGCGCCTCGCCGGGCTCGATATGCCCGAGGGCTACAGCCTCATTTACGGGGGCGAAGAAGAAGCCATCCAGGAGACCAACCGGCAGATGCTCCTCCTCACACTACTGGCCATCTTTCTCGTGTTTGTGGTGATGGCCGTGCAGTACGAGCGGCTGGCCAACCCGGTCGTCATCCTCACCGCCGTGCCGCTGGCGCTCATCGGGGTAGCGCTTATCCTGTACGCCACCAGCACCCCCCTCAGCGCGCCCGTCTTGCTGGGGGTGATCTTGCTGATCGGGATTGTGGTGAACAACGCGATCTTGCTGGTGGAATACATCGAGATCGGCCGGCGGGAGAAAGGCCTTGGCCTCATCGATGCCGCGGTAGATGCCGGCGGGATTCGCTTCCGCCCCATTTTGATGACGACGCTCACCACCGTCTGCGGGATGATTCCACTGGCCATCGGGCTGGGAGAAGGCGCCGAGATTATGCGTCCGCTGGCGCTGGCCGTGGTGGGCGGGCTGCTGGTGTCGATGGTCCTGACGCTGTTCGTGGTGCCGTGCCTCTACGTGGTTATTGCCGGCTGGAGTGAGCAGTTGAAGACCTGGCTTATCGGCAAGCGCACCGCTGCTGAACTCGCCACCGAGGGCGACGGCGCCTCCACCACGGCGGCCCCGCCGACGCCTACCACGTCGCAAGCAGAAGAGGCGTCCATGCGTAGCGAGCAGACGTAGAGGGTAGCCGTAGCAAGTAGACGCCACGCGAAAGATGTTAGCCGTAGGCTATCCCATGCGGTCCTATGGGCCGCTCGCTGGTAGCCGTGCGGCCCTACCGCGCCAGCCGCTCTACCGCGGTGGCGACCTCGTCCCAGCCGTGGCGTTGCCGGGTGCGGCGCACGCCGTCCTCCAACTGCTCAGCCCAGCCCTCTTCAAAGAAGCGCACCACGGCCGCCGCCAGCTCGGCGGGGTCTTCCGGCGGCACCACAAAGCCAGCTTCCTCGTCCGGCACCTCCGCCGCCAGCTCGCCCACATCGGTAGTGATGACGGGCTTCTCGAAATGGAACGCGACCTGGGCCACGCCGCTCTGTGTAGCCGAGCGGTAGGGCTGCACCACCACGTCGGCCGCGGA
>LKNB01000066.1 GCA_001564055.1 Rhodothermaceae bacterium Tc-Br11_B2g6_7
GAGCGTCTTTCGGTATGGCCTGGACCACCTTCGCCGATTGCTGCTCCTTGCGGGTACCGCGGAGGAAGCCTTCGAGCGCTGTCTCAGGCTCCTACGAGAGCCTCAGCGAGTTTTGTCGGGTACATAGATTAATCATATCTCGTAGTCGGCAGTTACAGTGCCGTATTTTTTACAACTCTTCCTCTTCCTCTTCATCATCACTATCCACTATACATTCACATGATGGTGCCTTAAATATATTTCCACAATTACAACATGCGTACCCCTCGTTACAACTGGTTGAGCATCCGCTCGGGTTACCAGTTGCACAGCCATCAACGGAACAACTACTGGAACCTTCACCACCCCCGGTGCACTCGGATCCTTGCAATACGTATTCAGAGGGAAGGGTTCTCTGTTCGAAATGTCCTATTCGTGTAGCGTAATACGAATAAGAGACTTCATCGAAAGAAGCCACTTCCCCACCGTTTGCTGTCAGAACTGTAAGTGTGCATGTCTCGTCGTCATCAATTTCCCATGCGGTCGAGACCATGGCGAGACTTGTGTCAGGAGCGAAAATCTGAGCGCTGCAAATGAAAAAAAAGTATTAGCGTACTCAGAGCCAATTTTTGAAATTTGAAGGTCATGAGGATCTAAAGGTAAGTTTGTAAATAACTACCGAGCATATGATAGTTCTTGGAGGGGAAGGGGGGCAATTCACGGATGTGAAGTTTATGTAACCAGATAAGCTTCGTAAAAACGAGCACGTAGATGTTTGCACGGGTACTGCAAAAAGAAATCATCAGGGCGTCGCCCGCACGGAAAGTGTGTACGCTTCCTGGACGGCGCGATCGATAACACAGGCTACGAGGCTCTTTGTGCTTCACTGTAACTTCGTGACCGTTTTTTCGTCTGCGGTACCACATGGTCCTTGCTATCTCCCATCTACCCTTCCCCAGCCATGACGCCCACGCGCCTCGCCTCCTTCGCCCTCCTCATCGCTCTCCTCTGCTGGTCGCACGCCACACCTGAGGTGCTCGCGCAAGACCGTCAGTCCCGCGACGTCGAGGCCTTCACCACCGTCGGCTTTGCCATCTCTGGGACGCTCTACATTTCGGAGGGGGAAACCCATACGGTTGAAATTGATGCCGATGACGAGATCCTCGAATACATCGAAACCGTCGTCCAGGACGGGCGCCTTCACGTTCGTGGCACACAGGACACCGGCTGGTTTAGCTGGTTGCGAAGCACCACCCGGCGCAATGCGACAGCCGACGTGTATGTCACCACGCCATCGCTGGAGGGCGTGAGTGTGGCGGGCTCGGGCGATGTGATCGTACGGGATGCCTTCAGCAGCGGCGACTTCTCGGTGGAGATCGCCGGATCGGGCAACATCGAATTGCCGATGGACGCTTCCACTGTAACGGCACGCATTGCCGGCTCGGGATCGATGAGCCTCAGCGGCACAGCCGATCACCTCTCGGCGGACATTGCCGGCTCCGGAAATGTACGGGCAGGCGACCTTCAGGTGCAGCGGGCCGACGTGCAGATTGCCGGCTCGGGCGACTGCCATGTCCATGCGCGCGATCACCTCAGCGTCCGCATCATGGGCTCTGGCGATGTGATCTACGCCGGCGAACCCGAGATCGAGCGCAGCGTGATGGGCAGCGGAAGCGTGCGGGCCAGGGACTGAGCACACCGCCGGTGGGTACGATGGAGCGTTCAGGCGCCCCGTGCGTAGCCTGAACGCTGACGGTTTAGGACACGCGCCTGCTGTCGCCCTTCGCCCCCTTTCCCACCGCTTTGCGCCTGCATGCACTTCATTAGCACCCGCGATGCCACCCACCGCGCAACCCTCTCCGAAACCCTCACCCGCGGCCTCGCGCCGGATGGCGGGCTGTACGTGCCAGCGGACTTTCCGTCGGTAGATCCTCGGGACGCGCCGGACGGCTCGCTTCCGGCGATCGCGGCGCACATGCTGCGGCCCTTCTTCGCGGGCGACCCGCTGGCCGACCGCCTGGACACGCTGTGCCAGGATACCTTCAGCTTTCCCGTTCCGCTCCGAGACATCGGGCAGCAAACGGCCGTACTGGAGCTGTTTCACGGGCCCACCGCTGCCTTTAAAGACGTCGGCGCGCGGTTCCTCGCCAGCGCCCTCTCTCACCTCAACGAGGGCGCCGACCAGCCCCTGACCATTCTGGTGGCTACGTCCGGCGATACCGGTGCGGCCGTCGCCGCTGCGTTTCACGAGAAGCCGAACGTGGAAGTGGTGGTCTGCTACCCGAAAGGCCGCGTCTCGGACCGGCAGGAGCGGCAGCTCACCGGGTGGGACCAGAACGTGCGGACCGTGGCGGTGGCTGGCGACTTTGACGATTGCCAGCGGCTCGTGAAAGCGTCGTTTCAAGATGACGTGCTGTCCGGTGAGAAGCGGCTCTCGTCGGCCAACAGCATCAACATCGGGCGGTTGCTGCCGCAACTTACCTACTATGCAGCCGCCAGCCGGTGGTACGCCGCGCGCCACGGCGCCGTACCTGGCTTCATCGTCCCCTCAGGCAACCTTGGCAATGCTGTCGCGGCGCTCTATGCGCGGGCCATGGGCAGCCCCATGCGGCCCGTGGTGATGGCGACGAACGCCAACCGCTCCGTGACCGATTTTCTCGACGACGGCACCTGGAACCCAACGCCCACGCAGGAGACGCTGGCCACGGCCATGGACGTGGGCGACCCCAGCAATATGGAGCGCCTCCGCCACCACTGGCCTACCATCGAGGCGGTGCGCGCGGAAGTGGACGCCCACCTCGTCACGGACGAAGCCATCGAACACGAAATCCGCCGGGGCCCGTCCACGTGGGATACCATCTGGGATCCGCACACCGCCACCGCAGCCGCGGTCCGTGCCCGCGTCGGCGGGCCCCACTGGATCCTCGCGGCCACGGCCCACCCCGCCAAGTTCGACACGGTGGTCGAGCCGCTCATCGGCGAGACGGTGCCCGTGCCAGACGCGCTGGCAGCTGTGATGGCCCGGAGCACACCGGCACCTGTCATCGACCCGACGATGGAGGCGTTTCGGCGCTTCGTGCTGTAGCCCGCGCCGCCGGGAGCGCCCGTTGCGCAGCATCAACGGGGTCAAATGCAAACGCCCCGACCGCCAGAAGGCAGCCGGGGCGTTCTTTTTATTGTGGTATCAACCCTACGCTGGTCGCCTGCGAGGGCGTTTCGCAGCGTTAGGAAGCCTCGACGGACTCGGTAGCCCCGTCGCCTGAGGAGGCGCGCTCGGCGGCGGTGAGGATGTCTTCTTCCTCGTCCTCCCCTCCAAGGGCGGCCTGCAGTTCCGCCAGCTCTGTCTTGGAGCCCACGACCACGTCGCGGAAGCGGCGCTGCCCCGTCCCAGCCGGGATGAGGTGCCCCACAATGACGTTCTCCTTGAGGCCGTAGAGCTCGTCTTTCTTCGCAGCAATCGACGCCTCGGTAAGCACCTTGGTCGTCTCCTGGAAGGAAGCGGCCGAGACCCAGGACTCCGTAGCCAGTGCGGCCTGCGTAATGCCCAGCAGGATCGGCTCAGCCACGGCGGGCTGCGTGTCGCGCACCTGCACGGTGGGCAGGTCCTGACGCTTCAGCTCCGAGTTCACCTCGCGCAGCCGGCGTCGGCTCACGACGTCACCCAGCGAGATGTCGACGTCGCCCTCCAGGGCGCCGCCCCGGTCGGTCACGACGAATTTGTCGTAGAGCTCGTCGTTGATTTCCTCAAGGACGAAGCGGTTGATGTTGTCGTCTTCAAGCAGGTTCGAATCCCCTGGCTCCACCACGCGCACCTTCTGCATCATCTGGCGGACGATGGTTTCGATGTGCTTGTCGTTGATGTTCACGCCCTGCAGGCGGTAGACCTCCTGCACTTCGTCCACGAGGTATTCTTGCACCGCGCGTGGACCCTTGATCGCCAGGATGTCTTGCGGCGAGATCTGCCCATCGGACAGCTCCTCGCCGGCTTGCACGTAGTCGTTTTCGTGCACCAGGATGTGCTTCGAGAGCTTCACCATGTAGGTGCGCTCATCCACGCCATCCGGGCTGGTCACGATGACCTCCTGGGAGCCGCGCTTGCGACCGCCGTACGAGACGTATCCTTCAATCTCACTGACGACCGCCGGCTCGCTGGGCGTCCGGGCTTCGAAGAGCTCCGTCACGCGGGGCAGACCACCCGTGATGTCGCTGGTCTTGGCCGTCTGCCGCGGAATCTTGGCGATCACCTGACCGGCCTGCACTTCGTCGCCTTCATCCACCTGGATGCGGGCTTTGACCGGCAGCGGAAGCTCACGCTGGCCACTGTCGGTTTCCACGATGATGGCCGGGGTAAGCGAGCGGTCGCGGCTCTCGGTAATGACCTTCTCCTTGTAGCCGGTCTGCTCGTCAGATTCCTCGCGGAAGGTCGTGCCTTCAATGATGTCTTGAAACGAGATCGTACCACCGAGCTCGGACAGAATCACGCTGTTGTAGGGATCCCAACTGGCCAGCACTTCGCCCTTGTCGACCTCTTGCCCGTTCTCCGTGAGCACCTCGGCGCCATACGGAATCACATAGCTGGTCAGCTCGCGGTTGTCCTCGTCCAGGATGCGGATCTTACCCTGGCGGGCAACGACCACGTCGCGGGGGCCGTCCTCATCTTCGAGCATGACGGTCCGGAGGTTTTCGTAATCCACCGTTCCGGCAAACTTGGCCTGAATGGTGCTCTCCGACTCAATGCGGCTGGCGGTACCTCCAATGTGGAAGGTACGGAGCGTCAGCTGCGTACCGGGCTCACCAATCGACTGTGCGGCGACCACACCGACAGCTTCGCCCACCTCCACCATACGCTGCGTGGCGAGGTTGCGGCCGTAGCACATGGTGCACACGCCGCGGCGGGCTTCGCAGGTCAGCACGGAGCGAATCTCGACTTCTTCGAGGTTCGTCTCGGCAATCTTGTCGGCTTTCGCTTCGTCGATGAGCTCGTTGGCGCCGACGATAAGCTCGTCGGTGAACGGATCGTAGACGTCGTGCAGCGACACGCGGCCCAGGATGCGGTCAGCCAGCGGCTCAACCACTTCCTCATTGTCCTTCAGGGAGCCCATGGAAATGCCACGCAGCGTACCGCAGTCTTTCTCGGTTACGGTAACGTCCTGCGAGACGTCCACGAGGCGGCGTGTGAGGTAGCCGGCATCGGCCGTCTTGAGGGCCGTATCGGCCAGTCCCTTACGCGCACCGTGGGTGGAGATGAAGTACTCCAGCACGGAGAGCCCTTCCTTGAAGTTGGACAGGATGGGATTCTCAATGATCTCACCCGCCGAGCCGACGAGGCTCTTCTGCGGTTTGGCCATCAGGCCACGCATGCCACCAAGCTGCCGGATCTGCTCCTTCGAGCCACGCGCGCCGGAGTCGGCCATCATAAAGATGGCGTTGAAGCCGTCGCGGTGCTCCTTCAGCGTGTTGAAGAGTACCTCCGAGACCTTATTGTTGGTGCGCGTCCAGATGTCAATGACCTGGTTGTAGCGCTCATTGTCGGTGATAAAGCCCATCTCGTAGTTCGTCTGGGCTTTGTCGACCTCCTTCTCGGCGTCGTCAATGAGCTCGTGCTTGGCGTCAGGCACCACAATGTCGGACAGCGAGAACGTGAGCCCCGCGGTGGTCGACCGCTCAAAGCCTGCACGCTTGATGTCGTCCAGGAACTTGGCCGTCTTCGTAAAGCCAGCCTCGCTCAGCACGCGGCCGATGATCGGGCGGAAGGCCTTCTTCGTCAGCGTCTCGTTGATGAAGGGCAGCCCCTCCGGCACCATGTCGTTGAAGAGCACGCGCCCCACAGTGGTATCGATGAGTTCACCATCGACGCGCACCTTCACTTTGGCGTGCGTCTCCACAATGCCCTGGTCGTACGCCTGGCGCACTTCCTCCAGGCCGTAGAACCGCTTGCCTTCACCTCGCCCGCCGTCCATCGGCTTGGTGAGGTAGTAGAGGCCCAGGACCATGTCCTGCGTAGGCACGGCAATAGGGCCGCCGTGGGCCGGGCTTAGAATGTTGTGGCTCGACAGCATGAGCACCATTGCTTCGAGCGCCGCTTCGTGACTCAGCGGCACGTGCACGGCCATCTGATCGCCGTCGAAGTCCGCGTTGAACGCGGTACAGACGAGCGGATGCAGCGCGATCGCCTTCGCCTCGGTCAGCACCGGCTGGAAGGCCTGGATGCCGAGGCGGTGCAGGGTCGGCGCACGGTTGAGTAGCACCGGCCGTCCTTCAATAGCCTTCTCCAGGATGTCCCAGACGTCGGCCGTCCGGCGGTCCACCACCTTCTTGGCCGACTTCACGGTCTTGACGATCCCGCGCTCGATGAGCCTTCGCACGATAAACGGCTTGAAGAGCTCAACAGCCATCTCCTTAGGCAGCCCACACTGATGGAGCTCCAACTCGGGCCCCACTACAATGACGGAACGGCCGGAGTAGTCGACGCGCTTCCCAAGCAGGTTCTGGCGGAAGCGCCCGTTCTTCCCCTTCAGCATATCGCTGAGGGACTTCAGGGCGCGGTTGCTGTCCGAGCGGACGGCGTTGGCCTTGCGGCTGTTGTCGAAGAGTGAGTCGACGGCCTCCTGCAGCATGCGCTTCTCGTTGCGCAGGATGACCTCGGGCGCCTTGATGTCGATGAGGCGCTTGAGGCGGTTGTTGCGGATGATGACGCGCCGGTAGAGGTCGTTCAGGTCGCTTGTGGCGAAGCGGCCCCCATCCAGCGGCACGAGCGGGCGCAGCTCCGGCGGAATCACCGGAATCACGCGGAGGACCAGCCACTCAGGGCGGTTCTCCTGCTTGCGGTTGGCCTCACGGAAGGCCTCAACCACCGTCAGGCGCTTGAGGGCGTCCGCCTTACGAGCCTGGCTCGTCTCCGTCTTGATGCGGTAGCGCAGCTGGTGCGAGAGGCTCTCCAGCTCCAGCGCACGCAGCATGGTGTCGACCGCTTCACCGCCGGTCATGGCGATGAACTTGTCGGGGTTCTCATCATCGAGCCGGTTGTTGTCTTCCCGAATTTGGTAGAGCACCTCAAAGTACTCTTCCTCCGAGAGGAGCTCGTGCTGCTGCACGCCGATGTTCTCGGCACAGCCCGACTGAATGACGATGTACTTCTCGTAGTACGTGACGGCTTCAAGCTCTTTCGTCTTGAGCCCGAGCAGGTAACCGATCTTGTTCGGCAGCGTCTTGAAGTACCAGATGTGCACCACGGGCACACTTAGCGAGATGTGGCCCATGCGCTCACGGCGCACCTTCTTCTGGGTCACTTCCACGCCGCACCGGTCGCAGATAATCCCCTTGTACCGGATGCGCTTGTATTTGCCGCAGTGGCATTCCCAGTCCTTCACCGGGCCGAAGATCTTCTCGCAGAAGAGCCCGTCTTTTTCCGGCTTGAAGGACCGGTAGTTAATCGTTTCTGGTTTGAGAACCTCGCCGTAAGAGCGCTCCAGAATGGCTTCCGGCGAGGCGAGGCTTACCGTGAAGCTGCTGAAATCCTTCTTGATCTGGGTCGTCTGTCCGTAGGGCATAAAGGTAGATAGCTATTGGCTGGTGGCGTTCGGCTGTCCGGGCAGGGTCCGCGCGGCCGAGGCGCGGACCCAGGGCAGGCAGCCCGGTCAGTCGAGGTCGACTTCGAGCCCGAGACCCAGGAGCTCGCGGATGAGCACGTTGAAGCTCTCCGGGACGCCGGGTTCGGGCATGTTTTCGCCCTTGACGATGGCTTCGTAGGCCTTCGAGCGGCCTTGCACATCGTCTGACTTGTAGGTGAGCATTTCCTGCAGCGTGTTGGCCGCGCCGTAGGCATAGAGGGCCCACACCTCCATCTCACCCAAGCGCTGCCCACCGAACTGTGCTTTACCGCCCAGGGGCTGCTGCGTGATGAGACTGTACGGCCCAATGGACCGTGCATGGATTTTATCTTCGATGAGGTGGCTCAGCTTAAGCATGTAGATTTGCCCCACGGTCGTCTTCGTGTCGAAGGGCTCGCCCGTGTAGCCGTCGTAGAGCTGTACCAGCCCATCGGTCGGGAGGCCGGCCTCACCGAGCTTGTCGGCGATGTCGTCCATGGAGGCGCCGTCGAAGACCGGGGTCGCGAACTTCACGCCCAGCTTGTCGCCGGCCCATCCCAGGAGCGTCTCGTAGATCTGCCCGAGGTTCATGCGAGAGGGCACACCCAGCGGGTTCAGCACGATGTCAACCGGCGTTCCATCTTCCAGGAACGGCATGTCTTCCATCGGCACCACGTTGGCGATGACGCCCTTGTTGCCGTGGCGGCCGGCCATCTTATCGCCCACCTGAATTTTGCGCTTCTTGGCCACATACACCTTGGCCAGCTGCACAATACCAGCGGGCAGCTCATCGCCCATCTGCACGCGATGCTTCTCGCGCTTCACCTCGCCTTCCAGCTCGTTGTGGAGCTTGCGGTAGTTCTGGTAGAGCTTGCGCACCTTGTCGTTGATGGTGGCATCTTCGGTATAGTCGCGCCGCGTCACGAGGTTGATGGGCTTGTGGCCCTGCAGATCCTCGATGGAGATTTCGGCACCTTCAGACACCAGCACCCGGCCTTCCCGGTCCTCGATGCCTACGGAGGGCTTGCCCTCCACCAGGTTTTCGAGTTTCTCCCAGAAGGACGCGTTCAGCTGCGTGAGTTCGCGCTCGTGGTACTCTTCGATGTCGTTCAGGCGCTCCTGCTCCCGCTTCTTGGTGGCGGGGTCGAGCTTGCGACGGCTGAAAAGGTTGGTCCCAATGACCACGCCCTTCATGCCCGGAGGGGCCTTCAGCGAAGCATCCTTCACGTCGCCCGCTTTGTCGCCAAAGATGGCGCGCAGCAGCTTCTCTTCCGGCGTAGGATCGGTCTCGCCCTTTGGCGTAATCTTACCCACGATGATGTCGCCAGGCTCTACCTCGGCGCCCATGCGGATGATACCGCGCTCGTCCAGGTCACGCGTGGCTTCTTCTGAAACGTTGGGGATCTCCCGAGTGAGCTCTTCTTCGCCGCGCTTGGTATCGCGCACCTCACACTCAAACTCCTCGATGTGCACCGAAGTGTACACGTCGTCACGCACCAGGCGCTCCGACACCACAATGGCATCCTCGAAGTTGTATCCACGCCAGGGCATGAAGGCCACCAGCACATTCTTGCCGAGGGCAAGGTCGCCCTTGTCGGTGCAGAATCCATCCGTCAGCACCTGGCCGGCCGTAACCTCTTCGCCCTGCTTCACGATGGGCTTCTGGTTGACCGTGGTGTCCTGATTGGTGCGGCGGAACTTGGTGAGCTTGTACTCTTCGATCGGCTCGCCAAAGGACACGTCTTCGTCGTCCTCGTCCCGCTCATAGCGGACAACGATGCGGTTGGCGTCCACGTATTCGATGACGCCATCATGTTTTGCAACAACGACCGCCCGCGAGTCGCGAGCCACGCGGCCTTCAAGGCCGGTACCTACGATCGGGGAGTCGGAGCGGAGCAGCGGTACCGCCTGGCGCTGCATGTTGGAGCCCATCAGGGCCCGGTTGGCGTCGTCGTGGTCGAGGAAAACGACGAGGCTGGCTGACGGCGAGACCGTCTGGTTTGCTGCCACGTCCATGTACTGCACGTCCTTCGGCGGCACAATGGGGAAGTCGCCTTCGTGGCGGCACTTCACATCGTCCCGCAGGAACGATCCATCGTCGCCGAGCGGCGCGTTGGCCTGTGCGATGACGGCCCGGTCCTCTTCTTCTGCCGTGAGGTACTCGATGCGGTCGGTGACCACCCCATCCTCCACCACCCGGTACGGCGTCTCGATGAAGCCGAAGTCGTTGATGGTGGCGTGGACACACAGCGACGAGATCAGCCCAATGTTCGGGCCTTCCGGGGTTTCGATGGGGCAAAGGCGCCCGTAGTGCGTGTAGTGCACATCCCGCACCTCAAAGCCCGCACGCTCCCGGGTAAGTCCGCCCGGCCCAAGCGCCGACATGCGACGCTTGTGGGTCAGTTCAGACAGCGGGTTCGTCTGATCCATGAACTGGCTCAGCTGGTTCGTGCCGAAGAACGTGTTGATCACGCTCGACACGGTCCGTGCATTTACCAGATCCTGTGGGGTAAAGCTATCGGCGTCGCGCAGGTTCATCCGCTCCTTGATGGTCCGCGACATACGCGCGAGCCCAAGCGAAAACTGCGACCCCAACTGCTCACCCACGGTACGGACGCGCCGGTTGCTGAGGTGGTCGATATCGTCAATGGTGCTGCGCCCGTTGATAATCATCATCAGCTCACGGACAATCGCGATGATGTCCGTGTCCGTGAGGACTTGCGTGTCGCCCGGCACGTCAATGCCCAGGCGCTTGTTGAGGCGGTAGCGCCCTACGTCGCCCAGGTCGTAGCGCTTTTCGCTGAAGAACAGTCGGCTCAGCACGCCGCGCGCTGTTTCAAGGTCAGGCGCCTCGGAGCCCCGAAGAACCTCATACAGGTGATACAGGGCTTCTTCCTCATTCATGGCCGGGTCAGCCTGGAGGGTCTGCACGAGGATGGTCATATCCAGCTCATCCTCTTGCTCTTCCTTGTCTTCCCGCATGAGGAAGACCGTACCGATGCCCGCTTCTTTCAGCACATCGTAATCGTCCTCTTCCAGCTCATGCTCGGCCGGAAGCAGCACTTCGCGTTCCTTGTGCTCTTCAATAACCTCGCCCGTGTCCTCGTCCACCACCTCTGTAATCTGCTGGGCGGTAACGGATACGGCCAGTTGCTGACCGATGAACTTGGAGAATTTCTTCTTCGTGGAGACGTCGGCCTGATCGGCTACATCGAAGAGGGCTACGATTTCCTCCGTGGAGGAATGGCCCAGCGCACGCAGCAGCGTGGTGACCGGCAGTTTCTTCTTCCGGTCGATGTACGCCCACATCGTATCACGGACGTCGGTGGAAAACTCTACCCACGATCCACGAAAGGGGATGATGCGCGCGGAGTAGAGGCGCGTCCCGTTCGGGTGAATGTTGGAGCCAAAGAAGGCGCCAGGGCTCCGGTGGAGCTGCGACACAACGACGCGCTCGGCGCCGTTGACCACAAAGGTGCCCTGTTCGGTCATGAACGGAAGCGTACCCAGGTACACCTCCTGTTCGATGGCCTCTTCAGCTTCTTCGTCCTCCTCGTCTTCCTTCGACGAGAGGCGGAGCTTCGCCTTGATCGGGATGGAAAAGGTCAGTCCCTGCGCGATGCACTCCTCCATGGAGTGCTTGGGCGGGTCGAGGGCGTAGTGGATGAACTCCAGCGTGTACCGGTCACGGGTATCCGTGATGGGGAAGTGCTCCTTAAAGACCGCTTGCAGGCCTTTGTCCTCGCGCTCCTCCGGCGGGACGTCCGCCTGCGCGAAGTCGTGAAACGATTGAAGTTGAACGTCGAGGAAGTCGGGGTAGTCGAGGACATCGTCCGTGCTGGCAAACGTGTGCCGGCCGTTCAAGTCCATCTGACCATTCGTAAGAGGCATATGCGGGTTCACTTCGATGAGGATGTGACACTGGCACCCGACAGAGTCCACAGGTTGCGGTGTGCACAGCAAGGGACCAACGGAGGGTGGTAGCGCTTGTTTCTCTTCTGCTTAACGGAAGGCGTCAGGCCGGGTAGCGCGCGGGTTCAGCCACCTGATGGCTGTAAGCGGGGAAAGCCGACCCCCTCAGCGAGGGCCGGCTCCCGTAAGTAGCGCGCGAGCTGCTCGGCGGCAACCCCGCTGCAAGGTGTAGGGCCATACGGCACCCTGGGTTCGTTACGACAGTTCGACTTCGGCGCCGGCTTCTTCCAGCTTGGTCTTGACGTCTTCCGCTTCTTCACGCGAGACGCCTTCCTTGATGGCGTTCGGTGCGCTGTCGACCATTTCCTTGGCTTCCTTCAGCCCGAGGCCGGTGATGCTGCGCACCTCTTTAATGACGGCAATCTTGTTGCCCCCGATGCCTTTGAGCACGACGTCGAATTCGGTCTGCTCTTCCTCGGCGGCGCCATCGCCACCGGCAGCGGGACCAGCGACAGCCACAGCAGCGGAGGCGGGCTTGATGCCATACTCTTCCTCCAGGTGCTCGGCCAGTTCGCTGGCTTCTTTGATGGTAAGGTTAACTAACTGCTCTGCGAGATCCTTGATATCAGCCATAATTACGTAGGGGTTCCTGCAGTGGTTTTTGTCTCCGGCCGGAGACTGCACTGCACATTAAGGGAAATAATGAGATGCATAACAGCCCGCGCAGGCAAGCGCCTGTCCGGGCACGAACGAAGCGGAGGGTTATGCGTCCTCGCGCTCGGCCAGAGTTTTTACGATGCCGGCCAGCTGCTGGCCTTGCCCCGCGATGCCTCCAGCGATGGTCTTCATGGGCGAAAGTAGCAGGCCCACAATGTCGCCAACCAGCTCGTCCTTCGACTTGAGTGCGGCCAGCGTGTCGAGCGCGTCGGCCGGGTAGAAGGCGCCGTCTATGTAGGCGGCCTTCAGTTCCGGGCGATCGGCGCCCTCATCTTCCAAAAAGTCTTTGATGATGCGTGCCGGAGCCGCGGGCTCTTCGCTAAAGGCGACAGCCGTCGGGCCACTCAGGTGCTCCAGCAGGTCGTCATAACCATCCAGGCGCTCCATGGCCAGGCGCAGCAAGGTATTCTTCACCACGCGAAACTCGACCCCGGCCGCCTGAAAGCGACCGCGGAGTTCGTTGGCCTGCCCGACACTCAGTCCCTGAAAATCGGTGAGGTAGATGATCGGCGAGGCGTCGAGCTTGCCCTGGACCTCGGCAATAATCTCGGCTTTCTGTTGTCGTGTAAGCGGCATAACGTAAAGGGCGTTTGACAGGTAGACGGCGGAAAAGGCGGAGGGTTACCGCACGAGGGCCAGGACGTTAGAGCGGTCGATGGCCACGGGAGGGCCCATGGTAGATGACATGGTGGCGCTGCGTACATACAGGCCCTTGGAAGCCGGCGGGCGCAGGCGCATGACTTCTTGCAGGAACGCACGGGCATTCTCCTCCAGCTGCTCTTTCGTGAAGGAGACCTTGCCGATCGGCGTGTGCAGGTTTCCGTTCTTGTCGACGCGGAAGTCGATTTTTCCGGCCTTTACTTCCTTTACGGTTTGCGCTACATCCATCGTGACCGTACCACTCTTGGGGTTTGGCATCAGGCCGCGCGGCCCGAGGAAGCGCCCCAAGCGCCCCACCTGCCCCATCACGTCGGGTGTTGCGATAACCACGTCGAAGTCGGTCCAGCCTTCGTTGGAGATCTTCTCAACGTAGTCATCGAGCCCCACATAGTCGGCCCCAGCCTCTTCGGCTTCAGCCTGCTTCGCTTCGTTGGCCAGCACCAGCACAGTGATTTCCTTGCCGGTACCGTGAGGAAGCGCGACGCTGCCGCGCACCATCTGATCGGCGTGGCGGGGGTCCACGCCAAGGCGGAGATCCAGGTCAACCGATTCATCAAAGTTCGCGAACGCCACATCTTTCACAAGACGGGAGGCATCAGCGATATTGAAGGGGCCGTCGCCGGCTTCTTCAACGGCTGCTTCTGCCGTGAGGTACTTCTTTCCTTTCTTACCCATAGCGGTCTGTAGGTTGTGCGGTGCAAACGCCCGAAGGCTCCCGCGGTGATCAAAATCGTGTAGGCGCCGTGCGTGGCGCGCTGGCTGAGCCCTTGGCTCTACGACGCGAGCCCAACCGATGGTTTTACGCTGCTGCGTCCGGGCGATCCACTTTTATACCCATCGAGCGCGCGGTGCCCGCAATCATTTCGGCACCCGCCTCTTTGGTATGGGCATTAAGATCATCCATTTTCTGCTCAGCAATGGCCAGGCAGTCGTCCCAGGAGACGGTGGCGACCTTGTCGCGCAGCGGATCGCCGGCCCCTTTGTCAATACCGGCCGCCTTCTTCAGCAGAACGGCTGCAGGCGGACTCTTGACAACGAAGGTGAATGACTTGTCACCGAACACGTCGATGACAACCGGCAGCAGTAGGCCTGCCCGCTCCTGCGTGGCGGCATTAAACTGCTTACAAAACTCCATGATGTTTACCCCATGCTGACCCAGGGCGGGGCCGATGGGGGGGGCAGGGCTGGCCTGACCAGCCTTGATTTGCAGCTTGATCTGTGTATCTACTTTCTTCGCCATAGACGGTAGAGGCGGTGCAAACGTCCGAGGACTCCCGCGGGTAGGTGAACAGGGATTGCGTAGGCAAGACGGTGAAAAAGCAGCAGGCCACAACCGGTTCCGGCTTCACCAAAAAACCGCATCGCACCGACAAGCAGATGCCATTTCAGGCGGGGCGGGATTTCCTCGGCCTGCTCTCCCTCCTACTCTTCCATTTCCACCTGAAGGTAATCGAGCTCCAGCGGCGTCTTCCGACCAAAGATGGACACCATTACCTTTACCTTCATTTTCTCAGGATATACCTCCTCAACCACACCATTGAAGTCGTTGAAGGGCCCATCGACGACGCGGATGGGGTCGCCTGCCTTGAAGGGAATATCCGGTTTCTCGCCGGCTTCGCGGGCCTCCTCAACGGTGCCGAGGATCCGGTCCACTTCATCAGGCCGCAGCGGCGTGGGCCGATCGCCGTCGCCCAGAAAGCCGATCGTCGAGGGCAACCCGGAGGCGACGTGCTCCAGTTCGTTGTCCATCACGGCATTGAGCAGGATGTAGCCTGGGAAGAACTTCTTCTCGCGGGTCCGCTTCTTTCCTCGGCGCATCTCAAAGACCGTTTCGGTAGGAATCAGAATTTCCTCGACAAGGTCTTCCAACTCAAGGCGCTCCAGTTCACGCTCCAGGTACTCCTTTACTTTCTTCTCATGCCCAGAGAAGGTACGGAGCACATACCAGTTGCGTCGTTTTTTCGTTGATTGCGCCATGACGTGTTGATTCCACCGTGCATTAAATGATTGCGACCTGAAGACGCAACGCTGTAAGCAGCGACTTGCCTACGCGAATGAGTAAATGACTTCCAAGATCGAGGAGACCACCTGATCGACGCCGTAAATGTAGAGCGCAGCGCCGATCGTGGCACCAATCGTAATCAGCGTGTTGCTGATCAGCTCGGGGCGGTCCGGCCAGTTGACCTTCCGCATCTCTTTGTTGACGTCTGTGATATACGCTTGTACTTTGTTCATAAGTGGCGTTGGCAGCTGTGTTGGTGTGCCGCCTTGTGATCAGGTCGCGTAAGTACCGAAAACGAGCAGCGGGCGTACGGCTGTTGCAGGCTGCGTCATGTATCGGTGACGGCATGGCAAATCCACGCGCGTGTCTTGCTGATACAACGGGCCATGCAGGCCCGTGCTGGTGCTGGCACGGGTGGCAGGACTTGAACCCGCAACCTGCGGTTTTGGAGACCGCTGCTCTGCCAGTTGAGCTACACCCGTGTATACAAAGCAACAGGCTATACGCAGCAGGGGGCGGGCATGGTCCACATCCGGGACCAAAGGGGGACGCCCACCCGGGCGCACAGCCTGTTGCTCCGATGTACCGTTCGTTAGTCGAGGATCTTGGTGACCACGCCCGCGCCGACGGTCTTCCCGCCTTCCCGGATCGCAAACCGCTGCCCCGGCTCCATCGCCACCGGCTGGATCAGCTTCACCTTAAACTGCGTGTTGTCGCCC
>LKNB01000024.1 GCA_001564055.1 Rhodothermaceae bacterium Tc-Br11_B2g6_7
GCAGGCCAATATGGAGCTCAGCGATCAGCGCGCGCAGTCGGTGATGCAGTACCTCGTCAACCAGCACGGCATCGCTGCCGATCGGCTGGAGGCTGTGGGCATGGGTGAAGAGGCGCCCGTGGCTGACAACGACACCGCCGAAGGACGGCAGAACAACCGCCGCGTGGAGCTGGTGCGGCTGGATTGACGCCGCATGGCAATGGCGCCTGAGGTATCCAAGTAGCATTGTAGGGGCGACCGGCCGGTCCGGTTGCCCCTGCGTGTTTGACCGGTGCAGCATACGTGTGCGATAGGGACGTGACAGGCTGCCGACAATTGCCTATCATACGGGTCGCCAGGTTTTCCTGGTGCGCTCCTGTTTTCTCCGCGTCCTGAATACCCTTGCTCATGCGTCACGTCACGATAGCAATCCTCAGCATTCTTCTTGTCCTGTGTAGTGCTTCCCCCGCCACCGCCCAGACGTCCGACTTGTCGATCGAGCAGATCATGCAAGAGGCCGAGACGTGGGTGGGCGCATGGCCGTCAAGCCCGTTCTGGTCGGAGGATGGCGAGACGCTGTACTTTCAGTGGAATCCGAATGGGGCGTTTATCAGCGACTCCCTGTTTGCCGTTTCGCGCACCGGGGGCGAACCCGAACAGGTGTCGCCCGAGGATCGCCGGGCACTGCGCACGTTTTTCTCGGGCTGGGCGCACGGTACGCATCGCTACACCGCCGATTTCTCACGAAAGGTCTTCACCGATGGCGGAGATCTCTTTGTGATGGACCGGACTTCGGGAGAGACCGAGCGGCTTACCCACACCCGTTCGTCGGTAAACAACGCGCGCTTCTCTCCCGATGGCGCCCACGTCCTCTACCGGCAGGGCGGTCAGCTCTATAAGATGACGTTGGCTACTGGCACGATTCAGCAACTGACCGACCTGCGCTCGGGACGCGGGGACCAGGAGGACACGCCGTCTGAAAAAGAGGCGTGGCTGGAGCAACAGCAACAGGACCTGTTTGACGTGCTGCGTGAGCGTGCGGAAGAGCGGGAGGCCCGGGAGGAGCAGCGCGACCGCGACCAGGCGGCCGATGACCCGCCCCCAACCTTTCACTATGGCCATGGCAACCTGCAACAGCTACAAATTGACCCCACAGAGCGGTTCGTGACCTTCACTCGGGTTGAGCCCGGCGACCGGGAGCGGACCCAGGTGATGGACTACGTAACAGATGATGGATATGCCGAGCCGCTAAACGCCCGACCCAAAGTGGACGTGCCCGCGCACGGTGTTGCGCTGTTCGTGCAAGACCTCCAACGCGACACCACGTTTCAGGTCGATCTGCATCAGATTGAGGGTGCCTATGACGTGCCTCCGTTCTTGCAGGAGCAGGGCGTGGAAAAGGATTCGACAGAGGCGAAACGCGACCTGTCTGTCTATGGACCGCAATGGAGCGGGGATGGGGCACACGCCGTGGTGGTCCTCCGCGCGCACGACAACAAGGACCGATGGATCGCCCGCCTCGATGCGGAAACGGGCGACCTGACGGTGTTGGACCGGCAGCATGATGAGGCGTGGATCGCGGGTCCGGGCATTGGCTGGGGCAGCGGCACCAGCGGGTGGCTTCCGGACAACGAACATTTTTACTTCCAGAGTGAGGCCACGGGCTACAGCCATCTCTACACGGTGCATGTAGCGTCGGGCGAGATCCGCCAGTTGACGGAGGGCGACTTCGAGATTTTCTCGCCCGAGATCTCGCAAGATGGCTCCACGTGGTATTTTCTGAGCAGCGAAGGATCGCCATTCGAGCGGCACGTCTACTCTATGCCCATTGCGGGCGGTGAGCGTACGCGGCTTACAGCAGAAGCGGGGATGCGCACCTTCGCGCTTCATCCAGACGAAGACCAGTTGGCTACGCGCTTCTCCACCATCACAAAGCCATGGGAAATCTACCTGAAAAACACGGGCGGCGAGGATCGGGAGCGCGTTACCCACTCGCCCACCGAGGAATGGCTGGCCTATCCCTGGCGGGAAGGGGAACTGATGTGGTTTGAGGCGTCCGATGGGATAGAGGTACCGGCGCAGCTCTTCGTCCCCGAGGAGCCCAATGGCGCAGCGGTCCATTTTGTGCATGGTGCGGGGTACCTGCAGAACGTGCACAAAGGCTGGAGCAATTACTTCCGCGAATTCATGTTTCACAACATGCTGACGGACCTCGGCTACACCGTCATCAACGTCGACTTTCGGGCCTCGGCCGGGTATGGGCGCGACTTCCGCACGGCCATCTACCGCCACATGGGCGGGCGTGACCTACAGGACTACGTGGACGCTTCGCAGTACCTCGAAGCCGAACACGGCATCGACCCGCAGCGGCAGTTCATCTACGGCGGCAGCTACGGCGGCTTCATTACGCTGATGGCGCTCTTCACCGAGGCGGACCACTTCGGCGGGGGAGCGGCCCTGCGGTCGGTCACCGACTGGGCGCACTACAACCACGGCTACACCTCCAACATCCTCAACACGCCCGTGCAGGACTCGATGGCGTACGTCCGGTCGTCGCCCATCTATCACGCCGAAGGACTGGAAGACCCATTGCTGATGACGCACGGGCTGGTGGACACCAACGTGCAGCCGCAAGACATCTTCCGCCTTTCCCAACGGCTCATCGAACTGGGCAAGACCGACTGGGAGCTGGCCACGTACCCGTTGGAACCCCACGGCTTTCAGACGCCCTCCGGCTGGACCGACCAGTACCGCCGCATCTTCAAGTACATCGAGGACAGCGTCGGACCTGAACGGCGGCGGTAACAGGCCGTCCTTTTGCGAACGGTTCTACTGACGGAGCTCCGTCTGCCTACAGCGTGTGCCAGTACGCCATCAGGCGCTGATACACCACCTCCTGCGTGGTAGAGCCGCGGCGGTAATCGCCCTCGGTGCCCAAGGCGTACACCGTGTTGCGGCGGCGAAGTAGTGCTTGCTCAAACCCACCGCGGGCGGTATTGTCGATCCAGATGAGGGTATCGGTCTGGGAGGTGTGGACCCGCACATGGGCCTGCTGCCGGGGGAGGGCAAAGCGGCCTTCGACAACCATCGTGCGGATGTCAACCTCGGCAAATGGAATAGTGTCGGGCGTAATGATGTCTTCCGGGGCCGTGGTGGCGCATCCGGCCAGGAGCAGCAGCAGGGAGAGGCCGGCAGCGCCCATGAGGCTACCGGCACGCGATCGGGAAACCATGGGATGACTGGGGTAAAGCGGAAAGCCCGTGTGCACGCTGTAACGTATCGCTTTGCTGGGCACGATGCAAGAAACGGGCGCCGGAGCGGCACGGTATGGCCCGTACCGCTGAATTTAGACTAATGGCATATCCCTCATGGCTACGCAAAACGGCACCTCCGCACAGAATGTAAACGGCGCCCCGCTTCAGCCGTGCTGCACCGATCCGATGACGGGGTTTTACCGCGACGGCCACTGCCATACCGGGCCCGACGACCGCGGCGTACACGTGGTGTGTGCGGTAATGACCGAGGAGTTTCTGACGTACACAAAAGCCCAGGGTAACGACCTGTCCACGCCGCAGCCGCGATTCAACTTCCCGGGTCTGCAGCCGGGCGACGGCTGGTGCCTGTGTGCCGCGCGGTGGCTGGAAGCGTACGAGGCCGGCGTGGCGCCGCCCGTAAAGCTCGAGGCCACGCACGCGAAGGCGCTGGACATCATTTCGCAGGAGGTACTGGAAGCGCATGCCGTCACTGACGAGTGAGCAGTTCCGGCAAGCCCTGACATAAAAAAGCCCCTTCCCGGTGGGGGAAGGGGCTTTTTTTAGAGAAGACACTGTATACAGCGCTAATCCTCGATGATATCTCCAAGCTCGATTGGGCGTAGCCGAGCTCCCTCGTCTTCAAAGAAGCCGAGCGGCCCAACGAATGTGAAGGAGCCCTCCGGGATAGGCTCGCCAAAGTACTCAGAGTCGCCTATCCGAAGTATACCATTGGTGTCACCGTCAGTTATGTCATAACTGGCACCACCAAATGTGTCATCGTCAGTATTGATCACTGTGAGGCTCGAAACCTCGACCAGTTGCCATTCAAGGTCGCTGACCTGATCATTTACTTCGGCGAGGGTCAGGGTTACCGGGTCTGGTAGGGTATTGTCGCTGGAAACCACCTCGAAGTCATCTGCTCCATTCAGTTGGATCGCACCTCCGAAGGATCCCATCTCGCCAGTAAAGCGCACGATGTCGCCTGACGATATGGTTCCGTCACTGAAAGCATCACGCAGGGCTCCAGAGTTTTGAAAGACGAGAAGCCCTGCACCATCTTCTTGGATCGTGGCAACTCGTCGGTTAGCACGAGTAACCAACGCCTCGATAACAACGGGTGTACCTTGCTCGAGGTCACGAGCCTCAGCAATCGTGACCTCAGCGACTTCTTCCTCTTCTTCGATGTCACCTTCGATGAGCGGGAAGATTCGAGGACCGTTGCGCTCACCAGTAACTCCACGGAAGTTAAACAGACCTTCGGGAATCGGCTCTCCTTCGTAGAAAGAGCCGCTTTCGATGCGGAGCGTGATCTCCACGTTGCCGTCAGTTACATCGTAACTGCCCTCAGCACCTCCGGCCTGAAACTCCAGATCATCGGTGTTGATGATCTCCAGTCCAGAGATCGCGACCAGGCGGCTCTGGAAGTCGCCCACCTCGTCGAGACCAATTTCAATCGGCTCAGGCAGGTCGTTTCCGGAAGACAGGATTTCGAAATCTTCCACATTATCTTGGTCCAGCTGGAAGAGCCCGTTGAACTCACCAACGGAGCCGGTAACTTCCAGTTCATCACCGATCTCAGCAGCATCAGCAACATCAGACCGGCGGCTTACGACGATGCCAGCGGTTTCGTCTTCGATGACCGTCGTGCTTCCGAAGATCCGGGTAACGAGACCTACTACGCGCACCGATTCTCCGGAGCCTTCGGTGTCAATCGCGTCCGCAATCGAAATCACGTCCGGCGCGTCCGGATCGTCATCGGGGTCGTCGTCCGGTACATCGTCCGCGTCGAAGATCAGATCGCCCTCGTCATGGGCGTTGAGCTGACCGGTGCCTCGGAAGGTCGCAAATACGCCCTCGAAGTCGAAGGTACCCTGCGGTACCGGACGGCCGGCATAAAAGGACCCACTCTCAAGGCGAATGGTGATAGAGTTTCCATTTTCATCCTCGGCCGAGAAGTTTCCTGCGCCCCCTCCGCCAACAAACGTATCGCGCCCATCGGTGAACTGAAGATTATTCACACGCACGCGCATGTTTTCGTCATCCTCGTTGTCGAGCTCGGGCACCGTGCGCTGCAACGGAGCAGGCAGGTCATTCCCGCTGGATACGATATCGAAGCTATCGAGATTGTCCGGCTGGTCAATCTGGCGCAGGCCATCAAAATCCGTGATTGTGCCTGTGATGATCACTTGATCGCCCCTCGATACTTCGCCGGCGAACTCTGAATTACGGGAAACCACAATACCGCCGGATTCATCCTGAATGCTGGTATCACTCCCACGGATACTGGTCACAATGGCCTGAAAGGTAAACGTGCCGCCGATGCGGCCACGGATGTCCGCAAGGCGGGGGAAGCCAATGCTGAGATCAAAGCCCCGGTTATTGCCAATCCGTACAGGGCTGTCAGATTGGGCGCGCTGGAGCGCGAAGCGTGCCTCCTTTGCGCCGCCCGTGATGTCTGCCTGAGAAACGTCCAGTTCGACGGACTGCGTATCGCCGTCCTGGGCGCCAGCTGGAAAGGTGACCGAAATCGGATCATCGACGGTGATGCCGCCAATGTCTTCGGGGGTTGCGGAGCTGGCGTCCTGAGCAAAGAGCACTTCAACCGTGACAGCGCTTCCCGAAGGATTATTGATGCGGACGTTAAAAGTGGCCAGGCTATCAGCCGGCACTGCCGTGCCGCCACCTGAGGTAAACTCTACCGAAGTGGCGTCCGGGTCAACACCCACCACACCGTTGTCGCTGTCGCAGCCCATCCACAGGAGGGCCATGAGCAGTAGCGCCAAAGGCGCCAAGGCAAGTCGTAAAAGTCTATACATGAAAGTAAGGGTCTATCTGAAAAAGAGTGGGGCAGTTGGAAAAGGCCCGCGGGCGGACACCCCGTGTGGGATGTCCGCCGCTAAGCCGAGGTGTGGCCGCTAAAAGATGTACCGGACCCCCAGTTGCAACTGCCAGCGCGAGGACGTATTGGCCGTATTAAAGAACGTATCACGCAGCTTCTGCTGTGCGGTTTGCTCCCGGAACTCAATGATGTCTTTACCGACATCATCGGCGGTGATGAGACGGCCTCCCATTTCGGAGCCGATGTCACCCTCCTGGACGTAGCCTTCGAAGCGCCAGGCAAACTGATCGTTAAAGCTGGAGAAGCGGATGCGGCCCCAGTCATCATTGATCAGATTCAGCACGTTCTCCAGCGTCGCTTGCAGCTCGATACGCTGGTTGCCAAACGTGGTGAGTTCCTGGCGAACGTTTAGGTCAAACCGGTTCTGGAACGGATCGCGACCGGAATTGACGTCGACGATTTGGCCACGGAACTGATTGAGGCCATCTTCACCAGCGATGAAGGCGTCCAAGAGATCCCAGTTTTCACTGGCAACCACCACGTCATTCTCAGTAGCTGGTACGAAGACGAGGTCGTTTCGGGTACCATCGGCACCGGCGTCCCCATCGTAAATCCAGCTAAACGGCGACCCTGAACGTCCTTCCCAGAAGAGCCCGAAGGTGGTGGCCGAACGGTTGCTCCACGGGATGCGGTAGTTCAGCGTGGCGAGCGCGCGGTGACGCACCTCAAAGTCTGAGGTCCCAAGCTCCGGATTGTTGATGTCCGTGCTGGGGTTGAAGCGCCAGTTGGAAACGGCCTGGCTGGACGTCGCGGCGTTGGTGGTCTTGGCGCGGCTGTAGGTGTACGACACTGAGCCACTCAAGCCTTCACGCACGCGGCGCTGAAGCTGACCGGTCAGGCTGTACTCATAGCCCTGATCCGTATTGTCGAGGACGAGCACGTTGGTAAACCGATTATCAATGCGGTCCGGGCTTCCGAAGCGGCCGGCCTGTCCGTAAATCGGACGACCATAGGCGCTTTCACCAACCACCTGCTGGTTGATGTCACGGTAGGCGACATCGTTCAGCGAGTTGGAGTAGAGGCCTTCAACCGTCGCGGTAAGACCGAAGAGCGGAAGCTCCTGGTCGATGGCGAGGTTCGTCCGCAGCGTTTGCGGGTAGCGGAAGCCGGGGTCGGTGATGTTGACCTCCGTGGTGCCTTCGGGGGCAAAGCCCTCGACACGGTCGAGGCACGGACCACCGGGCTTCGGTTGATCGGCCGGATTCGCCGTTCCGGGGAAGCACGCACCGAAGTTTGGATCGTAATCTCCGTTTTCATCCGTGTACACTTCTTCCGGGTCGAAATTCACGTTAAGCCGTGCGAACTCGACACCCGTATTGCTGAACTGGTTGGAGATCCAGACGAACGGCGGGCGGCCGCTGAAGATACCGGCACCACCTCGGATCTGCGTATCCAGACCGGGGAAGAGCAGGTCATCCGTGTAGTTAAATCCAAGACGCGGAGCCCAGAGGATGTTGCTGAAGCCTCCTGGCACCTCGTCGGTGCGGAACTCGGGGAAGGTCTCCTCCACGTCGGTGTTGCGCGTGGGATTCTCCGGCAGGAAGGGTACGTCGGCACGGAGGCCAATCGTGAGGCGGAGCTCATCCGTGACGTCCCACTCGTCCTGCACGTACAGCCCGGCCTGCAGTCCCGTGAACTCGGCGGCGCGTCGTGCATCGTCTGCGGCGAATGAGCCGTCAGGATTGCGAGCAAAGCTGTGCTCAAAGGAGAGAGGCTGACCGCGGCGAAACGCGTCGAGCGCACTGATTTCCTCGTCGCCTATAGTAAAGCTTTCGAATTGATAGTCACCGTAGAAGTCACGGATGAACACGTTACTGAACTGAAAGAGCTCGATTCGCGTGCCGACCGTTACGGAGTGGTCGCCCCGAGTGTAGAACAGGTCATTCGTGAATTCGAAGATATCCTGATCGAGTTGGTTGGCCTGGCTAAACCGGTTGATGCCCATATCGATGTTACGCCCGCTATCCAACGTAATCCGTGTCTGCGGGAACGGTTCGTCAGCCGGTACGCGCTCGTCACGAACGCGTGTGTACACCAGGCGCGCTTCGTTAAAGGCATTGTTGCCAATCTGCGAGGTCAGCTCCAGCGCTGTCGAGTTCTGCACGCTTTCGAAGATGTACTGGCGGTTTTCCAGCGAGAAGGTGCCCGTTCCACGGCCCAGTCCCTGGTCATCCGTCGCCGACACAAAATTGTGACGGAGGGAGAGGCGGTTCTGCTGGTTGATGTTCCAGTCGATCTTGGCCAGGACCTTGTTGTTGTCGGTGCGCTGGCTGAGCGGGGCAAAGCCGCCCGGATCGTGGCCAAAGGTGTTCTGGGCGATGTTGCGGACCTCTTCAAGGATGGAAGGATCTTCACGGAATACGTTCGCACCATCAATTCCCGTTCCGACGCGCGTGCCGAGTGGGCTACTTTCGCGAACCAACTCAGCGGAGACGAAGAAGAAGAGACGATCTTCAACGATTGGTCCTCCAAGGGTACCAATAATGAAGTGCTCATCGAAGTCGTCAGCACTCTGGCCATCCAGGTCGCCGATGAAGGCTTCGCTGCGGCCAAGGTACCGGAGGCTGCCGGTGAAGGTGTTTGTACCACTCTTCGTAATCGCGTTGATGCGCCCGCCGGTGAAGCCGTTCTGGCGCACATCGAACGGGGCGATGTCCACATTGAACTCCTGGATGGCATCCAGCGAAATCGGCTGGGCACCGGCCTGTCCACCCGGGGCGCCTGTGCCGGCGAGGCCAAACACATCGTCCAGCGTGGCCCCGTCCACCTGAATGGAGTTGAAGCGGTTGTTGCGACCCCCAATGCTGCTGCTCCCGCCACCCGCGGCCTGCGGGGTCAGGCGGGCGAGGTCCGCGAGGCTGCGGTCAATCGTCGGCAGCCGGTCAATTTCCTCGGCGCTAACATTAGTGCGCGCGCCCGTCCGGTCCCTGCTAATTTGTTCTGAGCGACGGGCAATAACCTCTACGCCCTCAAGCTCGGCGCCTTCTTCAAACAGCTCGAAATCGAGGCGCAGGGTCTGGTTCAGTGACAGATTGATGTCGGTCTCTTCCGCAGCCTGGAACCCAACAAACGTAGCCCGGACGGTATACGGGCCACCTACGCGAAGGCCGCGTAAAGAATACTGCCCATCGACGCGGGCGGAGGTGCCGTACTGCGTGCCCGAAGGCTCATGAATGGCGATGACGTTGGCGCCCGGAAGGGGCTCGCCGGCGTTATCCGTTACGGTCCCGGTGATGGCCGCGTTGGTCGACTGCGCCGAGGCGGTCTGTAACGGAAGGAAGAACAAACTGAGAAGGACTACAGAAAAAAGCCATATTGTACCATGTGGCTTCATGATGTACCTCTATTTGATGATATGGGGTGAGCGTGCTTCACGTGCAGAGCAGATGCTTCGATCGTGCATCGGATGGTGCAGAAGAATAACCGCAGAAAGCGCGATACGCCAAGCGCATGACAGGGCTCTAAGATCAGGCCGTGTATGTACTCGTCTTCTGCATACGGCAGAGCGATGGTGCCTTCCGTGTACAGCGGCGCGTCGGTCATGTGCGATTCGGTAGAGAAGAGAGGCGCCTGAAGGTGCCGTGACGCAGATCAGTGTCCTAATGTAAGGTGCCGCACATTACCATACTATAAACGACACCCGGTGCTCGTGTTAAGCGCTCCTGAAGAATCCAGTTCGGTGCGCAGGATCGTGCGCGCATCGTGTGTAGGAACTGACCTCCGGGAAGCGTGCGCGATTCGCGATGGTCTACGCCGGGGACGCCCCCATGCCTTCGTGCGGCACCTGACGTTCCAGTCGCGGGAGACCACCTCCGCACCTACTGCCGCCCAAAGTGCATGAATCACCGGTGGATGGCAACGCATAATTGTTAATAACCGGTTACAGACCAAGGGGGTATCTGTACGTCTGGTTTGCGGTCGTCTGAGGGAGGCGGGAATAGATTTGAGGTAACCGCCTGTGTACGTTGTAGATAGCGAAGCCCCACTGACGTCTGGATATGCGATGCAGCCAGCAGTTCGCTCGTTATCCACCTGCTACTCTTGAACCAAGCCTCCAGACGGCTGTAGTGAAGTTATCTTTGTGGTTAAACAAGTAGCTACAGCTTGTACGCGCTCGTATTCTCACCCCTCTTTTGTAATGAATGCCATGTCCCATCCCTCGACTATTGGTCTACGGCTCGCGGCGGCCCTGCTGCTCGTGGCTGCGTTTCTATTTGCCTCTGCTTGCGACACAGACGACACATTTGATACTGAGCGCCTCGACGGCACCTATGAGTTTACGGAGTTCTTCTTTGAGACGCCAAGAGGTGTGGCAAATGTTGACATTTTAGCAGCTTTAGACACCGGCGTCACAGAACTGGATATTTTTGCCAACAGGCGCTATACGCTGGTTGTCCAATTTAGCGGCGAAAGCAGAAATCAGTTTGCTGGCGATTACGAAATTGGAAGCGACAGGCTCACGCTTGACCTGAGCAACCTCGGGGATATACGGCGCCGCCTGCTGCTGCCGGAAGACCAGCGGCTAAACATTCTGGATGATGGAGATAGGCTCCGCATCAGCGAGGAGCGGCAGAATGTAGCTCTCGGGGACTTCGACCCTGAAGAATTCGGCGACACCGTTAGCAGCGGCACGATGATTATTGAGCTGGTGAAGCAGTAGGTTGTACGCGTTACGGCTTATTTTATTGTCTCTTATTTAAACGCCCTACCTCTATGGTTAATCACTGGTACGCACGTGCGCTGGGGGCTATTGTCGCCCTCGGCCTTCTCCTCTCGTCACCAGACGCCCACGCCCAGTTCACAGACGTGGGGTATAGCGCATCTGCCACCGGCGAGTACATCGCTTTTGAAGATCAAGCCGGTCTCTCAGATGGTTTTCTGTATGGCGGTAAGCTGGGGCTCAGCTTTGGCGAGTACCTGGAGTTGCGCGGCCTCTACCTGATAGGACGTGACATTGAGACGGACTTCTCCGGGTTTAGCGGCAACGATGAGGCTGTGCTTGCTGCGCTTCGTAACCAGGAGGGGCGTGATGTTAACATCCAGCGGTATGGCGCTCAGTTACAAGCCAATTTTGGGGCGGAGGGCACAATACCATTCGTACAGGTAGGCACCGGCATCATCGAACTGGAGCCCCAGAGCCGGGCTGGCTTTGGCAGCATTGGGAAGACGGAGAGCATCTACGCAGAAGCAGGCGTGGGGCTCGTCTTCCCGGTCGGCCGTTCGGCCAGCCTGTCGGTCGTGGGGCAGGGCCTCGCCTACCGGTATAACCCCGGATCGGCTCTGCTCTCGGATGAAGACATCGCGGCCGTCAACGACGAGTTACCGCCAGATGAACAAATCTCCCGGGACGTATTCAACCAGAACACGGTCTTCAACCCCTCCGTCTCCGCGGCATTGACGGTTCGCCTGGGCGGGCGCCCGCCAGGACAGCAGACCGATGTGGATGAAGGCTTTCGGGGCCTTTTCTCAGATGGTCTCCAGTTGTCGGTGGAGCCGTTCTACGGCACGATTGCGTTCAACGATGCCCTCAATTTCCCCTCCAACCAGTCGTTTGCGGGCGTGAACGTGGGTGTAGACATCACGCCGCTGATTGGGCTACGCGGCTTTTACTGGCGCGCGACGGACGCCGGTGAGGTGCCTGGTGGCGCACTGGCTGATTGGTTTCAGGAACTGCAATTTTATGGCGGTGAGTTGGAGCTCCGGCTCGACTCCGACATCGGGCGCGGCATTACGCCATACATCCTGGTTGGCGGTGGCTTCGCCGATGTGCTCTCGGGGTATAGCGGTCGCGACGGGGCGCCCGTGGAAAGCCGCTACTTCGCCAGCGGGGGCGGCGGGCTGGATATCCCGCTGAATGAGCGTTTTAGTTTGCGAGCCGGTGTCCGTGGGTTGCTGATGAGCGATCAGGACCTTGACGACGTAAGCTCGCCGAGCAGCGTGTTTGGTAGCCTGGCGTACACGGCAGGAATCTCGTTCAACGTCGGTCAGGCACGCGACCGGCCGGAGGAGCGCCGGGCGGCAGCCCGCGAGGCCGAGCTTCAAGCCGAAATCGAGGAGGCGCGCACGGCCGAGGAGCAACGGATTGCTGAACTGGAGGCCGAAATCGACTCCCTGCGCCGGGCCGAGGAGGACGTGGAGCGGCGCATTGCGGAGGCCCGCGCCGAAGCCCGTGCGGAAGGGCGGGACCCCGCCGCCGCTGAGGCCGAGGTACGACAGCGACTCGAGGAGACCCCGGCCGAGGATGTGGACGTCGCGGAGGCCGTAGCGGAAGCGCCAGAAGCGCCCGAGGCACGCGAAGCGCCTGCTGCTGAACCGGAAGAGCGTGTGGTGCGCGTCCGCGAAGAGCGGCGCTCCAACCTCTCGGATCGTGTGATTGAGGTGCCCATCCCCGAAGAAGGGGAGATTTACCTCCGGTACGGCACGGGTGGCGTTGAGCAGGTCGGCGGCGTACCGCAGGCCCAGGCGCAAGCTCCGGGCACCGGGCTGACGGCGGCCCAGGTACGGCAGATCGTGCAGGAGGTCGTTGATGAGCGCATCGCAGAAGCGGGCGGCATCTCGCAAGAGGAAGCCCGCACCCTGGCCCGCGAAGCTATTCGCGAAGAGCTTGGCGAAGTCGCGGTGACGCAGGAAGACGTCCAGACCCAGGTCCGGGATGCGGTGCAGCAGCGCCTCGAAAACATTGAGGATGGCACCCTCTCGCTGGCCGAACTGCAGCGGCTGGAGTCGCGCATCGAGTCGCTGGATGAGCGCATGACGCGCCAGATGACCCGCCTCCGCACGGAAGAGCTGGATCGCCCGGCAGAAACGCAGGTCGTGCGGGATCGGGAGGTGATCCGGGAGACCGACCGGGACGGCAGCATCACGCGGCCCTTTGGTCGGAGCCTCACAGCGATTCAGCCCATCGGTGGTTTCCGCACGGGCGATGGCACCACGCAGGGTATCCTTGGCGTACGCGGTGACTTCCGCCAAGCAGGCAGCAGCATCCGGTTCATTCCGGAGCTCTCGGCGGGCTTTGGAGGCAATGGCACGTCCTACACGCTGCTGGCCAGCGGCGTGCTTCCCCTGATTAGCGTGGGGCCGGAACGCCGCATCACGCCCTACACAGGGCTGGGCGCGGGCTTCACGACGCGCTCGGGTCTCTCGGGACTTAACCTCCGGCTCAATCTGGCCCTGGGCGTGGAATATCAACTGGACCGCAACACCCTCTTCGTTGAGTACAATACGCTCGATTTCTTCGATGTCAACCGGCTCGTGGGTGGCGTGCGCCTCCGCTTCTGATGCGTCCCACACCAATGGCCATCAGCCTCACGGATAAACCGGCTCTTCCCCCATGCGCTTATCTATGACAGCTGCCCTGTGTGGGGCGATGTTTGTGCTGACCGGTCTGTACCCTGTGGCCGCACAAGACGCGGCGCCAGACACGGTAATCGTGCATGAGGGTGCCGAGGCGCGTGCCGGACAGTTCACAAGGCAGGCCGCCCCTCCGGGGGTAACTCGGGTCCGTAACCGCATCGCACAGATTCGCGGACGGCAGCAACCGCCCCCGCGGGTCGTGTACGTGTACCCGGATGGCACGCCCGTGCCAGCTGAGGCCTTGCAGCGAGCCGCCCCAGCGCCGGCCGAAGCGCCCGAAGCGCAGGCCACCGCGCCAGCCGGTGAACCACAGCCCTTGGACCGTCGGGCGATGTCTGACCTCATGCGCCAAATGGATCGCCGGTTTGAACGCCTGGGCGACCGGCTCGACGACATGGAGGCCCTGTACTTTGAAGCCCTTCGGCGGTCCAGGCAGACTGGCGAAGGCACCACCGTGATTTTAGAGGATGGGCGTCGCGCGTTCGTTCCTGATGAACAGCCTGCACCCGCACCGGAAGAGGACGCAGCGGCGATAGAGCCGCGCGATCGTTCGTTTGAGCGCTTAGCGCCCCCGCGCCTGCGCCCCGGCGTTGATCGCCGCCCACTGGCCGAATTACCGCGGCGGGTGCAGGAGGTCGAACGGGCCCTGTTGGACACGGGCCTCTTCCGCACGATTGAGATCGTCTTTGAGTTTGACCAGAGCGATATCCTGGACGGATCGGAGCGCACGCTGGATGCCATCGGCACCGTCCTCCAGCGCTATCCCGACCTGCGTGTTGAGGTGGGCGGGCATACCGACAGTATAGGATCGGAGGAGTACAACCAGGGCCTGTCGGAGCGCCGAGCGGCATCCGTCCGGGAGTACTTGATTGAGAACTTCGGCATCGACGGGGACCGCCTTGTGGCCGTGGGCTATGGTGAGTTGCAGCCCATCTTTTCGAATGAGACCCCCACCGGCCGGACGCTCAACCGGCGGGTGGAATTTGAAGTGCTGGAGAACGGGCCGTAGCAGGGGCCGGGTGCACAGCGGGCACGAAACCGTGGCGTGGATGTCGCTTACACGAAGCGCTCCCACGGCCTCGCTGTGGCCCATCCCATCCCTCACCCGACTGCCCCCTCCCGCATGAAGGATTATCTCGATGCTGAGCTCCGCGCGACGCTTGCCGCTACCGACGGCGTGCCAGACGATTTCGAGCCCATGCTCGAAAAGCCCAATGACCCGTCGCACGGGGATCTGGCGACCAACGCGGCGTTGCAACTCGCCCGTCACCTGCGGAAGGCGCCACGCCAGATTGCAGAGGAGCTGGTCGAGGCACTGGACCTCGATCCGGCCCGTATCGCAGAAGTGTCTGTAGCCGGGCCGGGCTTCATCAACTTTCGATTCGCCGAGGAATTCCTGGCTGACGCGCTGGCGGAGTTACTTGAAGCCAGTCGCTCGTTTGGGCGCACAGCCGACGCGCAAGGGCGGGCGCTCGTGGAATACGTGAGTGCCAATCCAACGGGGCCATTGACGGTAGGGCACGGCCGTAATGCCGTGCTGGGCGACACGATCGCGAATCTGCTGGACTGGGCCGGCTACGACGTCACGCGCGAGTACTACTTCAATGACGCAGGACGCCAGATGCGCGTGCTCGCCGAGTCGGTAAAGGCCCGCTGTGAGGCGCTGCTCAATCCTGACGGGCCTACCAAAACGCTGACGGTAGGCGAAGGGGAGACGGTGGAGGTGCCGGCGTCCTTTCCCGAGGATGGCTACCAGGGCCAGTACATTGTGGATATCGCGCGGGCGTTGGTGGACGAGCATGGAGAGGCAGCGGCTGAGCTTTCGCTGGACGCCTGCCAGCAGGCCGCACAGGAAACCATTTTCGCGATGATCGAACGCACCCTGGAGCGTCTGGATGTGGAGATGGACGCCTTCTTCAATGAGCGTTCGCTCTATGACGAGGGTAAGATCGAAGCTACCCTGTCGAAGCTTCGGGACGAAGGGACGGTCTACGATGCCGATGGCGCCACGTGGTTTAAGACGACAGCCTTTGGGAAGGAAGCTGACACCGTGCTGGTGAAGTCCACCGGCGAACCCACGTACCGCTTGCCCGATATTGCGTATCACGTCGACAAGTTCGAGCGCGGGTTCGACGTGATGATCGACGTGTTTGGTGCCGACCACATTGCTACCTACCCGGACATCCTTAGCGCGCTTGACGTGCTGGGCTTCGAGAAGGACCGCGTGGACGTTGTGATCTACCAGTTTGTCACGCTCGTGCGGGGGGGCGAGCCCGTCAAGATGAGCACGCGGATGGCTAATTACGTGACGCTGGACGAACTCATCGACGAGGTAACTGCCGATGTAGCGCGCTTCTTTTTCTTGATGCGCTCGGCGAATACCCACCTCGAGTTTGACCTGGACCTGGCTAAAGAGGCCAGTGACAAAAACCCGGTGTTTTACCTGCAGTACGCTCACGCCCGCATCTGCTCCGTACTGCGGAAGGCGGAGGAGGTTGGTTTTACTGCAGACGCCGCGCCAGATCTCGGGCTGCTCACGCACGACGCCGAAGTTGCCCTTATCAAGACGCTCCGGCGCTTCCCGGCGGAGATCCGCAAGGCGGCCCAGGCACGGGCTCCCCACTATGTGCCGCAGTATTTGCGCGAGGTTGCGGTAGCGTTCACCACGTTCTATGATCAGTGCCGCATCATCGGGCAAGACGAGGCACTGGCCTCGGCCCGCCTGGCCCTGGCACGGGCCACCCGCATCGTGCTGGCCAACGGGCTGACGGTGCTCGGGATCTCGGCTCCGGACCGCATGTGAGCAGGCTGTAGCCCTATAGGCGCTGGTCGGTTTTGAAGCCGGCGGCCGATTTGTGCCCGCCCCCGCCAAATGTGGCGGCCACCTTCGACACATCAAAATCGCCCCGCCCGCGGAGGCTGTACACACGGTTGCCGTCCGGTTTTACACCGAAAATAGCGGCAAACGGGGCATCGGGATAGGCGTCGAGCAAGAACTCGCCAATTTCACTTTGCAACTGCGTCGAGTTGACGCACGGTACGCGGTGCCCGCGAATAGTAGCGTAGCGCGCATGCTTGCAGGTGCGCTCTACCTGTTGCATCACAAACTGATGAATGGCCTTGCCTTCGCGTCGCATCTGCTCCACGCGCGATTCGCCCTCCGCCACGATCGCATCCCATAGCTCAAACTCCATGGGTAACATCAGCAGCGCATAGGAAAAGGCGCGGCTATCGGGCATCGACCAGCGCCAGAGGTCTCGATCTTCGATGTAATGGAAAAGCGGCGGTAGATCCTCTTCAGGATGGAAATATCGCCACGCCATCGTGGCACCGCTGGCATCACCGGAATAGTGGAGTTCAATGTCGGCATCCTCCACCTGTGCATCCTCGCGGTCGGGTAGGCCGAGGGTTGAGAGAGACCGCCCCTCGGCATCGGCCCAATCGGCCAGCGCATAAAGGTCGCTGAGGGCAGAGGCGTGATGATCCAGCACCACAAGGCGATTCGCCTTCTCCAGAAGGCCTTGCAGCTCGTCGAGTGGAAAGCAGAAATCAACCACATAGACGGTGCTGCGCTTGCTGATCATGGGGACATGCCCGCCGTGCTGTACCGGCAAGTACACGGGGCGGTCGCCGTGCACCTTCCACGCGGCAAAAGCGGCGCCAAAGCCATCGTGGCAGTTGGCGTGGTAAAATACGTAGGTCTTTCCCATGGGGCAGCCAGGCGATAAGCAGGTAATAGGGCGTGGTGGGACGCGCGCTTGGGGCGAATGTGCCGGACGATCATCGAACTGCACGCGGGGTAGCGCCGGGGCTTGCGTTCACTGCCTGCATGCTGTACTCTACTCTGGCCCCCACGAAGAGCCTTTCCGCGCCATGCCTCAGTCTCAGTACGCCCGCCTAAAGTATATTATCTATCGGCTGCTTGCTCCGCCTGCTGCAGAGGCGGCAGACCGGACGCAGCCGATGCGCACGCGCGAGCCCCCCTGGCTCGATCGATGGAGCACCCGGGTCGATGTAGGCATCATGTTGCTTATCGTCCTCAGCGTGATCGCCGTCATCCTTGAGTCCGTATCTACCATTTCGGAGCGGTACGGCAGCGCGCTTTTTGCCTTTGAGGCTTTCGCGGTGTTCGTCTTCACCGTGGAGTACCTCGGACGGCTGTGGACGTGCACACTGGATAAAAAACTCACTGGCGGGATGCGTGGGCGTCTGCGCTGGGCCCGAAGTCCACTGGCCCTCATCGACTTGCTGGCCATCCTTCCGTTTTATCTTCCGTTCCTTGGCGTGGACGCACGCTTTCTCCGCATCCTGCGGTTGCTCCGCATTTTGCGCCTGGTCAAGCTGCAGCGCTACTTCCACTCGCTCATGCTGTTCGGCCGGGTATGGAAAACGCGGCGCCATGAGATTCTGATGACGACGGTGCTGATGTTTTTCATCCTGCTCATCGCATCGTCGCTCATGTACTATGCGGAGCGTGCGGACCAGCCGGAGGCTTTCGGGAGCATCCCCCATGCTATGTGGTGGGCCATTGCTACGCTTACCACTGTGGGGTACGGCGATGTGACGCCCATCACCGGGCTCGGCCGCATCATGGCCGCCGTTGTCGCGGTGGTGGGAATCGCGCTCTTTGCCCTGCCGACGGGTATTCTGGGATCAGGCTTCGTGGATGAGTTGGAGAGAGAAAAAGAGCGGAAGCGCCGGCAGGCACAGCAGCGGGAGGCCGCACAAGCCGCTCGAAATCCTGAGGTGCCATGTTGTCCGCACTGCGGAAAGTCGCTGCGCGTGCAGGTGGCCAAGGTGGCCAAAGATGGCGACTGAAGGTGGGGGAAGGCAGCCCCTCCCGCTGCGCCAGTTTTCACTGAAAGCGCTTCCTGCGGGCTTCGAGATCGGCTCCAGCATGCCTACCTTTATACCATACAATCACCCTACACTGGTATACCCTCTCCTTCTGCTATGCGTACCGTATATATCGTTTCTGCCGTTCGCACCCCCATCGGGCGTTTCGGTGGTGCTCTGAAAGACCATTCACCCGTAGACCTCGCCGCTCACGCGATGCAAGGCAGCCTCGAAGCGGCTGATGTAGATGGCGATGCGCTGGATTTTATCGCGTTTGGTAATGTGCTCCGCGCAGGGCACGGACAGCTGATCCCGCGGCAAGCTGCCATTCAGGCCGGCATCCCGAAGCACGTCGACGCTATGGCCATTGACATGGTATGCTCGTCGGGCATGATGAGCGTGATGAATGCTGCCACCACCATTAAGGCCGGCGAGGCTGACTTGATGCTGGCCGGCGGCACGGAGTCGATGTCGCAAGCGGGTTTCTACCTGACGCACGGCGCTCGCTGGGGCTACAAGTTCATCATGGGCGAGCGGGAGCACGTGCACGACATCATGTACCGCGACGGGCTCTCCGATCCAATGAGCGGCGAAGCGATGGGCGAGCAAACGGAGCGCTTGGCCGCCGAGCACGGCATCACACGGGAGGAGCTGGACGAAATTGCGGCCGCCTCCCATACGCGGGCTGCAACAGCTGCCGAAGCGGGGCACTTTGCCGATGAGATCGTGCCCATCGAATACCGCAGCCGCCGAGAGACCAAAACCCTCGCGCATGACGAAGGCGTCCGGCCTGACACCACCAAGGACTCGCTGAGCGGCCTGCGGACGGCCTTTCAGAAGGACGGTGTGCTGACGGCAGGCAACAGCAGCCAGATCAGCGATGGCGCGTCGGCGCTCGTGCTGGCCAGCGAAGAGGCCGTCAAGGCTCATGGGCTCACGCCCCTTGCCACCGTGCAGGCCAGCAGCTGGTCAGCCGGCGAGCCCTGGCGCTTCCCCGAGGCTCCGATCCCTGCGCTGGAGAAGGTGCTGGAAAAGACCGGCCGCTCGATTGAAGACTTCGATCTGTTCGAGAATAACGAAGCGTTTGCCATCAACAGCATCTTGCTGCATCGGATGAAGAACGTGCCGTACGACAAGCTCAACATCCACGGTGGCGCGGTAGCCTTGGGCCACCCGATTGGCTGCTCGGGCGCCCGGATCCTCACGACGCTCATCCATGCGCTCCGCAACCACGACGGGCAGCACGGCCTGGCCTCCATCTGCCACGGCACGGGCGGAGGGACGGCCATCGCGGTCGATCTCGCATAAAACGGGAGCAAGACGACCAGGGGCAGGCGCCCCGTGACGTATGGGCTGCGCACGAGAGGGGAGGCCTCTCGTGCGCAGCCCGTTTTATGTTCTCCCGCCACCCATGAACGGTTGGGTAGGCGCATAGAACAATCCGTTGGCTACAAGCTTACCGTCACGAGCCCCACGCTTACTATGCGCTATCCCGTCGATGCGTTATGACTCCGTTGCCATCCTCGTTCTATGCCCGCCCTGCCACTGAGGTGGCCCCCGACCTGATCGGGAAGTTGCTGGTCCATGAGCACCCCGAGGGCCGCCTGGTCGGGCGAGTGGTGGAGACGGAGGCGTACACGCTGCACGATCCGGCGTGCCACGCGTGGGGACTGCTGGATCAGGAGACGGGTGAGGTCCGGACGGAGGGGCGCGGTTATGCCCTGTTTGGCCCGCCGGGCGAAGCCTACGTCTATTTGTGTTACGGCACGCACTGGCTCCTGAACGCCGTAACGGCGCCGGAGGGGCAGTGCGGAGCGGCGCTTATCCGGGCAGTGGAGCCGCTGGAGGGTGTCGAGCAGATGCGCCCGCGTCGCCCAGCGGCCCGCCGTGACCGCGACCTCACCAATGGGCCGGGCAAGCTCATGGAGGCGTTTGCCATCGGGGAAGCCCACCATGGGCAGATGCTGACGGCCCCGCCGGTGTACTTTGCTGGCGACCCCAGCGGCCCTGCACTTTCGGTCAGCACCTCACCCCGCATCGGCATCTCGCGGGGCACCGAGCGGCCCTGGCGATGGTTTGTGCAAGGGAGTCCGTTTGTGTCGCGCTGATGGGGCGCCGTGCCGGCGACGGGCAGTCCGCTCTATCCGTGGTAGGTGGTGTCGTTCTCCGCATGTGTCCGTAGGCTGTCGGCTGGCGTGAAGCGCGGTCCATACTGTCGCGTCAGTTGCTTGAGGCGGCCCACGATAGAGGCGGCGCCCGTCTGATCGACGTAGCGGAACGGCCCACCTTGAAACGGCGGATAGCCCAGGCCAAAGACGGCGCCGAGGTCGCCGTCGGTAGCGCTCTGCAAGATCCCTTCGTCCAGGCAGCGCACCGCCTGGTTGACCATCATCAGCGCAAGGCGCTCCTGCACCATGCTGGGGGCCAGCGACGTGGAGCCGCGCCCGGGCACATGCTGATAAATGTCCTTGTTGGGCTCGTCCTTCTCCAGCTTCGTGCCTTCCCCCGCGTACGTGTAAAACCCTTTCTTGGTCTTTTGCCCGGCGAGCCCCCGATCGGCCAGGCGTTTAGCCGTGTGGCTGATCGAGAAGTGATCGTCCAGCATGCGCTCCTCCATCACCTCCGTAATCTTGGCGCCCACGTCAATGCCTACCAGGTCAAAGAGCTCAAACGGCCCCATGGGAAAGCCGAACTGCTCCATGGCGTCGTCGACTTCGGTAAACGAGGCGCCTTCCTCCAGCAGCAGGAGGGCTTCATTCATGTAGAGGGCCAGGATGCGGGTGGTGTAGAAGCCTGGGCCATCGTTCACGACGATGACCGTCTTGCCCTGCTTCAGCCCGGCCGCATACGCCGTGGCGAGCGTGGCCTGGTTGGTGTGCTCGGTGGTGATGATCTCCAGCAGCGGCATCTTGGGCACGGGGGAGAAGTAGTGCATCCCGATAAAGCGCTCGGGGTGCTGTGCCTCCTCGGCGATCTCCGCGATCGGCAGGGCGGAGGTGTTCGAGGCAATCACGCAGTCCGGCCGCACCACCGCCTCCACGTCACTCAGGACGGCGCGCTTCAGCTCCAGGTTTTCAGGCACGGCCTCAATGACCACATCGGCCGACGCGAGCGCCTCGTAGTCGCCAATGGGCCGTACCCGCTCGAGGACCACGTCGCGCTCAAAGGTCGACCGGATCCCCTTCGATACCTCCTTCGACAGGCTTTTCCAGATTTGCTCTCGTCCCGTGGCGGCCTGTGTAAAGTCCTGATCCTTCAACTGCACGTCGATGCCATTGGCCGCCGAGATTTGCGCAATGCCAGCGCCCATCAGGCCGGCACCCAGCATCCCGAGGGTGCGAACCGGCAGCGCATCCGCCGCGTGCGGGTTTTTGTCGCCTTGCTGTTTGGCGAAGAACAGGCTCACGAGGGCCTTGGACTCCGGCGTAAACACCAGCTCGCTGAAAAGCTCGGCCTCGCGCTGAAGCCCGGCCTCAAGGCCCTCCTCCATGCCCGTCTTCACGCACGCTACGATACGGGCTGGTGCCGGGTAGTTGCCTTTGCCTTCCTGCTCGGCCCGCTCCAGGGCTTTGTCATACACAATTTTCCGGCTGTACGGATTGCTTTCCAGGAGTCGCTCGGTGAGCGACCGTGGCTGGCGCTCGGGCGAGAGCGTCCCATCGGCTAACTGCCGGGCGGCCGTGACCGCCGCGCGGTGCAGCCCCGGAGGATGGATCAGCGCGTCAACGAGCCCGATGCGCTTGGCCTTCCGGGGATACACGTTTTTGCCCGTGAGCATCATCTGAAACGCCTGCTGCAGGCCTACCAAGCGCGGCAGGTACTGCGTGCCCCCGCCGCCCGGTAGCAGCCCAAGCTGCACTTCGGGCAGGGCCATTTTCGTTTTGTCGTGCGTCGATGCGATCCGGTAGGTGCAGCCAAGCGTCATCTCCAACCCGCCGCCCATCGCGGCCCCGTTGATGGCGGCTACCGTCGGCTTCGTGGAGTGCTGCACGCGGTCGATCAGGGCATGGGCGCGGCGAATGACGGCTTCCACGTCGGCCGGGGTGTCGAAGCCCCGCAACATATCGAGGTCGGCGCCGGCGATGAAGCTGTCGTCTTTTCCGCTGATAAACACCACCGCGCGGACATCGGCGCGCCCCTCCACCACATCGATAGCGGCTTCGAGGGCGTCCAGCGTTTCTTCAGAAATCGTGTTGACCCGTTGGTCGGCCTGGTCAATCCAGATGGTCGCAACGCCGTCGTCCACTTCGAGGTGGAGCTGAGCAGGATCGAGCGCAGGAGGGGCGGAGGTAGGCATGGGGAGGTCGGGCAAGAAGGTGGGCTATCGAGAGGGGGGAAGCATTAGGCGCGTTCTACAAGCAAGGCGTGGCCCTGTCCGCCCGCCGCACATGCCGCGACGAGGGCCCAGTGGCCATCCTCCTCGTGCAGACGGTTGGCGGCCGTGGTGACGAGGCGGGCGCCGGTGGCGCCAAACGGATGGCCCAGCGAGACGGAGCCGCCCCGCAGGTTCAGCCTGTCCATGGGGATGGCCCCTACAGCGGAGGCCCGGTTCAGGCCACGGGACGCAAAGTCGTCGGAGTCCAGCGCTGCCAGCACAGCGAGCACCTGCCCGGCAAAAGCCTCATGGAGCTCAAACACGTCGATGTCGTCCAGCGTGAGGCCGGCCGTATCGAGAAGTTGCGGGATCGCATAGGCCGGACCCAGCAATAGTTCGGCGCCGGGGTCCTGCGCTACATACGTGTAGTCGCGGAGGTAGGCGCGCGGCGTGTGTCCTTCGGCCTCCGCACGGTCAGCCGACATCAGCAGGGTTGCTGACGCGCCATCGGTAAGGGGCGAGCTATTGCCCGCCGTCACCGTGCCGAAGGGCTTCACAAAGACCGGAGAGAGGCTGGCAAGCTTATCCAGCGTGCTGTCGCCGCGCACGGTGTTGTCTTCGGTAATGGGGTCGAACGATGGCGGCACGCTGGAGGGCACCAGTTCTTTGGCCAGCCGCCCATCGTCTTGCGCGGCGGCCGCCCGCTTGTGGGTCAGCAGCGCATATTCATCCTGCGCTTCCCGCGAGACCCCAAACATGGCCGCGAGCTTATCGGCGCTCTCACCCATCACCTCGCCGGTGGAGAACTCCGCAATGGAGGGCGCCTCAGGAAGTACGTCGCTGGGGGACAGCCCCCGCAGCAGCTTCAGATAGTCGGCCGGTGACTTCGCCTTTTGCGCTTTGAAGAGCCGCTTGCGCACGCTGCGCTTGACGCGGATGGGGGGATCGGAGAGGGTTTCGGTGCCACCGGCGACCACAACGTCCGCAAGGCCGCCGCGGATCAGGTCGACGCCAGAGGTCACCGCCTGGTTGCTGGAGATGCAGGCCATGGTGACCGTAAAGGCAGGCACGTGGTTGGGGATGCCCGCAGCCAGGGACGCCTCACGGGCCACGTTGCTCGTTTCCACATCTTGGATGACACAACCCATGATGACCCGCTCCACCTCGGCTGGATTCAGCCCCGTGCGGTGGAGCAAGCCCTTCAGGACCATGCGGCCCATGTCGTACGCGGTGAGGTCAGTATAGCCGGTACCGGAGCGCTGAAACGGAAGGCGGCAGCCGTCGACAAGCACAGCGGCCCGGCCATTAGCGGAAGATGCAGCCATCGGGAAGGAGGGAGCGTTTGTGGGATGCTGGACGGTGTTAACACCGTTAACTACCCATCGTTCTGTGAACAACGCGGGGACGTACGTGCAGCCCAGCAGGGAGGCCGTTACGGCGGGACCGGGCAGGGGTTGATCTCCAGAATTGCGTTCCGTACACTGTAAGTTAATATACGCTGCTATTGCTAATGTAAGCTGATAAGGGCTTACGGTCGGCGTTGCCGTGCGCGCTGCAGGCCTGCTTTTCCTTAACCGATACGGAGGTCCCTTGGATGGTAGCCGTTGCCACCGGTGATATCGTAAACTCCTCGCAGCTGGCGGAGCCGGTGCGGGCCGCGCTGCCGGACACGCTTCGGGATGCCTATGCCACCGCTACAGAGGGGCTGTCGCGGGAGGACGTTTCGGAGCTGGCTCTTGTGAGTGGCGACGGCTGGCAGTGCCTTTTTCATACGCCCGAGCAGGCGCTGGCGCGGGTGCTGCAGCTTGCCGCCCAACTACAGGTGGAGGGGCTGGCGACGCGGATGGCCCTCGCGCTGGGCACGGTAGACCGGCTGCGGCCAGACCTTAACGCCAGCGACGGACCTGCGCTACGTCGCTCCGGACGCGGACTGCAGCACCTGCGGGCCGACCAGCGCTTCGCCCTTCTGCTCCCTGATGGTGTGCCTGTCGCCTCGACCGTCGCCGCCGGCGCTATCGCCGAGCTCTGCGATGCACGGCTGCAGGCCTGGACGCCCGCTCAGGCGCAGGCCATCGCCGGTATGCTCCGTGGATGGGCTGGCGAGCCCGTTCGTACGCAGGCGGAGGTGGCGGAGGCGTGGGCGCCTGAGCCCATCACCCGGCAGACGGTAAACCGGCATCTGCACCGCGCAGGCTGGCCCCGCCTGGAGCGTACGCTCCATCGGTTCTCCGCGCTTGTAGAGGCGCTGCCTGCCCCTTTTTCGGAACCCAATACCGAGGCGTCGGCATGATGACTTTTCTGCTTATCACTGTCGCAGGGCTGGGGGCGCTGCTGGTGGTTGGGGCCGGTAGCCCGATCGTTGCGCGCCTGGTGCAGCGCTACACCGAACAGATCGATGTAAATGCCGGATTGGAGGGGGGCGGGCAGGCGATTGGCTACGCCGAGCGGCTGCTGATTTACGTGTTTGTGCTGGCCGATGCCCCCACGGCCATAGGCTTTCTGGTGACGGCGAAGTCGATCTTTCGCTTTGGCGACGTCACCGGCAAAGACAAACGCAAGCTGGCAGAGTACATCATCATCGGCACGTTGACGAGCTTTGCCTATGCCGTAACAGCCTCCTACGGCATTCGGCTACTGTTGCGCCTCATTGGGTAGAAGCACGCCTGTGCCGATGTCGCAATACCCTGCAGCGCGGGGAGACTACGGCGCAGCCACGCGTTTGGCTCTCCCTTTTTAATCAACCGTTTTGTTTCTGATGCGCGTACTCGGTCCATTGCTTGCCGTGTTGTTACTGGCGGCGTGCAGCTCCATTCAGATCGACGAAGCCGACGTCTTTGAGCCGAAGGCGTCCATCACGCCCGAGACCTTTAGCCACGAGACCGCGACCCTGGAGGAGGTGACCATCTACTCGGGTCCGGATAGCCTGGCGCTCAATGCCTGGTGGGTAACCCAGCCCGACGCCGAAGCTACAGTGCTCTTTTTTGGCGGGCAGGGCTTCTACCTCGTGCAGTCGGCGCCCTACGTGGAGGCATTTGCGGAGCTGCCGGTCAACGTGCTAATGGTTGATTACCGCGGGTACGGAAAGAGCGAGGGGACGCCATCCGTGGATGCATTGAAGCAGGACGCGGGGCAGGCGCTGGCCTACCTGGAGGAGGCGCAGGGCATTGCGCCGGCGTCGGTGATTGTGCACGGCCACTCCCTGGGCTCATTCGTCGCGCTTCATCTGGCGGAGGGCCAGGACCTGCGCGGGGTTGTCTTGGAAAACCCGGTGACGAATGTGCAGGACTGGTCGCGTAACCTCATTCCGTGGTTTTTGCGGCTGTTTGTGTCGCTGGACTTTTCGGAGGCGCTCCGGGCAGAAAATAACACCACCCGCATCCAGTCGCTGGAGCGCCCCCTGCTGATCGTGGCTGGCGCTGAAGACGAAGTCACGCCCCTTTCGATGGCCGATACGCTGTATGAGCAGGCGCCTGTGGAAGACAAGAGGCTGCTGGTCGTGGACGAAGGCGGGCACAACGGGCTGATGGCGCGACCGTCCGTACGCGATGCCTACCGGGCGTTTATCGCCGGCCTGCAGTGAGAACGAGCGCCGCCCCCGCCACCCGCTTGGGTTGACGCGACTACAACGCTTCAAATCGCCAGCCCTCACGTCTCATATCACGAAGCAGGGGCGGCAGGACAGGCAGGACCGCATCGGCAGCGATGGGATTGTCGTGCAGCACGATGATAGACCCAGGGCGGATAAAGCGCAGCACGTGGTGCCGCACGCGATTGGCGTCAATCCACGAAAGAAAATCGGCTGGTGCGAGATCCCACATGAGGCACCGCTGGCCGTGCGCCTGGGCGAACTGCAGCATGGTGGGGGTAAGCTGCCCATATGGTGGGCGAATGAGGGCAGGCTTTGTGCCGGTGATGTTCGCTATGATGTGATTGGTGAGCGCCAGCTCGCGCGTAATTTCCGCCACCGGTGTGCGCCACGGTGATGGGTGTGTCAGCGTGTGATTGCCGATCGTGTGACCAGCGCGTGCAATGGCCCGTGCTCGCTCCGGGTACTGCTGCACACTGCGCCCCACCAGCAGAAAGGTAGCCTTTGCGTCCGCGGCCTCCAGCATGCGAAGGAGTGGATAGGTCAACGTTGCAGACGGTCCATCGTCAAACGTGAGATACGCCACACGCTCCGCCGTGGGTACGCGCCAGAGGGCCGCCGGCACCCACGGGGCGATAAGGCGTGGCAGTTGCGTGGCAATGAGTGACGTCAGATCAACCATCGGAGGTAGGAGGGGAGACCACGGATGATGAGGCCGGAGGAGCGTCAACCCCATCGGGGTGCGCCCGCTGAATCTTCAGAGCGAGCACATAGGGCAGGCCGAGCAGGGCGGGGACCAGCACGGTGAGCCCGAAGACGACCAGCGAGGCGTTCAGCACGGCTGCGTGGCCCAGCCCCATCCACCCGAAGAAATAGACGGCCGCCCCTTCACGAATGCCGAGATCGCCCAATGTGATGGACGGCAGCAGAAACTTGGTCATGAATACCAGCGCAATGCCCGCCAGCGCCGAGGCCGGTGCCACCTCAGGGATAAACGCCCAGAGCACCAGCAGGAATTGCAGCGCAAAGACCCCATACCGAGCGACCGAATAGCCAATCAGCCAGGCCTGGGCGGATCCTCGTAGTAGGCGCAGAAACCGGAACGCATACGACAGGCGCCTCCACCGGAGCCGGCCAAGCACCCGCCAGGCCCGTCGAGGAAAGACCAGCCCGAGCACCAGTGTCAGCGTCACGCCACCAGCGTATACCGAAGCGACGTATAGCCATATCGGAGCGGAGGGCATGTGCGTTTGCAAAAACCAAAGCAGGGCAGGTACGCCCGCCACACCGCCCACGGCCACCATGGTTAGGCGCTCAGTAAACGCCGCCGCGCCCAGCGCCCACCGATCACCCGTCGGGATGTAAAACGCACGCCCTGCCAGTTCCCCCACCTGGGCCGGCGTAAACAGCCCAAGGGCATGTCCGCAGAGGGCCGCCTCACCGCTCGTCCGAACGGATGTACCAGGCGCTACGTGCCGTACCAACTGGTGCCAAACGCCAACTTCCAGCATCAGATTTACAGGTAGCAGCAGTGCCGCCAGTGCAATCCAGCGCCAGTCGGCCGCGGCGAATGCCGCCAGCACGGCCTCTACCTCCACCCATGCGACGATGTAGCCTACCACAGCTATCGCCAACATGGACTTCAACACGAGGGGCCAGTGACGAGCCATGCAGCGTAATTGGGGAATACGGCGGAGAAACGTGAATCCTGTGGGGAACGTCCGCTACAGTACGAAAGAAAGCGCGCTACGTTGTACCTTGCGGCTCCGATCCCTTCGACATCAGCTTGTAACGTTATGCGCATCCTCGTCGTTGGCAGTGGCGGCCGCGAACACGCCCTCGTCTGGGCGCTGGCCCGCAGTCCGCAAGCCCCCACCTTGTTCACCGCACCCGGTAATCCAGGGACCGCGGCCCTCGGGACGAACGTGCCCATTGAGGCGACGGATGTGGTTGCCCTGCAGGCCTTCGCAGAGAAAGAGGCCATCGACCTGACCATCGTAGGGCCGGAGCAGCCGCTGGTGGCGGGCATTGTGGACGCCTTTCGGGAGGCGGGCCTGCCCATCGTGGGCCCGACGGCCGCGGCAGCACGCCTGGAAGGTAGCAAGGCCTTCGCAAAAGACTTCATGGAACGCTACCGTATTCCTACGGCCACGTACCGCACGTTTGAGGGCGATGCGTTTGACGAGGCGGCTGCCTACGTGCGCGCCGAGGGAGCACCCATTGTGGTAAAGGCCAGTGGACTGGCGGCGGGCAAAGGGGCGCTGGTGTGTGCCACGGAGGATGAAGCCATTGCGGCGCTCCGGCAAATTATGGTGGACCGCGCCTTCGGCGCTGCGGGGGATCGCGTTGTCATTGAGGAGTTCATGACCGGAGAGGAGGCCAGCGTGTTTGCGCTGACCGATGGTGAGCATTACGTCGTCACCGTGCCCGCTCAAGATCACAAGCGCGTTGGCGAAGGCGATACGGGACCCAACACGGGCGGAATGGGCGCCTACGCCCCAGCGCCAATCGTAACCGGTGGCGTCCTCACGCGCGTCTGCCGCGAAATCATCGAACCGACACTGGCCGGCATGGCGGAAGAGGGGCATCCCTACACGGGCGTTCTGTATTGCGGTCTCATGATTGATGCGGGGCAGCCACGCGTCGTTGAGTTCAATTGCCGGCTGGGCGATCCGGAAGCGCAGGTCGTACTGCCGTTATTGCAAAATGATTTGGCCGATGTGTTCATGAAAACGGCCGAGGGAAAACTCTCAGGGGTACACCTGCGCATGGGGCAGGAAGCCGCTGCCTGCGTGGTGATGGCCTCTGGCGGCTATCCTGGAGCCTATGCCACAGGCAAGCCGATCACGGGCCTGGACGATGCGGCTGAGCGCGGGGCGATGGTCTTTCAGGCGGGTACATCCGTCACCCCTGACGGGCTCGTCACCGACGGCGGACGCGTACTCGGGGTTACAGCACTCGGTCCAACGTTGGAGGCCGCCCTCGATACCGCCTACGCGGGGGTCGACGCTATTCACTTCGACGGGGCTCAATACCGGACCGACATCGGGCACAAAGGGATGGCTCATCTGCAGTCGTAAGCTATACTACAGGCGGGCCGGCATCATTATCGCCGATCCGTCACGTGCTGACGCAAACGGCCGATGCGGCAGCACGTTGATGTAGCCCGTTTATGCTTATCTGCCCATCACCAACCGTGTCTGCTTTTTCTGCTGTGGGGGCGTGGGGGCGGCACGTGTGGGCCGTGCTTACGCGAGAGGAGGTGCGGTCGCGCCCAGTGTACGTAGCGTATGCCACCGCAGCCGCGGTCATCCCGGCAAACCTGTTAGCGTTGCTGCTGGCCGCCGGCGCTACGGCGCTTGGCTATCCGCTGGAGGCCTTTTCCATCCCCGCTACCTATACCTGGGGCAACCTGGCAGCCGATGTATTCCTGGTGTTGCTGTTTGCGCCGATTGTAGAGACCGGCTTGATGGCGCTTTTCATCTTCATCATGCGCGCCTTCTCCGCACGTGCTGTGTGGCTCATCGGCATCACCGCGCTGGTGTTTGGACTCAGCCACAGCATCCTCGGCGACACCCTCGCCAAGCAGATCGGTCACGCGGTGCCCACGATGTGGGCGTTTGCCGTCTACGCGGGCGTCTACCTCGTCTGGAGCAGGGGCGAGCACGATGCGACCATGGGCTACACCATGGCCACGCTGACGCATGCCTGCTACAACCTTGTCCCGGTGGGGGTGCGCCTCATCGGAAGCCAGGTGGTCGGCTAATGGGGTGGTCGTCCACGTGCGATTACGTCCCTGTTTCACGATTGTCTGGGAATCTGCAGGCCGTTCCTAACGTACGTAGCACGTACCATCTATTTGTTATTGATAGACGTGCTGTATGCCTGATTCATCTCCTCAAACGTGTCCTGAATGTGGCGCCCGTGTGGCCGCTGATGCAAACCAGTGTGATCTCTGCGGCGCCGAACTGGCGTCCACAGCGCAGCACGCGGCCGACGCCCCTGACGCGCAGCCTGCAGCCGAGCAGGCGAATGCACCCGGCGTTCGGCCCGTAGAGGCAGCGCTGCCCCGTGGGCAGGCCTCAGAAGCCGACTCCGCCCCGCATACCGACGGTGAAGCTTCCGAGGGTAGCTCCAATGCGGCCACGCAGCTGGGGCTAATCATTGGGATCGCGGCCATGCTGGTGGTGGCGTTGTTTTTCATTACCAACCTGAGCAAGGACCTCAGCGCACCCGTCACGCCGGTACCGGTCGATAATGAGAACGCACTCACTGAACGGCCGGGTGCCGTCGGGGAAGATCCAGACACGGACCGGCCCTCCATCTTCGAGCGGCTGGCCGCTGACGAGTCAGACCTGCCCGTAGGAGTGGCTTCTACCGTAGATTCGCTTGATCGTGTAATTGATACGACCGATGGGGAGGCGGCACAGCAGGCCCGCCGGCAAAAAGTTGACCTGCTGATTGGGGTTGGGCGGATGGACCATGCCGCAGTTACCCAGCGAGCGCTGGCGCTGGAGGAAGGCAGCCCTGAGGCGTGGCGCCGGACGGGCGACCTCTTTTACGAGTGGATGGGCCGCATGACGGAGGGGCCGGAGCGGGTGGAGGTCGCGGAAGCGTCAATCGCCGCCTACGAACGCGTGCTCGCGGAAACGCCCGACAACTTGGACGTCCGTGCCGATCTGGCCACGGCTTTGCTCGAAACGAATGAGCCCATGCAGGGTGTGGAAGAGATCCAGCGGGTGCTTGACGCCGATCCAGACCATCTCCAGGCGCGGTTTAACTACGGTATCATGCTCGCCATGATCGGGCGTACCGATGCATCTATTGAGCAGTTTGAGCACGCCCAGCGCATTGTAGGGGAGGGGTCACCGTTCTACCGGCAGGCCGAGCAGATCATAGCCGAGTTACGTGAGAACGAGGGGCAGCCGATGCCCGGTGGGGAGCGACTGCGGGGCGATGGGTTTGATTAAGTGTAGCTGAGCGCTCTACCGCCGGCCGCGGGTGCGTCTACAGCATCACCAAAAAAAACGCCTCCTCGGCACGGGGCCAAGGAGGCGTTATACGTACTGCTGTATGTCACTGGTGGAGATGGCGGGAATCGAACCCGCGTCCGAGTAGTCGAACATTCAGCCACCTACATGCTTAGATGGCCTTTTTATTGTCGTCTGCACCTGAAGCTGGCCATCGTAGCCAGGCACAAACCAAGATTGAGAAGGTTCACTTGCTATGCTCAATCGGCACACAGCAGGCTATTCCGTCTAAGTCGATGTCTTATAACCACCAACGGACAGGTAGGCTATAAGACAGATGGGGCTTTACGCCGCCATCGCGTACGAGTAATCGTCCGCAGTTACGGTTTTTTGGCGAGATTTACGAGCCAGCCAAAGAGGCTCGACATGCAGACTGATGCGCGATGCTACCCGTCGAAGCCGTGACATCCCCAGTATGTAAAGAACATCCCCCCGTTAGAGGGACCCAATACAATGGGCAATACAGGGGCTTGTTCCGGAGCGTGTTGCCGGACGGCATCAGGAGGAGTCGGCGGGTGTTTCCGACGTTTCGGGCGCGCCCATAGTGCGCTGCAGGAACTCGAGCGTGATATCGTTGAAGTTGCCGGGGTGCTCAATCATCGGGGCATGCCCGCAGTGGTCAATGAACCGGAGCTCGGCGTTGCCCAGCCGCGACTGAAACTCGTGAGCCACATCAGGTGGCGTGATCTCGTCGTTGGCGCCCCAGATCAGCAGTGTAGGCGCATCAATCCGGCTGAGGCTTTCGGTGACGGTTTCTGATTGCGCCGACCGCGCCATCTTCAGCAGGCGAAGGGCCCGTTTGCGGTTATTGACGAGGGCCAGCATTTCGTCGACCAGTTCATCGGTGGCGTGGGCCGGGTCGTAAAACGTCCGCGCGGCGCGCTCGCGGATGAACTCCCGATCACGCCGGCGCAAGGTTGAGGTGCCCATGTCAACTTCGTAAATGCCGGAAGCTCCGGCGAGCACGAGGGCCGCCACATCCTCAGGCCGTTGCAGCGCCAGAAGTAACGCGACGTGCCCACCCAGCGAGTTGCCTATCAACACCGTAGGACGGAGGTCCAGCTGGTCGATGAAGTTTGCCACGTACGTGACCAGGCCATCCACGTTGGTTTGCAGCATCGGTAGGTTGTAGACGGGAAGAACCGGGGCATACACCCGAAACCCATGCTTGGCAAGGCACGCGATGGTGGTGCTCCAGTTTGACAGGTCGCCGAGCATCCCATGGAGCAAGACAACATCAGGGCGATCTGTCTCTGGGCCTTCAGCGATGTACTCAAATCCGTGTGCTTCCTGAAGCACAAAGGGCGTAGACATAGATTGTAGCTGCATTCGTATCAGTGCGGGCATGCGCGGTACGTGTGGGGTGCGCCGTAAGATAGGGGCAGGCATACGACAAAGCCAAAAAAATCCCCAATCCGGCTGAAAACCCACACGCAACGCTATGGGAAACCCATTTCGTAATGGGTGTGTTGCATCCTGATAGTGTCAGCGTCGCCATACATCCCAGGCGACCAACCGCTCATCCGATTATTTTGTGGCCTATGCCTTCTGGACGTAAACGTAAACGTAAAAAGATTTCGACCCATAAGCGCAAGAAGCGCCTGCGCAAAAACCGGCACAAGAAGAAGAAATAAGTCCTTTTCCTGTGTGCGCTTGAGGTTGCAAAAGCTGCGGTCGGGTTGCCGGCGGCGGCTTTTTGCGTTTGAAGCAGCGTCCGCCCATGATTCTTGTGTTTTTCCCAATTCTCTGCAGTGGAGCATTCGCCCTTCTCCTGTAGACTTGTATCTTTACCATGCGTCGCTCGCGTGCGTCCGTTTACTTATCTGTCCGCTCATGAAAGAGTACACCGTCAAAGACCTACTGCAGACTGCGCTGTGGGCCGGGGCCCTGGGCTCCCTCTCGGGTTTCGTTGTGGGATTGTTGGTCGCCCCGTTTGAGGGCGAGAAAATGCGCCGAAGCATTTCCTACCGGCTCGAGCAGTGGGGGGGCGATGTGCTGCGGTTCTCTGGTCGCCTGCAGACGCCGGGCGCTGCCACGGACGGCCCGGGTACCAGCGAAGCGCTCGTCGCCGACGCTGAGGAACGCGCCGAGCGCATCCGCGCAGACATTGATGCTATTCTCGGCCGCATGCGCGAGCGTGAAACCTCGTCCTCCTGAGCCCCGCGCAACCGGCGTCAGCATATCAAGACGCCCGTCGTGCTATCTCCCGCTACGCTTTTCCTGACGATTCCTGACGATAGGCCCTTCATCCCTATATGCCCAACTTTGCCATTCTCCTGTCGCCCGCTGAAGGAAAGCAGCCTGGCGGTAATCCTTTTGCTCCTGACATGTTCGACTACCGCTCGTCGAACACGTTTAATTATTTCAACGAACTAAATAGCGAGCGGCGCGCCCTCATCGATGCCCTGCAGTCGTACATCGCCGACGCAGATGAGGATGCGCTGGAGGATCTGCTGGGCGTGAAGGGGTTCAATCTGGAGGAGGCCGTACGCGTAAATGAGGAAATTTACACGGCCCCGCTCATGTCCGCGCTTGACCGCTACAGCCCCGGCACGATGTACCAGGCAATGGACTTTGCCGGCTTGCCTACGGGGGCCCAGCGGCGCCTGCTCGAAAACGGAATCATCTTTTCTGGTCTCTTTGGTGTGCTGCGGCCTGACGACCTGATTCCGAACTACAAGCTTAAGATGGACGCAAAGCTACCGGAGGTCGGCCGCATTTCCTCCTACTGGAAGCCGCTCATCAGCCCGCTGCTCAATAAGGTGCTCAGCGGCCGCTTCGTCTGGAATCTGCTGGCGCAGGTCCACCAGTCGGCGTGGGACGACGAGCGGACCTACGAGCGCATGGTGGAAGTGAAGTTCTACGACGAGAAAGATGGCGAGCGCAAGGCGGTCACGCACAACGTTAAAACGCTGCGCGGCCAGCTTGTGAACTTCATCGTTCAGGAATCGGTGGAAAGCCTGGAGCCTCTACACGAGTGGACGCACCCGGAGGGCTACACGTACGATGAGGAAAGCTCCAGCTTTGACGACGAGACCAAGACGGGCACCGTCGTCATGGTCCGCTGATGCAGTTGATTGATGCAGTTGATTGATGCAGTTGATTGATGCAGTTGATTGATGCAGTTGATGCAGCAGAGCCGACGCGCCCGCAGCCCTCGTCCGCCGGCGCACGCATGATCCCTGGTCTTCTCATTTTATCCTTGATGTTGCGATGCGGCATCCGGTTGTCATTGGCATTGCAGGAGGCTCGGGTTCAGGCAAAAGCACGGTGCTCCAGCGCATCATGGAGGCGTTTGGGCGCGAGCAACTCGCCGTGTTGGACCACGACTCCTACTATGTGGACCTCAGCCATCTGCCGCCGGATGAGCGAGGGGCGTTCAATTTCGATCATCCAGACGCCCTCGAAACATCGCTCATGCGGAAGCACCTGGATCGGCTGATGGCCGGGCAGGTGGTGCAGAAACCGACCTACGACTTCACCACGCATGCCCGTGGTACGGAAACGACCGAAGTGCAGCCCCGGCCGGTCATTATCGTGGAAGGCATACTGGTGCTGGCCGAGCGTGAACTGGCCGAGCGCATGAACATCAAAATTTTCGTGGACGCTGCTGATGATGTCCGGCTCATGCGCCGCATCCGGCGCGATATTCACGAGCGTGGCCGGAGCATCGAAAATGTGCTCTGGCAATACGAGAAGACGGTACGCCCGATGCACCTGGAGTTCGTCGAGCCTTCGAAGCGCAAGGCCGATGTCATCATACCGCGTGGCGGCCACAACGAGGTTGCTATCGACATGCTGCTGGTGCGTATCGAGAAGCTATTGTATCAGTACGAGCGTTCACTGGCGTGAGTAGGCGCGGGCGTTCGCATCGGCGCCCCACGCGCCGCCCACACGCGTTACCGAGGGGAGGTCCATGTATCAACAGTTTTCGGTCAGTCGACTGGCGAATCTTTGCGCCCGCACGATCCTGCGCGGGTTCGCGCGATACCGCACACAGTTCGCCCACCTCACGCGCCGTGCACGCACCGCGTTTGCAGAGCGCGACTGGCAGCAAATGCAAGACGACGCCCGGGCCCGGCTAACGCTGTACGAAGAAGTTGAAGACGCTGTAGTCAAGGAAGTGCATGATTTGCTGGCCTCCCAGGTGCGCGAGCGCCTCATGTGGGTCAGCATCAAAGCTGTGTACTCCGGCCTCATCGACGGGCGGGGCGACTGGAATATCGCAGAAACCTTTTTCAACTCTATCACACGGCAGGTTTTCTCGACGGTTGGCGTGGACCCCCACGTGGAGTTTGTCACGTCGGACTACGAGGTGCCGTTGGCTGAGCGAGCCGTGATTTACCGCACGTACGCGCGAGCAGCGTCGACGGAGGCGTTGCTGCATCAGCTACTGGAGGACGTGGCGTTGGACGCCTCCTGGGCCGACCGTGCCCGCGATGTGGCCCTCGCCGCGGAGCGCATCGATGCACGCCTGCAGGAGGTGGGGGCGCTGGCGGTTGTGGAACGTCTCGAGGTTATCCATGAGCCGTTCTTTCGGGGCAAAGGCGCGTACATCGTGGGGCGGCTCTATAGTGGCTCCCATCTGCTGCCGCTTGTCCTCGCCCTGCATCACGAGGCGCCCGGCCTGCGCATTGATGCCGTGCTCCTCGAAGAGGACCCGGTCAGCATCCTGTTCAGCTTTGCCCGGTCCTATTTTCATATCAATGTAGACCGGCCCTACGACCTCATCCGGTTCCTGAAAACCATCCTGCCGCGGAAGCGCGTGGCTGAGTTGTACATCTCTACGGGCTACAACAAGCATGGCAAAACCGAGCTGTACCGCGACTTGATCTCTCACCTGGCGCTAACCGAAGAGCGGTTCACGCGGGCCCGAGGACAGCGTGGGATGGTGATGACGGTCTTTACCATGTCCAACTACGACCTTGTATTCAAAGTCATCAAGGACCAGTTCGACTATCCCAAAGAGTCGACGCGGCAGGAGGTCATCGACAAATATAAGCTCGTCTTTCGCCGGGAGCGGGCGGGGCGCCTGGTAGACGCGCAGGCCTTTGAGCATCTGCAGTTTGCCAAGGAGCGCTTCGCTCCCGAATTGCTGGAAGAGTTGGAGGAAGATGCCAGCAACACCGTGTGGGAAGAGGGCGAGCGCGTCGTGGTGGATCATGCGTACATCGAACGCCGGGTCATTCCGCTGGATATTTACGTCCGTGAAGCGGGGGACGCCTCGGCGCGGCAGGCGGTCATCGACTACGGGCAGGCCCTCAAAGATCTGGCGGCGTCCAACATCTTCCCTGGCGACCTCTTTCTGAAGAACTTTGGCGTGACGCGGCACGGGCGCGTGGTCTTCTATGATTACGATGAGCTTAGCCTACTCACAACGTGCGAGTTTAAGGAGCTTCCCGAGCCCCAGACGTACGAGCAAGCGATGGCGCCAGAGCCGTGGTTTCACGTTGGCGAGCACGACATCTTTCCGGAAGAGTTCAAGCGGTTTCTGGGGTTACCGGACCCGCTGATGGAGGTCTTTGAGGCACATCACGCCGACCTGTTTACGGCCAGCTACTGGCAGGCGGTTCAGCAACAGGTGCGCGAAGGCGAGGTGCTACACACCGTGCCCTACGCGGCGCGGTTTCGGCTGGATAACCAGCCCGAGGAGGCGTAGAACTTAGTTGGACGGTGGCTGGGCCCATGCCAACAGGGCGCGGCCCCCTTCCAAGACCAGGTGAGGGGCGTGGTGCTCAAGGGCGGGCATCGCTTCATAAAGCGTTTCCCCCCAGCCCCCCGTAACGACCACCGCATGAGGCCCTGGGGTAGTGCGCTTGAGGCGGTCTACCATCCCGTCAACGCTGTCGATGAACTGATGATAGAGGCCCGATTGGATGGCCTCGCGGGTGCTTGTGCCCAGGGCATACGCCGGAGCTTCCATGGGCACATCCGGGAGCTGAGCGGTCCCCTCGTGAAGTGCGCGCTGGAGGAGGGCCGGCCCCGCTGCAATGGCCCCTCCTCGATACACGCCTTCTGCAATGACCTCGTAGGTGATGGCCGTGCCGGCGTCGACGACAAGCATCGTCGTCGCGGTTTGATGCCATCCTTGCCACGCGCCCGCTGCGGCGGCAAGCCGATCGGCACCCAGGGTATCGGGGGTAGCATAGCCCATCGCGAAGGGAAGCGGCGTTGTAGGACCAGCTACGAGGATGTCGGCCACCCCGTGCGCCCCCAGAAGCTCGGCGGCTGTTGAGGTTTGCGACGGCACCACCGACACGATAGCCACACCCTCGACGGCCTGTTGGGCGATCACCGCTCGCAGCGCATCCGCTCGGGGTGCCCAGGCAGTTCCCACCACGCGGTGCAGCGCCGCCAGCTCACCGGCCTGGAAGCAGCCGATTTTCAAGGCGGTGTTTCCGATGTCGAGTACAAGATGCACGTCAGGAGCGACAGATAAGGTTAGGTGAGCGTCGGCTGTGAAGAGACATCGCCGGCGAACACCACGTGCTCCCCCACCGCTGTTGCCAGGCGAAGCCCACCGGCCGGGCTGAGGCCCAGCACGCGCCCCGTGATCGAAGCCGCTCGCGTAGTCGGGTGCAGGGTGATGGTTTGTCCGCGATGCATCATGCGGGCCTCAACGGTCTCCCGCAGCGCGTCAACGGCCCCACGCTCCCATTGGGTATAGCGGGCTTCCAGATCGGCCAGGATCTGCGCCAGGAGGACGGCACGGTCGATGCGCTGCCCACTATGCAGCAGCAACGAGGTGGCCTTGTCTTGCAGCGACGGAGGAAACGCCTGTTGGTTCACATTCAGCCCAATGCCGGCGACGATCGCGGGGACGCTACCTGTGCCCGCGGTGGTCTCCAGCAGTACGCCCCCCACCTTCGCCGGCCCACAGCGCAGGTCGTTGGGCCATTTGAGTTGCCCGGCCGTGGGCCCGCAGAGGGCCTGCAGCGCGTCGGACACGCTGAGGGCGACTACCAGCGGAAGCAGGGTCAGGTGGGTGTCATCTGCAGGACGCAGCAGCACGGATAGCATCAGGTTCACGCCGGGGGCGGCGGTCCATTGGCGCCCGAGCCGCCCACGGCCCGCATCCTGGTACTCGGTAAGGAAGGTGCTTCCTTCAGGGGCGCCTTCTGCCGCCCAGTCGCGCATCGCCCGGTTGGTCGAGTCGACCTGAGCGGCGCCCCTCAGCGGATGGCCAAATCGCCGGGTAGAGAGGAGCAGTTGCGTGCGGCGGACAAGAGCCGGGACAGTCATGCGAAGGTGAAAAGCCAATGTATACAAAAACAAACAACAGTGTGGGGGGCCCACAACGGCGGGGGCGGGGATAGGTGCCGTCCCACGCCAAGCGCGTACATGGTATAATAATTGACCGGTGGTACGGTGTAGTTTCTGCGACGGCTGCCGGTGTTGCAGAACGATCCACTCGCTAACTAATGGGCGTCTTCTCCGTGATCTACTGGCGACGTAGTAGCCGTATCCCGAGCGTGGGTCCCGGCGGGCTCCTGCTGGTCCTCCTGTTTCTGTGGGGCAGCACCCCAGAACCGGGCTACGCACAGGCTGACGCCCAGGCCGACTCTGCGCGTGTCGTGGAAATCCAACTGCAACGTGCGGTAATCGCCATGCGTAGCGGCGCCAGCCCGCGCGAAGCCCGGGCCCGGCTGGACCGGGTGCTCACGCTTGCCCCCGATCATGCCGAAGCGCTCCACCTCCGGGCGCGCGTGCACCTGGCACTGCAAGCCCCACAGCAGGCCATGCAGGACGCGGAGCGGGCGCTTCAATTGACGGGCACCCACGTGGCGACGTATGCTACCCTCGTTGAGGCTGCCCGTCAGGTGGGCGACCGGCCGCGGGCGGTAGAAGCGCTGGAGGCCGCGATGGCAGCGGTCGATGACACGAGTCCGCATCACCTGCGGTTGTCCTGGAGCGCGCTGCAGCTGGAGCACTACGACCATGCCGAGGCCCTGGCCCGGGTGGCCCTTCGTCGTCAGCCGTACCGCGCAGCTCCCTATCAGCACCTGGCGCGCGTCTTCATGCGCACCGACCGCGCAGCCGATGCTGCGTTTATTCTGCATCAAGGGCTGGAGCGCGGGGTCCTGCAGGCCTCCGGCGTGGTCGACGACGTAGACCTGCGCACGCTGGCCACCCACCCGCTCGTTGCGCCCTTTTTGGAGCGCTAATTATTCGGCAGGGGGCTGCGAGCTATCCTCCGCGTAGCCATAGAGCGCGATCACCGTGCGAAACACCTGATTGGGTCGGAGGAGAGTGCCTACGTTGGTGTGGGCGCGCAGCAGCGCCGGTACCCACCCCGCTCCATGGGGGCGGATGCTTACGTCTACCGTGGTATGTTCGCCAAACAGAAGTCCGCGGTCCTGGCGCTGCAGAAAGAGCTTGATGAGCTCGCCGCTTTCCGCGTGCACGTAAAACCGCGCATGACGGATAGCCTGATCATCGCCCACATCCGGGCGAGCCGCCACTTCTATCACACGCAAGGGATGGCCAAACCATGTGGTATCCGGATGCATCGTGTAGGTAAACGCTTCCGCGTATCGGGGCTCCAGGTAGGCCGGGTCTTCGGGCAGGACGAAGGAGGGCAACGCCTCCAGTGGTCGATCGCCTCCACGCAGAAAGCCCGGCATGCGGTCGGCGTCGAACGTGCCCAGGCTGTCAACCACCCGCAGCAGGGTCCGCTCGCCGGGCGGGGTGTGTGCATACAGCGCGGTTGATCGGCGGGTGATCTCCGGGCCTGGCGCCCACTGCTCGGTGCGCACGTAGCGCCGGTGCGCCACGGTGTCGAGTGCGCGGAAGGCCTCGGTGAACGCATCGGTCGATAGCGTGTCCAGCATTTCCAGCACCGCCTCACGGTCGTCGGTACCCTGCTCCTCGGCCGGGGAAGGGGTAGGCGTATCGCCGCAGGCGACCAGTAGACCGAGGAGGAGGCCAAGCAGCCCCCCGTGCCAGAGGTGCCGGAATACAGACGGAAAATTCCACTGTGGCATGGACACTCCTTGGTGGGTTTGCTTATGATGAGCATCGTTGACATGCGCTCCGATGCAATTTCGCCGGTTTGTACGCGCCGCCGACGGTGAAGCGGCCCTTCCTACTGTAGACCTGCTCCGTAGATTCCTGCCTCATGTATACCCATGCCCGTGACGTCGCCATCCGTGCTGCCACAAACGCTGCCCGTCTTATTCGCTATCACACCGGAGGCGTCGATGAGGAGGGCATTGAACACAAAGGCGTGCACGACTTGGTGACCCACGTGGACGAGGCCGCGCAGGAGGTGGTGGTAGAGACACTCCGCGCCGCCTTCCCTGAGCACGCCATCCTGGCCGAAGAGGGTGCCACCGACGCGCCCGCGGCGCCCAAAGGGTACCGCTGGATCATCGATCCGATCGACGGCACCACCAACTTCACCCGCGGCTGCCCACCCTATGCCGTCAGCATCGGTCTTCAGCACGATGGCGCACTGGTCGTTGGCGTCGTGTTGGAAGTCACAAATGATGATCTCTTTACCGCTGTGCAGGGCGGCGGGGCCTACCAGAACGGGCGTCCCATCCACGTAACCGATAACGCCGCGCTCGACCGCGCACTCCTCGCCACAGGCTTCCCGTACACGGTGTTCGACTACATGGAGACGTACACGAGTGTACTTCAGCGCTTTCTGAAAGACAGCCGAGGCCTGCGGCGGCATGGGGCGGCCGCCGTGGATCTGGTGCGCGTAGCGAACGGCACCTTCGATGGGTTTTACGAAACGGGCCTGAGCCCATGGGACGTGGCAGCGGGGATGGTCATCGTGACCGAAGCCGGCGGCCGCGTTACGGATTTCTCCAACGACGCGAACGCGCTGTTCGGGGGCCAAATGATAGCGTCCAACGGCGCTATCCACGACGCCATCCTGGACCGGGTGCAGCCACTGCGCGACGTCCATCACTGACGCCCCATGGCGCCGCTGCCTGCTGGAGCGTTGCCACCCGCCGACGGCCCTGAACCCATCCTGAACAGGGTGCGTTTTCTGATCCCTTGCTGCTTCGACCTGCTCCAACGTTTTTCACCGCACGCCTTTTTCTATGCCCACGTCTGACACGCACACGCTTACGTCCGAAGTCGTACGCCAGCAGTTTCTCGACTTCTTCCAGGAGAAGGGCCACGAGGTCGTGGATAGCGCCTCCCTGGTGCCGCAAAACGACCCGACGCTGCTCTTCACGAACGCAGGCATGAATCAGTTCAAGGATGTCTTTCTCGGCGAAGGCACGCGGCCCTACAGCCGGGCCGTGGATACGCAGAAGTGTTTGCGCGTCTCGGGTAAGCACAACGACCTTGAGGAGGTCGGGTACGACACGTACCACCACACCTTTTTTGAGATGCTCGGCAACTGGAGCTTTGGCGACTACTTCAAGCAAGAGGCCATTGCCTGGGCCTGGGAGTTGTTGGTGACGCAGTGGGGCCTGGCGCCCGATCGGCTATACGCTACGGTGCACGAGGGCGACGACGTGTTGGGGCTGGCCCCGGATGAGGAAGCGGCCGCCTTCTGGCGCTCAGAAACAGACATCAACCCCGATCACATTCTCTTCTGTCCGTCGAAAGACAACTTCTGGATGATGGGCGATACCGGGCCCTGTGGACCGTGCTCGGAGATCCACATCGACCTGCGGCCCGCGGCTGAACGGGAGGAGACCCCGGGGCAGGACCTGGTCAACGCCGATCACCCGGCCGTCATCGAGATCTGGAATCTCGTCTTCATTCAGTACAACGCGCAGCCCGACGGGTCGCTGGAGCCGCTTGCGGATCAGCATGTGGACACCGGGATGGGCTTCGAGCGCATCGTAGCCGTGTTACAGGGCAAGATCAGCACGTACGACACCGACCTGTTTGCCCCGCTGCTGGCCCGCATCTGTGAGCTGTCGCCACGCTCCGATGTGGGCGCATACGATGACCTGGCCATCGACGACCCCGACGAGCGCGAGCGGGTGCGCATCGCTCTGCGCGTCGTGGCCGATCACATCCGCACCTGTAGCTTTGCTATCGCCGACGGGGTGATGCCGGGCAACACCGGCCGGGGGTACGTCATCCGTCGTATCTTGCGCCGTGCGGTCCGCTATGGCTATCAGACGCTCGGCTTCCGGTCGCCCTTCTTGCATCAGCTGGTGGGCGTCCTGCTTGTCAAGATGGGGCAAAGCTTTCCCGAGCTCATCGAGCGCGAAAGCTACATCACCCGGGTCATCCGTTCGGAGGAGGAGAGCTTCCTCGAAACGCTGGGCACGGGCATTGACTTCTTCGAACAGATCGTGCCGCACGTGAAGGACGTCAGCACTCCGGCCGGCGGAGAAGCGCCGCGAGAGGCGCTGCTGCAAGATCGTGGGGCCATGGACTTGCTGGATAAGGCCTTTGTGGACGTGGACGACCGCGAGGCGATGGTAGACCGGTTTGCCGAGCACGCCGCGCAGAAAGAAATCCCCGGGGCGATCGCGTTTCTGCTGCACGACACGTACGGTTTCCCCGTGGACCTCACCGAGCTCATGGCGCGGGAGGAAGGGCTCTCGCTCGACCGGGAGGGATACGAAGCCTATATGCAGGAGCAAAAAGAGCGGGCACGCGCCGCCTCCGACTTTTCGCC
>LKNB01000067.1 GCA_001564055.1 Rhodothermaceae bacterium Tc-Br11_B2g6_7
CCCTGCATTTCAGAAGGTACCGGGCCTTTACGAAACTACAGCTCCTCCCTCGCACGCATGGCCTGTCTGCAACCTCCGTTCACCGATTGACGGCCGCGCGTTCAGCGATCTCGGCAGTGTCCTCATCCTTCTTCTGGACCTGATCACGATGTAGACGATCCAGCGCGCCTATACAAAAGATAACGATCGAGCTCACTGCATAAAGCTGTCCCCCAACCGCGCCGGCCATCGTGGAGGCAAACAGACCGACCAATGCCAGCGCGATGAAGCTTCGCGTTTTGAGCCACAAACGCACGGTGTAAATGACAACAAGAAAGATGACTGCGTGATAGGCGATCCCGCCCGGGATACCCAGGCCAAGAAAACTGTCTCCCAGCTCGGTCTCCGTACTGTAACCGCCCGTTCCATACCGACCTGCTGCAAGGGTAGTGAAGCCAATACCGCGCCCCAAAGGATAATTTACGACAGACGTATAGCCGCGAAACATCATCCTCGTGTGGGTTGCAATACTGCTGTATTCGCCGGCCTGTCGCTGCGATACGTCAAGCTCCTGCGTCTGCCGCCCGATGCGTTCTTGAACCGAGTCATCCAGCTCCCAGGCGGCTGTCTGGTTCAGCGTCCATACCAGCCCGGTCACCCCAATGAGGACCGCCACTCCGCCCCGGATGACCCAGGTCCGGGGGTCTTTCCCCATGGCTGCCCACATGGTACACATGCCCAGCAGACTAAATACGACAGGCCCCCGGCTACCGGTAAGGACAAGTGCGGTAAAAAACACGGGTAGCAGTAGCGCGTACGTCCGCCGCCCCTTGAGAAACGCTGCCCACGTCAACACCGTGGCAATCGTTAGAAAGGCCCCATGCTCCTGATTATTGGAGAAGAAAGAGATGGGCGCGGGGTTGTCCGGCGAGCCCAGACCGGCAAACCAGTTATCCTCCAGCCAGAGTTGCTGATGCGGAAGATACCCATAGAGCGCGTGATAGATACCGTAAAAAGCCGCCAGCACCCCCATGGGCACGACGACACGAAAAAGTACCGTCTCCAGAAACGCCTCATCGGCGTAGGTCCTCCCCACCCAGTACCACATAAAGGGCACCAGCACAAACATCGCCCCCACCACGCCCGCCATGAGCGAACCCTGCGCTGGGTTAAAAATCTGCAGCACCATCACGGCCATCAGGGCAAGCACCCACTTGGACATGGCCGTGTCAAACTTGATTTGCTGCCGGGCAAAGGCATTGCCGCAAATCACTAAGGCAAAGACGCCCCCCAGAAGCAGCAGCACATCAGCCCCCCCGCCCCCGCCCAGCGTGGCCGTCAGCCACCGGCGCAGGTCACCGAGCACCACCAGGTACAACAGCACTCCAATAATCGCCACCCGAATGTTCACTACGGCCATCGAGATGAACACCCCGAGCAGCGTGACCATGATCACGGGGCGGAGGGTCTCCGTGACGATGCCACTGACGATGCCAAGCATTCCCGCTATCGCCAGGAGCGTCAACAGCAGCGCGTGGCGACCCGGGAGCCCGATAACCTTCTGCATAATACGATCGGCGATTAAGTGCGAGACATCTCGTGTGTGTAAGCGACTGTTTGGTACGTACTTTTGACCTTAAAACCCCCTCTGTCTAACGAGCTTCGCCGAAAGGCGTGATCCTCTGGACATCTCCCCCTTGGCAAGGCGGAGAGACCCGTAGGGAGAGGGGGTTTGGTGTAATGGGAGAAAATCATTTTGCGCTCATCATGGTTTACCAAACAACCTGTAAGGCATTATTATACGCTGCTGCTTAACTGCTTCCATTAATAGGCCGACCGTCCGTTCCCATACCCGTTACGCTCTGGCGTACAAACGGTCCCCGACTCTCAGACGGCCCCATCTTTTCCCGCGATCCCCGCGCCAGATCTCCGTTGTAGTATCGCCACGTGCAGCCGTAGGTTTAACCGGTCAACGGCGCGTGTATGGTGGACCCACCACCCTACCCGGTGGTCATCCGTGTACCCCGTGCGTTCATCCGCCCGTTCGGGCAGCATCGTGAATGGTTGCCTCCAGCGCACACGCCATGGTGCCCAGGCTGAAGCGCTCACGGGCTTCTCGTCGTCCTGCACGGGCCCGGCGGCGGGCCTCCTCCGGATCGGACAGCACGTGCCTAATCGCACGAGCCAACGCATCGGCATCCCCCGGAGGAACGAGCCAACCCGTTTTACCTTCGCGAATGATTTCCTGAGCTCCTCCGGCCCTTGTAGCAATCACGGGCTTCTGAGCCAGCAGTCCCTCCGCGATGACGCGTCCAAACGGCTCAGGCGCAACGGACGTATGCACCACCACATCTACTGCGTTAACGAGCGCCGGAATGTCATTGCGAAAGCCGAGAAAATGAACACGATCGCTCAGTCCACGCTGGCCGACCTCATCGCGTAAGCGCTGCGCATACGTCACCTCATCACCAAACAACGCCTCTCCCACCAGTAGCGCATGCACGGCCGGGAGCGTGTCGAGCGCTTCGAGTAACACGTGCTGCCCCTTCCACGGGGCAAGCCGACTGAAGATACCCACCAGCGGGGCGTCACCGATGCCCTGCGCCTCGCGCACATTCGCGGGCCTGGCCTCCTCAAAGACCTGCGCGTCCAACCCATTGTAGACCACGCGAGTGAGGCTTTGCCGTCCTCCCGCATCAACAAAAGACTGCCGGGTCGCTTCAGAATTAACCACGACGGCTGTAGCAAACGCGTTGGCCATGGCCACCACAAGCCGCGTGTTGAACGAGCTAAAGTGATCGGCCGTCAGGAGGTCGTGCAGATTCCATACCACGGGCGTACGCGTCAACGTGCCAGCCACCGCGGCGATAAGAAAGGCCTTCTGCGAATTCGCAAACACGACGTCGCAAGCGCGCGCCGCCTGCGCGACCTGGTATATCAACCGCATCCCCCCTGGAATGGCCTGAAGGGCGGCCATCAACCCTGACGCACGTGAAAACGAAAGTACGGCCGACGCCCCTGACAGACAGCGCGTGGGCACGTCGGCCGATGCCAGGCGATCGGCAAAGGGACCTTCTTCGAAGAGGAGCACCTGGTGCGGCCCCTCACGGTGGCGCACGTAGTCCAGCAGGTACAGCTCTGCGCCCCCAAGGGCGGCGGTGTGATCTACAAAAAGGACGGACGGAGGAGTACTCATGCCGGCAGCACCTCACGGTACACGTTAGCGACGCGGCGTGCGATCACGGGCCAGTCGTGGTGGGCCCGCACGTGGGCCTCACATGCGGCTGCCGACGGGAGCAGGCGTTGCCCTTGGAGCGCTTCGGTCAGGCCTTCTGCAATGGCAGGAGCGGTCGCCCCCTCAAGGACCAGCTCCGGCGCGAGGGGCGCGACGGCTTCCGGCAGCCCGCCAATCGGTGTGACGAGCGGCGGGGTCCCCGCAGCCATCGACTCAAGCGTGATCAGCCCAAACCCTTCCAGGCTCACCGTGGGGACAATCGTAAGGGTAGCGGCGCGGTAGGCATAGGGCAGATCGGCTTCAGGCACAAACCCCAGCAGACGCACGTGGTGCTGCAGCTCCAGCGCATCGATCCGGCTCTGCAATTCATTACGCAGCGGACCCTTACCCGCGATGAGCACAAGCACGTCCGGAACGTCCTGCCGCACGGTGGCGACAGCGTCAATAAGTTGCTCCAGTCCCATGCGGGGTACAAGGCGACGAACGGCCAGCACCGTGGGACGGTCGAGTGGCAAGCCCAGCCGTGCCCGCGCTTCCCCTGTCGTTTCGTTCACGGCGAACGTTTCCACATCCACACCACCCGGTACGCGCCTCACACGCTCAGGCGGCACCCCGTACTGAGAAACGAGCACCTGCCTGAAGGCCTCAGAAAGCACGATGCACCGATCTGCTCGCTGGTAGACTGCTCGTTCGATGAGGAATTTCATCTGCTCTACGGCCTGCCGCGGCGCGTTGTTGGCCGCACTCTCCGCCGCCCACGGCCCGTGGAAATGCGTGATGAAAGGTCGTCCCTGCAATAGGTCAAGGACCGGAAAGGCGTAGAGAGCAAAATGAGATGCTGCCGCATCTATCCGACCATCGGACAACCGACAGGCCACGGCTTCACGAACCAACCGCAGACGTGCAGCGAGCGGATCCGATGCCGCTGCCGGCGTAAAGACTGTCGGATCATTTGCTACCGGATTCCCGAGGACAACCCCCATCGTCTCCATCCCCTGCGCCGGCAGTTCCTGATGCAGATGGTAGTACATACGCTCCAGCCCCCCCGCCTCCTGCGGGTACCAGCCGTTGCCAATGGAGAGGATATGTTGTGGCCGGGTGTCGATAGCGGTCGTTCGGATGGATGGATGACGGATGTTGGACGTTTGTGCACGTGGGACTCACACAGCCCGCGGCGCGATAGGTGGTGTTGATACCGCGGTAGCTCGCTGCCCTTCATCTACTGCCTTCTGAAGCACATTCAGGAGCTGATCGGTCACGCGCTCAGGGGCGAAGGTTGCCCGCGCAATCGATACCGCCTGGTCTTTCACCTCATCATGAGCAGAACTACTGGCGAAGGCTCGCTGCATGGCCTCCGCAAGCGCCGCGGGGGTGTAGTGATCGAATCGGAAGGCCGCAGGCCCACAGTACTCCGCTGTCCCATTCGTCGGTCCTACGACAACCGGTGTGCCACAGGAGAGAGCCTCGGCTACGGCCGACCCAAAGTTCTCCGCCTCGCTGGGCTGCACGAGCGCGTCCGCCCGGCTCAGCAGTACAGGCATATCTTCGCGTGGGCGACGCTCCTCGTACGTTAGGTGGTCCGGATACGGGAAGCGGTCCAGCAGGTCGCGAAGCTCCGGCGCATACGAGAACCACCCCACAATGTGCAGATGCACATCCTGCCGGCGGCGGAGTAAACGCTCGAATCCGTCCAGCATGAGGTCAAGCCGCTTCCGGGGATCGATCCGCCCCAGCCACAGGAGCGTCTTGCGGCCCGGGTGCAGTGGCGCGTCGTCCGGCGAAGGATGAAAAACATCGAAGTCAACGGGATAGGGTAAGGCGTGTACCTGCGACGGCGGCAGCCCTTCCGCTATGATGTGGCGGCGGGACCAGGTACTCCCGCAGATGATTTCGTCTGCTGACTGCAAAGCCTGAAGCACGCGCAGCCGCTTAACGGCATAGAATAAGCGCAGTTTTTCATACAGCCATCGCCCGCTCGTTTGCGTCACAACCTCCTGCACCCGGCTAATGGCTTCCCATTCGGTCTGCGGCGGGCCTTGCACCCAGGTAACAACCGGCACCCCGGGTGGACCTTCAAACTGTGGCTCCAGCCCCAGGAACAGGAGCGCATCGTAGGGATGCAGCGTGTGCCATCGCCACACCTTTGACTTTATCACACGGAGGTGAAGCCGGTAAATGGCTTCATCCGTGAAGCGCCCTACCACGCCATTCTGCAAAAAAGGCGCGCACGCTTGCAGGTCCACCGCTGGGTCAAGGAGCGTTCCGTCATAGAAAAAGTTCGTATGCGTGAACAGATGATCCTCCTGCACAAAGTCAGCCTTGGCGAAGAAGTCTATGCGCACGCCACGTGCCAGTAGCTTCTCAAGCAGCACATAGTTTGCAGAGGCAACACTTCCAGCATGCTCTTCCGCGAGTCCATAACCGGCAATGCGCATAGGAATCCGTACAAATTAGCGTAGCGTGATCGCAGAATCACCGCACGTCAGGCAGTCGTTTAGGAACGATCCGTTGTATGCAAATCGTCAACCGGTGGAATGAGTGGCGTGTGGTCGGACAGTACCGTAATGCAACGAGCGGCCACGTGCTGCACCGTAAACTGCTCCAGCACAGCAGCGCGCCCGCGCATGCCGCATGCCTGGCGGGCGGCCGGGTCCTCGGCCAGGCGGGTGATGCGGTGGGCTAATGCGGCAGCATCTCCTTCAGGGAAAATCGTATCCTGCTGCAGCTGCCGGAGCAGGTGGGGGATTTCTCCGGAATCGGAACCGATGACTGGTGTCTCGCACGCCAGCGATTCAATGATGATGCGACCAAATTGCTCTTTCCACGTAGGCTGCGTCTCTGAGGGCAGCACCATCACGTCCATCGCCGAAAGGGCATGAGGCATATCGGGATGGGGCACATACGAGACCCATGTGACGCGGTCTGCCACACCGTGCCGGCGGGTGTGTGCCTTCAGGGCCTCCGCGTCATCGCCCGTGCCGATAAGCACCAGTTCCACAGCCGAGGCCTCCACCTGGGCCAGCGCATCGACGAGCGTAAATAAGCCCTTGGCCCGAATCAGGCGGCCCGCGTAACCTACCAGCACATTATTCTGATCAATGCCATGCTGCTGGCACCAGGACGTACGCGTATCTTTCGGTTCAAACCGGTCCGGATGAATCGTGCCCGGCATACGCCCCAAAGGTCCCGCATAGCCTTTGGCGCGGAGCACCTCCGCTGCAGAATCTGAGCCGGTAAATGCAAAAGCGCTCGTTTTAAGCACCCATCGCTCCAGCTGACGAAACGGAGGTGGGTACTGCTTCTCGATGTTTTGCCAGGTGAAAAACCCTACGGGCACCGCCTCCGCCCATCGATTGGCCGCAAAGACCTGAGCGGTGGCCAGTCCGTAGGGCTCGTGATGAACGAAGATGGCGTCCGGGCGCACCTCTTGCAGTATGCGTTGAAACGTGGTGCGGTACACATGGAGCGGAATATTGCCCGATCCCCAAACGGGTATGGGATGCAATACGCCCGCGAACCCCTCCCACGTCGTAGCGGCCCGCTGGCCGTAGTCGGCCTCCCACGTTTCTGGCACTATGAGGTGCACCTCCCAGCCTGACTGGCGCTGTAGCTCGGCAAAGATCTCCTGATTGATGGGCGTTACGCACGCGTGGCTGACCACCAGCAGGCGCTGTACCCGCGTTTCGTATGAGCTACTCGAGGTTGTCATTGGCCGCTGGTGAGGCTGGTCGACAGTTCCAGCAAGGCTCCTGCTTCGGTTACCTGTAATTCCTCCATCCACTCCGCATATTGCCGAGCCATGTCCTTCCAGCTATGGCTTTCAGCCACGGCCCGAGCAGCCTCGCCCATCACCCTGCGCTTCTCAGGGGAGGCCAGCAGGCGTTGCAGCGCCTGCTCCAGTCCAGCGATGTTGTCGGGGTCTTTGAGCACAACTCCCGCTTCGGGTGGCACAAGCTCCGCCCCACCGGCCGTCTCCGCCGTGATCACTGGAAGGCCAGATGCCATGGCTTCGAGAAGGACGAGCGTGCAGGCCTCGTACCGGGAGGGAAACACAAACAGATCGGCCGCTCGCATCAGATCTGGAATATCCGATCGATAGCCCAAAAAGTGCACACGGTCGTCGATGCCCAGGGACGTGCTCAGGGTCGGATAAGGGCTATCTGTGACGGTGCCGGCCACGGCCAGGTGTAGCCCCGGGATGGCGACCATCGCGTGCAGTACGGTATCCAGGTTTTTGCGTGGCGTGCGAATATCCCCTGCGAACAGCGCAAGCGGAACGGTTGGCGGAAGACGGAGGTCCTTCCGATTGGCGGTGCCGGGCGAAAACTCCTCTACGTCGACACCATTGGGAATGACGTCTATGCGCGAAGCGGGGATATCGATGGCCAGCAGTTCGTCCTTTATTTTCTCGGAGACCGCGATCACGGACCGGGCCTGCTTCAGAGCATGACGCTCAAACCAACAATGGAGGCGGGTATATAGCCACTGGTAGGCCCCGTACGGACCGGTCTGCACCTTTGATGTGTGAACGGGTGATCGTAGCCATGCATCATGCACATAGTGCACCGCGCACATGTCCGAGCGTCCCCACAGTGTAAATCCAGTGGTAAACACCACGTCATGATCAGCCCGATGCTTCCGAACATGCCATGTGGCCTGTGACGTGAATACGAGGTCTTTCAGCAACTGGGTGGGGAAGGCAGCTACACCCACCTTAATCCACGCCACCCCCGCATGATCAGCAAGGGCATCGTCCAATCGATCCGCCACGATGGTTACCCAATGCCCCCTCCGTAGGAGCTCTCGCACGACTTCTACATTGACGCGTCCCTGACCTTCACCAGAGACAATATTCTGACAGACCAATAATATTTTCATGGAGCCGTGGACGCAGTAGTTTGGATTTTTCGCTGCGCTGTAATGCAGTCAATCATATACGCCCCGATAGCCTCTTCCGATACCACCTCGTTCCACCAGGCGCGCCCGTCCGCATGCAGCTGCGCCAGCACATCAGGATGTGCCAGCAGATAGGGAATAAGGTCCTGCAACTCGCGCCAGTTCCTGACGGTGATGGCGGGGGCGTCGCGGTAGAACCAGTGCGCCGGCTGAGGCTCGGTAATCACCACACATCCATACCGAAGGCCTTCGTAATAGCGGTACGTTTCGAGGGACGTCCCGCGCGGTGCCAGGCAGATTTTACTATTCATCAGACGCCGGGAGTATTCCTCGGCCGAATACACCTCGCCAGGTCGAGCCAGGCCATAGCCAATCGCGTTCAGCACAAATCGGTTATTGAGCTTCAGGTCGATGGCCAGGTCGTGTTCAGCGGCCGTGGCGTCCAAATGGCGCAACATGGACGTGCGGGAGAGCTCCTTGGGGCTACGGATCCACTGGCGGATCCCGGTGGGCTCACCTTCGGCGTGCTGCACACTACCGGCAAAAAAGACGTCCGTGGTACGCTCACTCATCGGCTGGATGGGCAGCGCTTCCTGATTTCCATAGCCGAGGGGTAGCGGGTAGACGGGGCGGTAGGCGGGCGTGCCGAGCGCCCCCTGCATCCGCGCCCGATAGCGGAGCCACCGCGGGAGACGCGCCACCCCCACACGAAGGTCGCGTGCCAGGGTCGCCCAACCCGAGGCCTGTGTCAGATCGCCAACAGCCGTATCCATCCATACCTGCGCGCCATAGCATTTGAAGGTGCACAGTACATCCGTGGCATACGATGGCATCTGCGCCCACTCGTCAGCCATCACCACCGCTACGACATCGCGCCCTGTTGAAGGGATACGGTCGAGCTTCCAGGTCAGGTGAAAAGTCAACCCCTCTCCCGCAAGGGCCTGCTCGATGTGGCGAAAGATCGTCGTAAAGTAGGAGGACACCTCCTTCAGCTCCTGGTTGAGGGGGTCCCAGGGTACGGCTTCCTCCTGATACGAGAAATGAACAAAATACCTGTTTCTCATGGCCCCTCCGCTTGGATGATCCTCCGGTCGGCGACGCGTTGCGTCCGGGCTGCAGCTCCCATGAAGGTTCGCATGCTGCGTAGTAGCCGCTCAGCGTACCGGGCAGGGCGATACTGATCTGCCACCTGCTGACCTGCCGTGGCCAACGCTGCCCGCTCGTCCGGATGTTGCAGCAAATCCACCACACGTTCAGCCAGTTGCGCATGAGCTTCGAACGGGACCAGGTGACCGGTCGTGCCATCCTCCAGTATTTCCCGGGGCCCTCCTGTTGCTCCCGCAATGACGGGCTTCCCCAGCGCGAGTGCTTCAATAATTACAATGCCAAAGGGCTCTGCATCCGAGGCGTGAACGAACACGTCCATGGTCTGCATCCACAGGGATATGTTTGACTGATACCCTACAAGGTGCACATGTTTTTCGAGATTGTGGCGAGCGATCAGCTTTCGGAGACGGGCGGGATAGGTCGGCTCCAGGTCGTGCGCGCCGCCGACAACCACCGCGTGCGCCTCTGGGCACTCCTCCAATATCTGCGGCATGGCACGGACGAGGGTGTGAATACCTTTCCACTCTTGCAGGCGGCCGACCATTCCAACGATGGGGCCAGCCATCGGCAACGCCAAGCGCCGACGTGCCTCCATGGGTGAGGGCAAGCGGTCCGGATCAAACATTTCTGCGTCGAAGCACGGGTACACGAGGGCCACCTCGCGGCGGGGCCATAGGCGGCGCTGCGCCCGCTGGGCTTGTTTGCTCAGGGTAACGACACCCGCCGTGGGAAGCAGGTTGGTCAACTGGTCGATCCAGGAAAGGTGGCGGCCCTCCGGTATGCCCAGCTGGTACCAGGCTGCCGGGATACCTGTGAGCAAGCTCACCATCCCGCCATACAAGTGAGGCTTGCCCGTCCAGCTAAATATCAGATCGACTCGTGCCGATTGTGCCATCGTGCGGAGTGTGGCCACCGCCCGCACGTACCGATGAAGGTGGCGTAACCGCCCGGTTTCGACCACGCGGACCTTCACCCCAGAAATGGCGCGCACCGCCTCCACAAGCGAGCCTTCACCAAAAAACGCGACGGTAAGACGCACGGCATCTTTAGGCACGTGCTGCAGAAAATGCAGCAGCATGCGCTCTCCTCCCCCGCGCTGCTCCGTCATGGCCATCAGCACCATCACATGCGGACGTCGGCCGGAAGCTAAACCGTTGCAAGAAAAGGTGGACATCAGCACCGGAAGGCGTCAGAAAGAGAAGCGGGATCCTGCAGGGCCCGGGTCATCCGATCCGCGATGAGCGGCCAAGCGAAGAGGCAATCGTAAAAGGGGATGGCACGAGCAGCTAACTCCCGGCGTTCCGCTGCATCCATCATCAAATATCGAGCTTTCGCGCCAAACGCCCTCACATTCCCGACGGGTACAAGGGTGTAGCCCTGTCCCTCCTTCTGGATGAGGACATCATCCGTCAACGGGCCACGGGTGGACAGGGTCGCCACGCCGTTATGTAGCCCGGCGATGAGGGATCCGCGGCGCGTGGAGGCGCCATCTTTGAATGGCGCCAGGTGCAGATCCATAGCCCGGAACGCCCGAGCCACCGCGTCGGCTGCCAGCCGCCCCGCATCGATAACCGGCACCTCGGGCACGGCAGAGCGCAGCGCCGCCCCATGAGGCCCCACGTACAACAGCTGCGCATGTGGCATCATCTGCGTCACGGCTCGCACAGCTTCCCGGATATGCGAAAGCAACCGGGTGGCGTGAAGCGTTCCAAAAACACCCATAACAGGCGCATCCTGCGCAATCCCGAGTTCCTTCCGGCTCCCTTCGCGCGATAGGGTACTGCGCGGGATGTTCGACCCTACGGGCAAGTGGGTTACCGGAGTCGATGGAAACCAGCTACGGTACCGCTTCACCCACGGGTCGATCGAGAAAAACACGTGATCAGCCAACGTGCCCAGGGCCCAGAACTGCAGGCGCTGCCACGTGGTCATCACCGCAAACTTCCAGTCTTCAATAGGTACGAAGTCCTCGTGAAACATGACGGCAATCTGCACGCCCGGTACCGTCTTTTGGATGCGCCAGAGCAGGTAGGGCAGGTGCACGTTCAGTCCGTACATGCCCCAGCTGAAGGCATTGTACTGCACGACCAGCCAGTCAGGCGGCTGCTCTGCCAGGACGTCCAGCACCTGCAGCACCCCCGACCGGCGCTCCAGCGAAAAGCATGGTTGGACGCGCACGTCGGGAATGGTCTGAGCATCTGGCTGTGCGGTAAGTATGCGTACCACCTGGGTCGCAGACAGGTGAGCAGCCAGCTCAGCCGTATAATCGCCGATGCCGTCGAGCGCAGGCGGAAGCGCTGGGAAAAGAAGGTCGATGCGCATGGAGTAGCGGGAGTAGCGAGGCTACTGAACAGCAAGGGAGGTATCGACATCCGATCGCACACGTTCAACTGCGCCCCAGAACACGGCCAGTTGATCCTCTAACCGGAACGCTGCTCGGCCCAGCGCCAGCGCATTCTGCGCAATGGCACGGCCACGGGTTCGGACCTCAGCAAGCCCTTGACGCACGGCAGCCGGGCGTAGCGAATCCACGATTACCGCGGCCTCGTGTTTAGCCAACAACTGCGCCGCCGCGGCCCCGCGAGGCCCGTGGTACAAAATCGGGACGCCGGAGCCAAGGTAGGTGACGAGCTTGGTGGAGAGGCTGTACTTCACAAACGAGGCGTTCTCTGGGCCGAAGGGTAGCGGAAAGTACAGCACCCCAGCATCGTCAAAATCGCGGCGCAGGGTCTCTTCATCAGCAAACGGTCGCTCCTCAACATCCACACGCTCCGACTCCACTGGACACGCACTCCCCCGAAAAATAAAGTGTCGCTCCTCCGCGCGTAGGCTCTCTGCTAACGCGTTCATGAGGACAGCCACATTGGGATGATACGTAAGGTGCATGGCGCCCATAAAGTACAGCGCCTTTGTGGCAGTGCTGGAGCGAGGCTCTGGGGCGATCTGCGACTCGGTGAGCCCATCCGTCACCACGTCACACGGACGCTTGGCAAATCGGTCCCCGTAGGCCGTAGCCATAGCCTGAGAAATGACAAACCGATGGTCAGCCGAGCGCCAAGCAGCGGCCAGCCGCCATACTGCGTCCTCGTAATAGGGACGGTGGCCGATGTTGTACTCCAGGTCGTCGTGCACATTGAGGATGTAGCCGGCTCCTATGCTCCGCGCTACCTCAAAGGCATTCCAAAAATCCAAGCCGTGGGGGATGGCGTGCACGACCTGCACGCCTTTCTCTTGAAACAGCATACGCAGCGCCCGGCGAAACCGACGAGCAAGTAGACTCTCAAGGCGCCAGGCCTGAATGTACTGCGCCAGGCGCGTACTTTCGATGCGACCGAGGTGCGGGCGTACCGGTAGGTGCACTTCGTGACGATGGGGTTGCGCGGGCGGATCGGGCCGCGTGCAAATGCTTACGTACGGCATGGGCGCGTCCTCGACGAGCGCCCGCAGAATGCGGGACCCACCGCCTGGATCATTCAGCCCGAATGGTTGGACAAACGCTATCACGCAGCCTCTCGCTGGCGGTCGACCCAGCTCTGGTGGATTTCGGAGAAAATATCGTGCAGCGACTTGCTGATGTCCCAGCCGGGATAGTGCGCTTTCATTTTGCGAAGGTCGCTGTAATAGCAGATATGGTCGCCCGAGCGATGCTCATCCGAATAGTCATACACCATGGGCTTGCCCGACACCTCCTCTGCCAGTGCAAAGGCTTCGAGAATAGAGCAGCTATTGCCTTTTCCGCCCCCCAGATTGTAGACCTCTGCTACCCGCGGTTCCGCGATAAAGGCTTCAATGAACCGCGCCACATCAAGCGAATGAATGTTGTCGCGCACCTGCTTTCCTTTGTAACCGAAGATGGTATACTTCTTCCCCGACAGGTTGCACTTAAGCAAATAGCTCAGGAAGCCATGCAGTTCGACGCCCGAGTGGTTGGGCCCGGTGAGACACCCCCCCCGGAGGCAACAACTCTTGAGCCCGAAGTACCGCCCGTATTCCTGCACCATGATGTCGGCCGCCACCTTCGAGGCGCCGAACAGCGAATGCTTGGACTGATCGATGGGAAAGTCTTCTGCAATCCCCTCGCTGTACGCCGGATCGGCATAATCCCAACGGGTATCCTTCTCCACCAGCTCAAGCGTGTTGGGGCGGTCGCCGTACACCTTGTTTGTCGAAAGATGGACAAACACCGCCTCCGGCGCATGCTGTCGTGTCGCTTCAAGTAGGTTGAGGGTGCCCACAGCATTGGTGTCGAAGTCGTCAAACGGAATTGCTGCCGCCCGGTCATGCGACGGCTGCGCAGCCGTATGCACGATAGCGTCGGGCTGAATCGTGTCGATAGCGTCCAGCACGCCCGCCCGGTCGCGGATGTCGAGCTCGTGGTGGGTGAACCGAGGGAGCGCCTCCTCCAGGCGGCGCTGGTTCCAGCGCGTGTCCCCATCAGGTCCGAAGAACTCGGCGCGCATGTTATTGTCCACGCCGTGCACATCCCAGCCACGTTCCGAAAAATAGGTGCAGACTTCCGACCCGATGAGGCCAGAGGAACCAGTGACAAGCAGCTTCTTCATTTCGAGGGGACGGTTAAGGTAAAGTGTCGATCGTCTATTTTCGTACTACCAGCGAACTGGCAACAGCTTAGGGCAGGGCACCAGTGCAGATTTATGGGCGCAGTACAGGCACAGTGTGGGCACATAATGTTCGGGGGATACGACGCTTGTTTAATGCCCCGTCACCATCCGAAAAGTTGCAGGAGCTTCTGCAACCCCCTGACAGGGAGCGTATCGTGTTTCTTCTGCGTGTCGGCCAGCCATCGATGCACGGCACGTTCTAACGGGCCCCGGGGGTCCCGAATCGTTTGGCCATCCACACATAAATGTTTGCGGAGTGCGTCCCAGTCCTTCTCCCACACGTTTACCTTCCGAAAGGGATCCACTCCATGGTCAACGAAAAGGCGCACAAGCTCTTCGTCCCAGTAATAGTGAGACTTAGAGGCGACCGTGGCCATATCAATGCCCTGGGCTGCGTACCCATCGAAATAGGTATCAGGAAAGCGCGTAGCGTCTTTAATAGCAGCATCCATGTGGTGGTACTGCCGAAAGATGGTCACGGGTCGTTTCTCCGGATGCTCCAGTACCTCGTAACACTGGTACCACCGCTGCTTACTTTTCATGCGCTCCCAGTTGGCATACTGATAATGCAACACCCGGATGTCTTCGCTGTCGAACGTAGGCGCGTCCGACGGCACGGGAATCCGCGGACTGTGTATTTTCTCCCCTTCATGTGCAGAGCCATCATCAACAAATCCGAAGGGAATCCAGTGACCTGAGATCCACCCCTCCTTGATCTGTGGCGTTACGTTTGCCCAGCGAAAGCGCAGCACGGTGCCAGGTTGCTGTCGCTTTAGCTCCTGCCAGTCTTCACTTTTCATCCAATTGGCCGTCAGCATCTCGTCAGCATCCAGGGCCAAGAGAATCCGTTTGCCCGGACACGGTAACGCCCGTGCTGCGTCGATGAGCAGTTTTTGACGGGCCGCCTCGTCATACGCTGGCGTGTCGTTATTAATGAGGGTTACCTTATCATACGAGCAAGCAATAGCCCGCGAGCCATCATCCGACTGCTGATCAGCCACGATGATATGATCCGCCCACGTGGAGGCACATTGCAGAAACCGGTCCAGTATCCAGGCCTCGTTCTTTATGGGCGTGAGGCATATAAAGGTCACCTGCTCACTCATGCGCTATGTCCGTTTTTCTCGTTGTGTCGTTGTGCACTACACGCAAGCGGGTCTGTATCGGTGCCTAAGCTTACGGGGGGCTCGTTACTTCGTGGAGGCGCCGATGTTACGTTGCAACGGTACCCCGGTATTGGATACATAGATAGTTTCAAGTTTTTGTGCGACACGGTGCCACGTTTGCGCTTGCACCCATCTATTCCCGTGATTGCCAAGGGCCTGTCTCCGCTCCCTGTTCGCGAGGAGCGATGCAATCGCTTCTGCCGTCGTCTGGTCGCCTTCTCGCACAAGCACGCCGCCAGCCCCTGCATTGACCAGTTCCGTTACCGTCGGGATGGCGTACGCAACAACCGGCGTTTGGTACGCCCATGCCTCCAAATATACCAGTCCATACGCCTCTGCTTCAGATGGCAGGCAAAATATATCGCAAGCCGCCAAAAGGTCTTCCTTTTCCTGTTCAGAAATAAAGCCGAGTTCCACCACGCGCTCATCGTTGAGTACAGCTTGATGCTCTTCTCGAATCTCGCTCGTATCATCGCTGTCGGGACC
>LKNB01000068.1 GCA_001564055.1 Rhodothermaceae bacterium Tc-Br11_B2g6_7
GAACAGGTAGATCCAAACGAGCGTAAACTGGGAGTCCATGTCGCCAAGGGCGGCTTTGCAAGAAGGCGTCGAACACCCTCTTCAAGCCGCCTGCGGCGGCGTGGTTTTTTCAACCCTTGATTGGCATTACTCTTGCACTTCCGATTCAGCTTCTTCTGCGTCAGCTTCTTCTGCGTCAGCTTCTTCTGCCACGTCAGCTTCAGCCGGTGGGTCTTCGCCGGGTATTCCGGTGGCCTCCCAGAGGTCTGAGGCCTCCCAGATGCCCTCCTGTGTAGAGGCTTGCCGTACGCGCTGCACCTGCGCCGGGCGGACAGTCTCGGCGTCGTTCCCCCAGTTTTGGCGGATGTGCGTCAGGACAGCCGCGATCTGCTCATCCGTAAGGAAGCCATGGGCAATCATCACGTTGTTGTACGTCTCGCCCAGCACCTCCATCTCGCCGCCCACGCCATGCAGCACCAGGCGAATGAGGCGTCCCTTATCACCCACTACCCACTCCGTCTCGCGCAACGTCGGAAAGGCCCCCGGCACGCCCTGTCCGTTCGCTCCATGGCAGGTGGCGCAGTAGCTGTTATACACGCGCTGCCCCAGCCGCTCAAAGCGCTCTTGCGGATCGGTGGGTTCTTCCTCGCAGGCCATCAAAAAGAACAACGCAGCTACCAGCGCAACAGCTACCCAGAGTGGCGCAGCAATTAACGAACGAGAGGAAAGCATAGCAAAGAAAACGGTCGAGCTTTGGGGAGCCTCTGCCATACGGGCAGAGACGACAACGTCGGCATGTTGGTACGGCACCGTGCCAGGGTGGGTGCCCGCTTCACAAACAACAAACAGCCGCACGCGGGATGCTATTCTGGGAGGTCCCAGGGCGCTTCGATGCCAGCCACCCGTCGGCGGGCCCAGTCCATGAGGCAGTCGTGGTACCCGACGGCCTCTGCCGAGGTGCGGGGCTGATGCTGCACGTAGGTGCCGTCGGGATGTAGCTCCCAGGCCAGGCGGCGGTCGTTGAGGGCGGCCCGCAGGATCTGGATGAGGCGCGCCCGGAGCGTCCGACTGCGCACATCGATGACGGCCTCCACGCGGTCGTCCAGGTTGCGGCGCTGCCAGTCAGCACTGCCGATGTAAACCTGCGGGTCGCCGTTGTTGCCAAAGTAGTAGATGCGGTGGTGCTCCAAAAACCGGCCGACGATGCTACGCACCCGGATGTTCTCGCTGATGCCCGGCAGGCCGGGTCGGATGCGGGTGTGCCCCCGCACGATGAGATCGATACGAACGCCGGCCTGCGAGGCGCGGTACAGGGAGCGAATCATCTGCACATCATCCAGCCCATTCATCTTAGCAATGATGCGGCCGTTGCCGTGGGCCTTCTGATGCGCGATCTCTTGCGCGATGCGCTCCTCAAAGTGCCGCCGCATATCGCGTGGGGCCACGATCAGGCGCTCGTAGTGCTGCTCGGGCGCGTACCCCGTGAGGTAATGAAAGAGGTTGACGAGGTCCTTCCCCACCTCTTCCTGAGTCGTCAGCAGGCCAAGATCGGTGTAGAGGCGGGCCGTGTCGGAGTTGTAGTTGCCCGTCCCGATGTGGCAGTAGGTGCGCAGCCCGCCGGCTTCTTCGCGTACCACCAGCGCGGCCTTCGCGTGCGTCTTCAGACCTACAAGGCCATAGGTTACGTGCGCGCCTGCCTTTTCGAGGCGCTGCCCCCATTCGATGTTGTTCTCCTCATCAAACCGCGCCTTTACCTCCACCAGTACTGCCACCTGCTTGCCCCGCTCCGCCGCGCGCATGAGGGCTTTAATGATGGGCGAGTCTTCAGAGGTGCGGTACACCGTCTGCTTGATCGCCAGCACCTTCGGGTCGCGGGAGGCTTCCTCGATAAAGCGCTGCACACTGGTGCGAAAGGAATCGTACGGATGGTGCACTAACAGGTCCTGCTTGCGCATGATGCGCAGGATATTGCCGTTCGTTTCGGAATCGTTCTCCGCCACGAGCTGCGCATGATGCACGGGCTCCCAAGGGGTGTACTTATGCGCCGGGAGGTCCAGGTCGGCCAGCGCCGCGCATGACGAGAGGTCGATGAGGCCGTCACAGGTGTACACATCCTCCGCCGCCAGCGCCAACTCACGCACAAGCCACCGTCGTACAACGTCGGGCATCGACGGGTCGATTTGCAGACGGACCACCGAGGCAAAGCGCCGCTCACGCAGCTCCTCGGAGATCATCTCCAGGAGATCCTGCACGTCCTCTTCGTCCCGCCGCATATCGGCGTTGCGGGTGACGTGGAAGGGATGCACAGACTCAACGCTCATCCCCCGGAACAGCAGATCGATGTTATGGGCGATGACCTGCTCCATCGGCACGAAGTGATGGGGGCGGTCGCCCACGGGGATCCACCGGCCACGCTGCAGCGGCACCTTCACCCGAGCGAAGTGCCGCGACCCCCGGCTCGGATGACGGAGCACGACGGCCAGCGAGAGGCTGCCATGCGAAATAAAGGGAAAGCGATGGCCGGGGTCTACGGCCAGCGGCGTCAGGATAGGGAAGATATGCTGCTGAAAATGGGCGTCTACGTCTGCCCGGGCGGCGGCGCTCAGGTCCGTGTACTGACTGATCGTGACGCCGGCCACCTCGTCCAGTTGCGTTCTCAGCTGGTCCCACAGCGTATGCATCGTTTCGTGCTGGCGCAGGACGCCGGCCCGAATAAGCTGGAGTTGCTCGGTGGGCGACCGGTCATCCGGCGAGCGCCGCGTTACCCCGGCCGCCTGCTGCCGCTTCAGCCCGCCCACCCGCTTGCGGAAAAACTCGTCCAGGTTGGAGGCTGTGATGGACAGAAACCGGACGCGCTCCAGCAGTGGCGTGCGTTCGTCGATGGCCTGAAAGAGCACGCGCCAGTTGAAGTCGAGCCAGCTGAGCTCGCGGTTAAAGTAGAGCGCCGGGTCGTCGAGCGACGTATCAGGGGCCACCGCTTGCGGTGCCGTTGCGTGAGGCACGGTAAACAGCGCAGGCGCGCTCGCTTGCCACGGTGGATGCGTCGCTGCGCCATCGCCGGTGGGCGCTGCGCGGTCCTTCGTAACAGATCGGGCAGAGGACGAGGGCATACGGCGCGGGGCATATGTAGAAGGCAATGGACCGATGTATTACCTGTGGAGACACGGCGCGGTTCTCCAACTGGCGCGCTTACCGAGGCCTCAGGTTCATAGCGCCTGCAGCAAGCCTACCACCCGCTATGGCCCTCCCGCAGCGGCACGGGCAGCGGCGCCGCGTCTGTACCCCGAACCTCATACACCAGCCCACTTTCCATCTGCATGCGGAAGGTGGGGCTGGCAAGGCCCAGCGCCTGCACGGCCGGCAGCAGCAGGTGGCGGAGCGCCTCCGCGCTATTCAGTTGAGGCTCGTGCGACTGCGCCAGGTACTGCCCTGCCTGCCTGCGGAGCGCGCGTTGGGCCGCGTGGAGGGCGTCGCGCTCGGCCGCTCGTCCATCTTGCCGAGTGAGCCAGGCGCGCCACTCGTGCGTGGAGGCGATCTGGAGGTGGGCAAGATCGGGCTCGGCCGACAGCACCTGCAGCGGCGGCACGGAGAGATGGATCACCCCATCAGCATCCAGGCGAATATGGTCAGCGGTCAGGTCCCGCACGTCGAACCCGTAGGTCACCGTCCCGGGAAGGCGGGCCTCGGCGTGGGTAGTGCCCAGGTTGGCGGGGGGCAGGTAGGGAAGCACCGGCTGGTACTTGGTGTGCTGGATGCTGCTGGTGGCCGAGAGCTCCAGCGTGCCCGTCACATAAAACGAGGCCGGGGCTTCGTTCTGTAGCGTCGTCAGGACGACCTCCTGCACCCGGGTCTCGGCTGGTGCGGGCTGCCGCAACTGATAGAGCAACGCCGTCGCAACAACGAGCGTGGTCACGGCCACCACGGCCAGCGTCCACCCGAACAGGAGGCGAAACGAGATGCGGGAAGATTCCATGGGGAGCCGGAGGATAGCGAAAGGGATGCGGAGGCGCTGGGTATGGCGCATGCACAGCAAACGATGTGCCTGCGCGCACCCGCCGTCAGGCGCTCGGTTCCGTGGAGAGCGTCAACGGCGGCACCGAGCAGGGCCTACAGGTTAAGCAGCACAAACGCCACCGCGGCCAGCCCCAGCCCGGCCCAGTTGAGGGGGCGCAGCCGTTCGTCCCAGAAGTAGACCCCGAGCAGCGCCGCACCGATCACCAGCGCGATGTGGTTGGCTGGAAAGACGAAGGGGCCGGAAAGGGCCTCGATGGCGCGCAGGAAAAACAGCACCGAGCCATAGTTGATGACCCCGAGCCCTATGCCCCACCAGATCTCAGCACGCGTGGGCCAGCGCCCGTGTCGGAGCCCGTCATGCAGCACGAATCCCAAGCCCACCACCAGCGCTACCCCAAACACCAGCAGCAGAAAGAAGGCCCGGCTGTTGGTGGCGGCGAAGAGCTCATCGAACGCCTTCATGGACACATCGACGGTACCCGCGACGATAAAGAGCAACGCCAGCACCCCGAACGTGCGCAGCGCCGGCGTGGTCGGCAGCCGCACGCCCGCGGCGGCCGGGCCGCCGGCCACGGTCTCCCGCGAGGCGGCCGGACGAAACGCGATCAGAAAAAACGCCACGCCACCCAGCAGAAGCCCGACGCGCTGGGCCGTGGATGGGATTTCGTTCCATATCGCCCACGACGCCAAAAACGGGATCACCACAGCCAGCCGTTGCACGGCCACGGCCAGGCCCATGCCCGCCACCTGCGTGGCCAGGGCGAACACAAAGAAGCCTGCGATGAAGAGCACGCCCGTCGCGCCGCCGAGGGCCAATAACCCCGGCGCGGCCGTCAACCCGCCGCCTTCCACCGGCTGCAGGCCCAGTTGAAGCGACACCACCGCCACCAGGGCCGCAGCGGCATAGTTGACCGTTAACAGCGCGAGGCGGTCCATCCCTTCTTGCGCAGCGTGCTTAAAGATCATCCCGATGCCCAGGCTGCAGCACACCGCCAGTACGAGATCAACCATGCCCTGTGTTGGTGCTTCTGTTTCGCTTTACCGTTCGGTGCTGCAGTTATCCATCCCCACCGCTCTATCTCGCCGGTGCTACGGCGTCCGATGCTATGGCGCCCGGTGCTACGGCGCCCATTACTGCAGCGCGATGAAGTAGCGCAGCCGCTCCGGCCGCACCTCCACATCGCGCACCTCCAGCCCCGACGGCAGGTTCACCCGGGGCCGTACGAAGCCGGTGGTATCGGTGCGGATCTCGTCGTACGGCACCGTGGCAAAAAGCTCCTCGGCCCGCTGGGCTTCATCGTAATCATCCAGGGCCACCCGGTAGCGCACCTCTACGGTTGATGGGTCGAGCGAGACAACGTCTGCCGGGACCCCCGTCACGCGCACCGGCACCTCCCGGATACTTTCGGTAAAGGCGACCGCTACGGCTCGCAGGGTCGTTGCCTCCCGGTCCTTGCGGACGAGCCCGCGGAGGGTGTCCTTCAGCGCCACGCGTACTTCGAGCGAGTCGCGGAGGCTGCTCCGCTCCACGCGCTCCGTGGGCCAGGCCAGCAGGTCTTCGATGATCGACTCCGCTCCCGCCACCGTCACCGAATCGGGCTGCACGGAGGGGGGGTCCACCAGCTCGTAGGTGGGGGCCGTCGTCAGCTCAGCTCGCACCTGAATCGGGATACGAGCGGTACGCAGCGGCTCCTTCCGCAGGTTGATAGAGCGCGGCAGGATGCTCTCGATCTGCACGTCGCGTCCCAGGTCGGAGACAGCATCTGAAAGATCGACCTGATCCTGGCTGCCGTCCACCGCTACCACCGGCGGGTTGAAGCGCATGCGCAGCAGGTTAAAGCCTTCCCCGCGCACCTGGACGCGCACCGTAGACGGCGGGTACTCGACCAGCGCCTCGTCGGCGGGCACATTGTCCACCCGCAACGGGACCTCTACCGTGTCGGTGTGCACGTCGCGCAGGGTGAGCGTGAACCACAGAAAGAGCGCGACCAGGATACAGACCGTGATGGCCACCCCTGAGTGGCCGGAGGTGCTCTCGCTGCCGTCGCCCCGGCCCGGATCTGTCATCCAGTCCCGCAGGCGTTCCCAGAAAATGGGCGTGGACGACGTGTCGTTGGGTGTGGCCACGAGGGAAGGGGACAACGAGGGCGAAGACGGCGGGAGGGTAGGACGTTTGCCTGCCCGTGGGGATCCGAACAGCCTTGGCCTGGAGCTCTTAGGACGTGGGGGAGCCCCGCAGGTACCCGGAAACCAGCCGCGCTGTGGCCCGCACCTCCTGCCACGTGTAGAAGCGCGTCAGTACGAGCAGCGGCGGGAAAGCGGCGATCAGGCCCAGGCGTACGCTAAGGCGCAGCGCCGGGGAGGCATCTTGCACCGTCCACCCCAGGGCGTACAGACCCACCACCAGCGCTACGACTCCTGCATACCGGCCCCAGGGGAAGGCCACGGCCTGCGTTTTGCCCGCCACGTAGGCATTGCCGAGAGCCAGCGCCAGGTACGAGACGTACGTGGTCAGCGCCGCGCCGATGGCCCCAATAAACGGGATAAGGGCCAGGTTCAGCAGCAGGTTCAGCACCGCCGCGGCAAACACCAGGCTGCCCATGGTGCCCGTCTTGCCCGCGGCGTACAGCACGTTCGTGATGATAAAGTGGACGCCGTAGGCCATGAACCCGAGCGCCAGCAGCAGCACCAGCGGCTCGGCTTCAAGGTACGTGGCCTCCGCGGTCAGGAGGCGGGTGAGGTCGTACGACAACAGCGCGATCCCCAGCGAGGCCCAGCCGGTGAGGGCTACGTAGTGCCGGAAGATGGTGCGGTGCAAATCAGCGGCCGCATCGCCCCGGCCCAGCGCCTTCAACCCGATGACGGAGAACGCCAGTTGAAAGCTCTGCACGAAGAGCATGTTGACCGCTCCCGCCAGCCGCGCGGCCCATTCGTAGAGGCCCGTCGTAGCGTCGTCCACCAGCCACGAAAGCAGGTAGCGGTCGCCCAGGTTCAGGAACCAGGCCGCGAGCGCCCCGACGGCCAGCGGCCAGCCAAAGCGAATCAACGGTAGCACGAGGGTGCGGTCGAAGGACCACGGCACCAGCCGCAGCATGGCCACCAGCAGCACCGTGGTGCCCACGGTGGCAGATGCGGCGTAGGCGGCCATCAGGCCCCAGAGGCCCCACTGCAGTACGGCCAGGAAGTAGTACACCGCCCCCACGAGGACGAGCGCCTCCAGCCCCACGGCGGTTGCGTACCACCCGGCGCGCTCGCGGGCGCGCAGCAGCATCAGCGGGATGCTGCCCATCACCTTGGCGCCCACGTAGCCGGCCACCAGCACCAGCAGCGTCGACGGCGCGTCGGGCCCGAGCAGCACCCCCGTCACCGGCTCAGCCAGAGCCGCTATCGCGCCGCACCCGACGAGCACCGCTCCCAGCGTGGCCGTTAGCGTGGTGAAGGGTAGCACCTCCCGCTTGTGCGCCAGGTCGGGGTCGGTGACGAATTTGAGCAGGCCCTGCCCCAGCCCCAGGCCTACAATGAAGATGGCCAGTTGCGCCGTCACGTTGAGCAACGCAAACTGCCCAAAGCCCTCTACCGTGAGGAGCTCCGGGTTCAGGTACAGCGGCGCGATAAGGAGGCCGCTGGCTTTGAGGGCGATGTTGCCGAGGGCGTAGACGCCGCTCTGCCGGGCGACGTCCCAGAGCGCCTGGCCGCGCGCCCGGGGCCGGGGCGTACCGGTAGCCTCTTCGCCGGGGCGATCGGGTGCTGATGGATCCGTCACGTGCGTGGGCCCTCCCGCTCCAGGTGGCGATAGAGCGCGGTTAACTTGCGGGCCTCCCGTTCCCAGTGGTAGGTCTCTTCCACCGCCTTCCGCCCCCGCTGCCCCATCGCCTCAGCGGCTTCGGGGTGGGCGAGCAGCCACTCTACCGCATCGGCAATCGCGATGGGGTCCTGCGGGTCCACCATCAATCCACAGCGGTGCGCCTCTACAAACGGCCGCAGGTGATCGAACGCGGAGACCACCACCGGCAGCCCGGCCGCCATATACTCGAACAGTTTGGTGGGGTAGTTGCTGCGGTAGCGCGCCGTCGGGTGAAAGGTGACGACGCCCACCCGCGCAGAGGCCAGCACGCCGGCGACTTCCGTGCGCGGGAGCCAGCCGTGGAAGTCCACCCGGTCCCAGCTTTCGATCTGCCGCGCCTCGGCCTCCAGCGTGGCCGGATGAAACGAGCCGGCCAGCTGCAGCCGTGCGCTGTGTGCCGCCGGCACCATACCCATCGCAGCGATGACCTCCAGCACGCCGCGCACCCGCGTGATGGTGCCCACATAGGCCACATGGGGCGGGCGCTCGGTGTAGGGCGCACCACCGGCGAGGAGCAGCTCATCCCGCAGCGGGAAGTTGCGTACCAGCACCGGCGCGGCCTGCGGAAAGCGCTCACCAATGACGGGCTCGGCCACCACGATCGCATCAAACCAGCGCGCCGCCAGTGCTTCCAACCCGCGCATCCCCTCTGCCACGAGGGGCCGGAGCGCTTCCGGAATCCAGTGCTGATAGCGTACCTGACGGGGGGTGTCCTCGTGCATGTCGTACACCACCCGGTAGCCCTCGGCCTTCAACAGGAGGGCATAGGGCAGCAACTCGGCATCGTGCAGATGGATCAGCGCGGTGCGCGGGTACAACCGGGCCGCACGGTAGAGGGTGAACAGCGTGCGCGTGAGACGCTCTTTCCCATCGCGGGGCAGCGGCACGGCATGGATGGCGACGCCATCGACTGTCTCGGACGCCGCGTGGGGCACGATGAGGGTGACGCGATGGCCGGCCTTCTGCAACGTCTGGCATTCTTTGTGGAAGATGCGCGTGTCGAACGCGCGGTGGGTAGACGCCAGGTGGACGCTGTGCATAACGGGACGGCGGAGGGGCAAAAGGCGTTGATGTCGGATGCTACCGCTGCTGCGGGGCGGTGTTGCGGAGGGAAAGGTGCCGACGATCGAGGTGCCGACGATCGAGGTGCAGCCCGGAGGCCTCAGGCAGCGATTAGGCGATCGAGGAGTGCGCCCAGCCGGTGCGTCTGCGCTTCCCGCGTGTAGGGCGCGGCGGACGCTGGGGCCGCCCCGGTGAGGGGACGCCCAACCCGCCACGCCTCATGCACCCGGCGCAGCGCAGCCTCCAGCCCCGCCACGTCGCCGCGGGCCCAGATGCGTCCGGCGCCTGTGGCACGCAGCAGCGCCGCGGCATCCCCATCCGGCGGCCCAAGCCCGATGACGTGCCGGCCGGTCCCCACGTACTCGTACAGCTTGCCGGTAATCATGCCCTCGTCGTGCCGAAACGCTTCAATCACGAGCAGGGCCGCCGCGCTTTCGCACAGCAGCGCCAGCGCGTCGGCGTGCGGTTGGTACGGCACCCGCTCCACCCGGTGTGCTACTCCGTGCGCTTCGATGGCGGCGTGCACGTCTGGGGCGACCGTGCCCACCAGGCGGATACGCAGCTCCGGCGCGGCGCCACCTGCGTCCAGCCGCTGCAGTGCCTGCCACAGGGCCTGCGGGTTACGCGACGCGTAGAGCGAACCCACGTGGGTTACGTAGCAAACGTCCGCACGCGGGGTAACATTGACCGGCATATCAGCCCGGTCGAACCCGTTTTGGATGACGGCTACCGGAGCCGCCGGTGTTTTCTGATGTAGGAGCTCCGCCCAGTGGGGACTCACGGTGACGACCTGCGCTGCCGCACGGAGCACCATGCGTTCGAGCATGCCATCTACGCGGCGCGCCAGGGCCGTATGCGGGAGCTCGTGGTAATAATTGATGTCCGTCCACGGATCCCGAAAGTCGGCCAGCCAGGGGCAACCAGTGAGCCGCTGCAGTGCCCACCCGGCCAGGTGGCACGAGTGCGGGGGACCGGTCGTTAGTATCGCGTCGATGCCATGGCCCGCGATCAGACGGCGACCTGCCGGGATGGCGTAGGGCAGCCACCCGACCCGCGCATCGGGCAGAAAGAGATTCGCCCGGACCCACTGCGCCAGCCGCTCCTTCCAGCCCTGCGCGTCGCCGACCGATCCAACCTTCACAGACGCAGCCCTCCCTTTGCCCATCAGGCGCGCGTACAGGCGAAATGGGTCCAGCGCCGGGGTACGCTCCACCGTCACCTTAGGGGGCACCTCAGCTGCCAACGAGGCGTCCGTCGCAGGTACCGCGCCGCCGTCGACCGTCAGCACCACCGGCTCCCATCCGGCCTGTCGCAGGTAGCGCACAAACTTGAGCGGCCGCTGCACGCCGGGCCCTCCGGCCGGTGGAAAGTAGTAGGTGAGCAGCAGGACGCGCTTCATAAGGCGTGCAGAATTGTTAATCAGATTACCGAATGGCAGTACTCACGCAGGATGAAGAGATCAGGTTCAGGCGGGGTTGTGGATAGGGCGCGTGGGGCTGGGCTTCCCCCCTCTCTTGTGTTCTCTCCCGCCGGGGGAGAGAAGTTCGTGGAGGCCTTCCGTCGTAAACGGCGCCATGGGCGTGGCCTTTCTGTAGCACGGGTGACCGCCACAAGGAAAGCGCCGTAGGGGCGACCTTTGCCTTGCAGGGCACATCGTTTCCCCGTCGCGCCCGAGACGGACGCGATGAGGGATTACAGCTCAGCACCACGGCCACGCTGTCCGGCCCGCGTTGTATCGCAATTCAGGCCATGCTGGTGCCATCATTTGATACGCGGTGTTGGCTTTTTGCAGGAGTTTAGGCGTATCAGGATGCGTCTCTACGGGGTTTCGCGATCGCGACACCTCATGACCTATCCCTCCTCTCCATCCGCGCCTTCGGCTTCCTCCAACCGCCGCTGCCGAACGCCCTGAATTAGCAGAAACAGCACCGCGCCGTAAACGAGCGTTGTGGAGACGCCGGCGATCCATACGCCGGTGGTGTGGCTGGAAGGGTCGAAGCGGAGGGTAAGCGTGTGCTCCCCCTCCGGGATGGAGATGCCGCGCTGAAAGTGGTTCACGCGGTGAATCGGGAGCTCCTCCCCCGCTATGGCGGCGGTCCACCCCGCCGGATAGTACACTTCGCTGAGCACCAGCAGCCGCGGGGCATCGGTGACCAATTCGATGGTGATCTCCCGCGGCGTATGCTGCGTGACGGCCGCCTCGGCGGTGCTTGCGGAGGTGACGGGGGTCGTGGAGAGATCGTCCGCCGCCTGCACCACAGCCGTTTGCTGTACGTCGTGGCCCGAGGTCTGCAAGATGGCGAAGGCTTCTTCCGGCGTATCCACCGGCGCTGTCTCCCCGACGAAGTACGCGCGTGGAGGCGCGTCGGGACGCTCCAGTACGGTAAGGCCGGTCTCCTCGCTCTCGAACACGGCCTGCATGCCCGGCAGCGGCTGCGGCGAGACCACGTACCGCACGTTCATCAAATCCAGCACCGCCGGGGTCTGAACGGCCGTGCCGGGGTCGCGATACAGAAAATCGATGTAGTCCTGATAGAGCCGCAGCTTAGCCCCGTGATACCCGCCGATCGTCTCGTAGTGAAACGCCGGGCGGGCGTTGTTCATCGGATCCCGCTCCAGCGACAGCACACGGAAGTGCCCGGCGCCTCCGGCTTCTCGTTTTCGCTCGGTCAGAAAGCGGTCGAAGTCGTAGGTAGCAATGAGGTCGGTGGGGTCGGTTGCCTCCACCAGCCGATCGGTGTTCAGGTGGCGGCGGTCGACGCCCCAGAGGTCGGTGACCACCAGCAGCACCAGCACGATGGCCATCGCGTAGCCCGGCATCCGCTCGCGCCGGTACAGTACGAGGGCAGCTCCGGCAATCACCAGAAACAGAAGCGTCCGGCCAGCATCTCCACGAAACGCGCGCTGCCGCTCTTCCCGTGTCTCCTCCAGAAAGTTGTCGGCGGCCTGTGCCACGCGCGGGTCATCCACAGGCACGTTGTTACTCTGCGCGATTTGCTGCATGATCTGGTCGCGCTCGCCGGGCCGTTCAAACGCAAACAGGGCACCTCCCCCCAAGAGCAACAGCACCGTAAGCCCCGCGGCGATCCCCACGCCACCGTACACCGCCGTGTTCGTGGGCCCGGCATCGTTGGCTGATGGATCGGTAGCGCGCACCTGGGCCAGCCCCAGCCCGGCCAGCACAGCCAGCGCCAGCGCTACGATGCTGAGCCACGTCTCCGGCACACGGAAGGCGTCGAACAGCGGGAAGTAGTTGAACATGAGCCGGTTGAGCGGCTCGAAGTGCTCGCCCAGCGAAAAGAGCGTCATGAGCAACACACCGATGCCCAGCGCCCGGGCGGTGGTGGTGCGCACCAGGTAGAGCGCCAGCCCGGCCAGCAGCAGCACCACACCGCCCACGTAGTGCGGCCCTTCCGTGAAGGGTTTGGGGCCCCAGTACGTCTGCCCGCCCCCGCCGTAGGCATCCGCGATCAGGAGCGTCACCAGCTCGCCCCAGCCCTGGCTCCAGTTCATCGCATAGTCCCAGGCGAGCCCGGCGGCATCCTCCCCGGCGGAGGCCGCGCCCCGGATGGTGAAGTCCTTGTACTCGAAATGGGTGAGCATGGGCTGTGCCACCATCAGCAGAGCCAGCACCGATCCCCCCGCGAGCCAGGCGGTCGTCTGCCCGAACGCCTGCAGCCGGTCCTGCCGATAGGCGCTGATGCCCTCCACGATCCACCAGATGCCGATCAGAAAGGACGTGTAGTAGGTGATCTGCACGTGGTCGGCGCGGATGTTTACTGCCAGCGCGATGGCAAAGAGCAACCCGGCCAGCAGCCCCGGCTTGCGAAGGGCGTAGACGAAGGCCAGCAGCAGCCACGGGGCGAAGCAGAGCGCGATAAACTTGGTGTTGTGCCCGGCAGCGAGGATGATGGGGAGGTACGTCGTCAGGCCGTACGCGGAAGCGGCCAGGACGGAGGCCAGCTTATCCCGGCTGATGAAGAAGACCAGCAGGTACATCCCAAACAGCAGAAACAGGAAGTGTGAGGCTGGCCAGATGAGCGTGCGCAGGGCGGTCGCTATCGTATCGGCCTGGGGAATGACGTCAGGGTACGAGATCATAAACCCCGGCATGCCCCCGAAGCCGTTGGGCGCCCAGAGCGGCTCTTCCCCGGTGGCCGCGCGAAAATCGAACATGGCCTCCGCCATGGCCCGCCACTGCACGGTATCCCCGCCGATGAGCGACTGCCCGGTGAAGAGGATCGGCCCGAAGAAGGCCGCCGCCACGCCTACAAGAAACGCGATGCACAGGCTGTGCTGGGTGTGGTCGGGCAGCCGGTCCCACCATTCGGGTGCCGGACGGGTGCGATGCGATGCGGTGGAGCCACGGGCGCGGCCCTTTCCTTTCTTTCGTGCCATGCGCAGACGGGGCCGGGAGCGATAAGGCCGGGAGAGATGGACAGGCTGAAGGGCAGCGCCGGAGCCAGGTCAGTCGATGACGCGAGGCACGAGCACGTAGGTGCCGTCGGTTTCGGGAGCGTTCGACAGGGCGTCTTTCCGTTTGATGCGCTGCTCGACCTCGTCGTCGCGAAACACGTTTTCCTGCGTGAGGACATGCGCCATCGGTGGCACGCCGGCGGTGTCCACCTCCCGCAGGGTGTCCATGTAATCCAGCACTTGGCTCATCTCCTCAGCCATCTGGTCCTGCTCTTCATCGGAAAACCGAAGGCGCGCGAGGCGAGCGATGTGCTGAACTTCTTCCTTTGAAATGGCCATAGAATGGAATGGGGAGAGTCGGAGAGCGTAGACAGGCGAACCTACGGCGGCTTAAATCAGGCTGTTCCAGCGCCGAGGCAAGCCGTACCGGGCAAGACGCCGGTCAGGCAGGGTTGGCATCAGCATGCAGGGTCGATCAGCCGGTAGTGTCGATCAGTTCAATGAGGCGCGTCGCCATGCGGAGGCCGGCGGTGCGGCGCGGCTCTACGTACACTTCGAGGCTAACGGCGCCCGTGTAGCCCGTAGCATGCAGCTGGCGCAGCAGCGTGGGCCAGCCGATCTCGCCCTCGCCGAGGGGGGTGTCTCGCCAACCGGTGGGCCCCATCACGCCGTCGGCACAGCGGACGTGCCAGAGGCGGTCGCCCAGAGCGGCGAGCCCATCGGTCGGCGGCTCACCGGCTTGCCAGGCCTCCACCGGACTCCAGGCCGCGCCCACGTGCGGGTGGTCCACCGCATCAAGCAGGCGCGCCACGTCGGTGCCGGTGGCATGTGCCATGGGGGCTTCGTTTACAACCGCGAGGCGGACGTCGTGCGTGGCGGCCTGCCCCCCCGCTCGACGCAATGCCTCGGCGGCAGCTTCCGGGTCGTGCGCGTCGTCGGCGGCGAAGCCGGAGACCAGCACCAGATCGCACGACACACGATCGGCAAACCGAAAGGTGTCCTCCATCATGGCGAGCTCGTTGAGCCACACCGGCCGTGCCGCCACTGGCCCTTCAAAAATGCTCGGCGCCAGCGCAGCCACCGGCAGCTCCTGCTCCCAGAGCCGGTCTGCAATGGCCGCTTCGTTGACGTGCGGCACGCGGTTGTCCGGCCCGCCAACGGTGCGCAGCTCCACGCCTTCCAATCCCCAGAGCAGCGCCAGGTCTACCGCCCGGGCGAGATCGTTCGTGACGGTGTCGGTAAGCAGGACAGGGAGCATAAGCCAGGCGGTTGGTGCGCGGAACGAGAGGTGCGCACACAACCAGGCCGCCCAGGGTTCCGCCCATCTGGCAGCCTAAAGAAACCTCCACACCCGAAGCGAGGATAGCGCCGCCGCTACCGTCGCCTGCCGATATCGCCTGACCACCTCACTCCACCAGTTCAACCACCACAAGCTCATCCAACTGCGGGTCGGCCGCTACCAACATACCCTCTGCCGAAACACCCACGTGCCACAGGGCACGCCACTCCTCCGCCGCAAGCTCGCGCTGTTCTTCGACAGCCGAAAGGAGGTCCATGTACACATACGTCTGCTGCGCGCCGGTGGCCAGGTCCAGCGTATGCAAGGCGGCCGTTTGCAGGGCAATCAGCAGACGGCCATCAGGAAGGAGCACGGGATCTCCAAACATCAGTGGAGAAAACCGGGGGCCTTCTGAGGGGCCCAACGTTTCGATGTCCCCTGCGCTCGGGCGCTGGGGCGGCGTCACGATCAGGTCGATGATCGGGCTCTCCAGCGTCCATTCCTCAACGATAGCGCCCTCTGCGCTCAGCAGGCGTACGAGCCGGCGGTTGCGGTAGGCCCCGACCACCTGTCCATCGTCCAGACACGTGAGCGACACCTCGTTGTCAAGATACGGATGCCCTGTCCCTCGGGCACTATCGCCTTCTTCATCCATGGGCCCCAGGCTCTCGATATAGGTGCCCTGCAGGTCGTAGGCGTGCAGCAGGTACTCCCCACGTGGAGCAGCGACGAGAAACCGCTCCGCCTGGACGCAAAAAGAGCCTGAGCTACGAAGCCCATGATGGGCCACCGGGCGACCATCGGGGTCAAACCGCGCCAGTCTCCCGTTGCCGTAATCCATGATCCAGATCTCATACCCGTCGCCGGCCGTGTCAACCACGCGGATGCCGC
>LKNB01000069.1 GCA_001564055.1 Rhodothermaceae bacterium Tc-Br11_B2g6_7
AGTCAAACGAACGGATCTCGTTGGCCGGATCCTCCACGCGGCGGTTTAGCACCATCGTGATGGCCGCCGTCAATGTCGTCTTCCCGTGATCCACGTGGCCAATCGTGCCTATGTTTACGTGCGGCTTCGTGCGCTCAAACGTCTGCTTCGCCATGGGTAGGTAGGTCTAAGTGGTGTAAAACATTAAAGTCAGTAGGGGTGCTGGCGCGCCTTACGCAAGTGCGCCCGTTTCGGAGCTAATGATTTCCTCCGCAATGTTGCGGGGCACTTCCTCATAGTCCTCAAACTGCATGCTATAGATGGCGCGGCCTTGCGTGCGGCTGCGCAGATCCGTCGAGTAACCAAACATCTCGGACAGCGGGACCATCGCCTTCACAACCTGGGCGTCTTGCCGCTGGGTCATGCTTTCGATGCGTCCACGGCGGCCGTTCAGGTCGCCGATGACTTCGCCCATGTACTCTTCTGGCGTTACGACCTCGACGGCCATGACCGGCTCCATGAGCACGGGGCTGGCGTGGCGCGAGGCGCGGCGGAAGGCCATGCGGCCGGCTACCTCAAATGAGACCTGGTCGGAGTCCACAGCATGGGACTTACCGTCGTACAGACGGGCTTTCACGCCTACGACAGGATACCCGGCCAGCGGGCCCTGATCCATCGCAGCGGCAATGCCCTTCTCAACCGACGGAATAAACTCGCGAGGGACTGAGCCTCCCTTGATATCGTCGATGAATTCCAACTCGGGGCCTTCGTCGTTCGGGCCAAACTCGATGTAGACCTCGGCAAACTGCCCGCGGCCACCGGTTTGCTTCTTGTGCGTGTAGCGCTCGTCGACGGTCTTGCGGAGGGCCTCACGATAGGCCACCTGCGGGCGACCCACGTTGGCATCCACCTTAAACTCGCGCTTCAGGCGGTCTACGATAATTTCGAGGTGCAGCTCGCCCATGCCAGCGATGATGGTCTGCCCCGTCTCTTCGTCGGTCTTCACCTGGAACGTGGGATCCTCTTCAGCGAGCTTCTGCAATCCTTGCCCCAGCTTGTCGCTGTCGGCCTTTGACTTGGGCTCGATGGCGATGCGGATGACCGGCTCGGGGAACTCCATTTCTTCCAGCACCACCGGGTTATCCGGGTCGCAGAGGGTGTCGCCCGTGTGGATTTCTTTGATCCCGACACCGGCGGCAATATCCCCGGCGCGGACATAGTCGACATCCTCGCGGTGATTGGAGTGCATGAAGAGCAGACGCCCGATGCGCTCCTTCTTCTCGCTGGTGGCGTTCATCACGTTCGAGCCCTTTTCCAGGGTACCGCTATATACGCGGAAGAACGTGAGCTTCCCGACATAGGGGTCGGTGGCAATCTTAAAGGCAATGGCGCTAAACGGCTCGTCCATGTCTGGGCGCCGCGTGACTTCTTCTTCGCTCCGCGGGATGCGGCCCGTAATACCGGGCAGATCCACGGGGCTCGGCAGGTAATCGATCACGCCGTCCAGGAGGCGCTGTACGCCCTTATTCTTGAACGCAGAACCACAGAACACTGGGGTAATGTCGAGCCCGAGTGTGGCGGCGCGTACGGTAGAGGAGATCTCTTCTTCCGTGATCTTCTCCCCCTCCAGGTACTTCATGAGGAGCTCGTCGTTGTAGTCGGCAATGTTCTCAATGAGATGCTGCCGCCACTTGTTGGCTTCCTCCTGCATGTCTTCGGGAATGTCCATGACATCCCACGTCGCACCCTGCGTATCTTCGTGCCAGACGATGGCCTTGTTACGCACGAGGTCGATGACGCCGCGAAACATCTCGCCTCCGCCAATCGGAATTTGCACGGGCACCGGGTTAGCCTTCAGGCGCTCACGCATCTGGTTGACAGCGGCTTCGAAGTCCGCACCGACGCGGTCCATCTTGTTGACGAACGCTATTCGCGGCACGTTATACTTGTTGGCCTGGCGCCAGACGGTTTCCGACTGCGGCTCGACGCCACCGACGGCGCAAAACAACGCGATGGCACCATCGAGCACGCGCAGGGAGCGCTCCACCTCAACGGTGAAGTCAACGTGGCCCGGAGTGTCAATAATGTTGATGCGGTGATCGTCCCAGAAGCACGTGGTAGCCGCACTCGTGATCGTGATACCGCGCTCTTTCTCTTGGTCCATCCAGTCCATGGTGGCGCCGCCGTCATGGACTTCGCCCATGCGGTGCAGCCGCCCCGTGTAGAACAGGATCCGCTCCGTGGTCGTGGTTTTTCCTGCGTCAATATGGGCCATAATCCCAATATTGCGCATCTTGTCGAGCGATACGGACCGTGTGCTGTCGTCGTTAGCCATCGTCGTGCGGGTGTTATTCTGTACACAATGCCTGACACCGAGATGGCGCCAGGTACTTCGGGGCGAGCCGCCGCTTAGAAGCGGAAGTGGGCAAATGCCTTGTTCGACTCTGCCATGCGGTGCGTGTCGTCTTTCTTCTTGACCGCCCCGCCTTCGCCTTGCGCTGCAGCGTGCAGCTCATTGGCCAGGCGATTGGCCATGGTCTTATCCTTCCGTGCCCGGGCATACTGGATAATCCACCGAAAGGCCAATGCGAAGCGGCGATCGGGCCGAACTTCGACGGGCACCTGGTAGGTAGCGCCACCTACGCGGCGGCTGCGCACCTCGACCAAGGGCGCTACGTTGTTCAACGCCTTTTTGAAGACTTCCAGCGACTCTTCACCGGTGCGCTCTTCCAACACATCCATCGCCTCATAGACAATGCGCTGCGAGAGGCTTTTCTTGCCATCACGCATCAGATAGTTGATGAAGCGAGAGACCAGTTGATCGTTGTATATCGGATCCGGATCAACTTCTTGACGTGTTGCTGTTTTTCTACGCATAAAATATCAGAAAGTCTAAACGCTCGAGAGCGCCGCACAGGCGGCGGCAAAGGGCATCGGCGGCGGGATCAGCGAGGGCGCTTCGTTCCATACTTGGAGCGGCCCTGGCGACGGTCATCAACGCCGGAGGTATCCAGCGCACCACGCACGATGTGGTACTTCACACCGGGCAGGTCTTTCACGCGACCGCCACGCACCAGGACAATAGAGTGCTCCTGCAAATTGTGGCCCTCACCCGGGATGTAGGCGATAACCTCCATGCCGTTCGTCAGCCGCACCTTGGCGACCTTCCGCAGCGCGGAGTTCGGCTTCTTTGGCGTGGTGGTGTACACACGCGTGCAAACGCCGCGGCGCTGCGGGCTTCCCTGCAGGGCAGCAGACTTGACCTTTTTGGTCTTGTCTTTCCGCCCTTTCCGAATAAGTTGCTGAATCGTAGGCACGTGGTCTTCGGTGTCTTCGCTTAGAGTCCGTCGGAGGTTGTACGCCGCCTGCACAAGCGCGGTATAATTTTTTGCTGCAGTCTATCAGTATAGCGATCAGGGGCTCAAAGTTCAAGGCTGACCGTTAAGGAGGCGTTAATCTTGCCTCGTTCCGGGCCAAGCCCTATGCACTGCCCCTTTTATACGGTACACTGCTATATATCAGTGTACCTTCATAAAGACTAACGTCCGTGTGGCGAGCGGCTCGGCAATCTATCATGGAAGGGCAAGCCACTGCTACAGGAGCCGCATAGAATGAGGGACCACCCCGCGGGTTCTGCGCTTCGACGATTCTTCGTTTCGCGGGTTCAGGGGCCCAAGCCTGAAGCGCTGCTCCCCCGTAGCTCACACTCCGCGGTTTAGTTGGCTTCTGGTTCGGGCTGTGGAGGAACGGCTTGTACGGTGGCCCCGGACGGAATTGCACCCTCCAGCTCTTCCAGCGCTGCCGCGGCCTCGTCAGATGTAGCAAACGGGCCAGCGCCTACATGATAGACCATGCTCCCGTCCTCTTCGATCGCAAACAGCGCAACCTGTAAGTCCTCGTCGCTGAGGCGGTCGCGGAAAGTAGCGGCAGAGCGCTCGGCGAACTGCACGTTGTCCCAGCTTACCAGCGAGATGGCGTACTGCCCGGCGGTCCAGCCAAACTCAGCAGCAGCGCCATCGGAGGCCGGGCCCGGGATGCCGGCTACGGCAGGTTCGTCCGTCTCCTCAGCTTCGGACACTTCCACAGCAACGTCAGACGCTTCGTCGGCTGGCTGTGCGCCCGCAGCCTCGCCTTCCAACAGGCGGGTCAATTGCTCGGCCCGCGAAGCAGCTCGTGCGGCCGGGTACCGCGTGCGTAGGCGGTTAAATAGGTCCGCTACGGTGGCCCCTGCTTGCGGAGTTGTAGCAATCATACTGGCCGGGACCATTCCGATGGTGAGCAGCGGTTCTGGTGGACTCGCAGGTTCGCCAATCCGCAGCAAGGACTCCGTCCCCTCACCAGCCGGCCGGAGAGAATCTGCGGGCGCCAGTCCTGTCTGTATCACATCGGCTGGGCCGATGTCGGCGGCATCAGACAGGTACGCCGCTTCGGTGTACGACTTCAGCAGCGCTTGTGCCGCCGCCCGTACAGCTGCGGTGTCGGCCGCTGATGGGTCGGCAACAGCGGCTGAAGCGACGGGGCCATCCGAGGAAGCCGCTGCATCCGTAACTGCCGGCGCGTCGTTTCCCGGCCCCGCGCCTACCAGCGTATCAGGGGAGGGCTCTGCACCCTCCAGCAAGCCGGCGACGCGCAGCACTTCAGCCGGCAGCAGCTCTTGCAGCGGCGTTAATGGATCGCGGCCGGACTCTACGAGGGACTCCAGCATGAAGGTACCCGCGGCGTACATAGCCTGCGGCGCGATCTCCGTGTCATCGTACGCGGTGGCCAACAGCAAAAGCTGTGCGATGGCGGTCCATGGCTGCGCCTCGCGCCATTCCTGAACGACGCGCTCGTACGTGGCCGTTGCCCTCGCTAATCGCTCGTCCGTCGGCCCTGCCTCAGCGCCCGCTGCATCGCGCCGCAGTTGCCGCGCAACGTCGGAGTCGGGGAACGTGGCCAGCAGTTCTTCCTCCAGCGCCGCCGCGGCCGCGGTGTCACCCGTGGCCTGGTGGGCCTGCGCGAGCGCATAGAGGGCACGCAGGGACAGCTCTTCTTCGCCCTCACGCTCAAGCACTTGCTCGTACCACGGGATGGCATCGGCGGGCTGGTTGAGCGCCAGTAAAAACGCGTTACCTACGTCGTACATCGCGCGGCGCTGCCGAGCCTGCAGGGCGTTGCGGCTGGCATCATCCCGTGGGACGTCGGACACGTCCACCGGCGGCAACACATCGTCGCGCTCGGCCTGGGCCAGCACCTCCTCCGTCATGCCGGCATTGGTGGCGTCGACGGTATCGGCCTCTGAGCGGCTCGCCGCGCGTTGCATCCGAGCGGCTGCCGCGCGTCGCCAGTCGGGCGTCAGGGGCCGGTCGCCCCAACGCCGCACAAACCCGACCTGGGCGTCTTGGACCCGCACGGGGTCACGATACGAAAGAAAGCCGGCGCCCTCCTGCCCCCCGCCTGCCTGCCCCTGTTGTCCCATCTGCTGATCGGCTGTAGCTTCAAGTGCAGCGCGCACGTCATCCTCGCGCACTTCAGGGCTCATACTGGCGCCGGAGCGCTCTGTGGCGCGCCGCTCCGCTGCGAGCTCGGCGGCGCGTTGCTCCCGCAAGTCCTGCACAAACGCCTGAAACTCTTCCTGGCTGAGTGCCCCCAGCTCCAGGAGCGAGTCGGCACGTGTCACTTCGCGGTAGGCTGTTGCGAACTGGGAGAAAACGGCGCGCTGCTCCTCCGCATCGGCAATGGCCGAGGGGGCCAGCGGGAGCCGGGGGCCATCCGTCCCCCGAACCCGGCCCAAGCGGGTTGCAGCGGTGTCGTAGTGCGCCGCCGCCCGCTCGTAGTCGGCATGGGTGTAGCGATACAGCTCCGCCAGGCTATAGTGAATGCGCCCCTCCACATCAGCGTCCAGTGGCACGTCCCGCCCGTGCAGTAGCGCCTCGTACCGCGCCACGGCCGCATCCGAGGATCCCAGCGCCTGCAGAATGCGAGCCGCCAGATAGGCAGGCTCGGCCCGGCGCTCAAAGTAGGCCCCGTCCCGCGCCAGGCGCTCAGCGCGTTGCAGGGCCCGCTCTTGGTCGCGATACAGCCCTGCCACCTTGATCGCGCTATACCGGGCGGCGTACGTCAGCTCGAAGTCGATCGATGCCGATGCGGCGGCGGTGTACGCCTCCTCCGCCTCGTCGAAGCGTTCGAGGGCCTCCGCCACCTGCCCCAGCAGAAAGAACCCACGCGCCCCCAGCGTGCGGTTGCTCGTAGCCGGCGCCCCCAGCCGCAGCGCATCCCGCGCGGCCGTCCAGTTTTCCTGATACGCCTCGGCGGCACCCAAGAGCAACCAGTACTGGCTCCGCCAACGGTTCGGCACGTCTGCGTCTGCGGCCAGGACCGACTCTAAGAAACCGGCTGCTTCTGCGTACCGCTCTGCCTGCAGCAACGTACGCGCCAGCCACACCTGCGCCTCATGTTGACGCCCGGTCTGCAACGCGGCCACTTCCTCAAACTTCTCCACGGCCCCCACATAGTTTTGCAGGTAGACGTACGACTGGCCAATCAGCATCAAGGCGTCATCGACGTAACGCGAGTTGCCATGGCGCCGAAGAATGTCGGCACTCTTCTCGATGGCTTCGTCAAAGTGCCGGGGGTCCCGAACGGGCTCTGGTGGAGCGAAAAGGGGCAGGAGCCGGGTGCGATCTACGCGTTCATCCGCGGATGCGACCTGGGCCACGCCGTCCTCGAAGGCGCGCTCGGCGTTGTAGAACGTGTTGTAGAAGGCGGTGAAGTTGGCCCACCGCTGTCCCACAAACGAGCTCTGGCTGCAGCCACTGAGCACAACGGCAAGGACCAGCGCCGCCACAACGGCCCCAGCCCGCAAACCCGGCGAGGCGCAAGGCGCAGACATCCAGTACGCAGGAGCAAGAAAACGCACGGGGCGACGGACTGCCACAGCAGCACACGAGTGAAAGAAGCCTCATTGCCCTTTCAGACGCGGCTGACGTGCACCATGTTCGTGCGGCCCTTCGCGGGAAGCGGCATGCCGGCCGTGATGACGACGAGACTGCCCGGCTTCACGGACCCATAATTGTTGAGGATGCGGTGTACCGCCGCCACCCCCTCGTCGGTATCATCCTGAAAGGGGATATGAAACGCCTTGGTACCCCAGAGCAGATTCAAGCGACGGACGACCCGTTCGTTGTCGGTGAAGGCGTAGATGGGCGCGTCTGGCCGGTGGCGGGCAATCATGCGCGCGGTGGTCCCCGACGCCGTCAGGCACGCGATGGCGTCGGCGTGCACCTGCTCGGCCACCTGGCAGGCCTGATAGCTGATAGACTCCGTGACGTCCTGCGAGGACGTCGCGCGACCGCTGGCGGGCTGCACCTTCATCCGGTACTGCTCTTGGTAGCGCTCGGCCTCGAAAATAATTTCAGCCATCGTTTCCACCACGCGGACGGGGTATTGGCCCACGGCCGTCTCGCCGCTCAGCATCACCGCGTCGCTGCCGTCCAGTACCGCGTTAGCCACATCGCTGGCCTCTGCCCGGGTGGGACGGGGGTTTTCGATCATGCTCTCCAGCATCTGCGTGGCCGTGATGACCGGCTTGGCCGCCTGCAGCGACCGCTGGATGAGCGTCTTCTGCGCGCGAGGCACATGCGACATCGGCATCTCAATCCCGAGGTCGCCACGGGCTACCATGATGCCATCTGCCTTCCGCATGATGCGGTCGATGTTGCGCACCGCTTCCGGCTTCTCAATCTTGGCAATCACGTTGGTCTCTTTCCCCGAGGCATCAATCCGGTCCAGCAGCCGCACTACGTCGGACTGATCACGAACGAACGAGAGCGCCACAAAGTCAACGTCTTGCGAGAGCCCGAATTCAAGGTCGCGCCGGTCTTTGTCCGTAAGGGACGGCGTGCTTGTGCGGATGTCGGGCAGGTTGACGCCTTTGCGCGAACGCAGCGGACCGCCCACCACAACTTCGGTGATGACCTCATCCCCGCGGATCTCGCGCACCTTTAACTCCAGCAGCCCATCGTCGATGAGGATACGCCCGCCTACGCTTAGGTCGTCGCAGAGGCCTTCGTAACTGACGAACACCTTCTCGTTTGTGCTCTCTTCCATCTTCTGCGACGTCAGGCGTAGCTCCTGTCCCTGCTTCAAGAGGACGCCTCCCCCCTTCACCATCCCAATCCGTATTTTGGGGCCTTGCAGATCTTGCAAAATCGACACCGTCTTTCCCAGCTCCTCCGCGGCCTTCCGGACGTGTGCAATGTTAGCCGCGTGGTCCTCGTGCTCACCGTGCGAGAAATTGAGCCGGGCTACGTTCATCCCGGCCTCGATAAGCGCCCGGATGGTTTCGTAGTCGGAGGTAGCGGGGCCCAACGTGCAGACAATCTTCGTTCGTCGTTCCATGCAGCAGCAACAGTAGATGTAGAGGGGTTGAGCCGGAAGGTAACGGATGTGTTGCCGACGCGCAATGGAGCACGCAAGATCAACAAGAATCCTTCTGCGGCACTCTCGCGCGAGCGCGGTATTCCCTTATGTGTTTCTCGAGTCGGGCGCGGCGTCAGAAGTAGCGTCCTGGGGCGTACCGTTTGGATCGTTGCTTGCGGGCAGCGCCCGTGACTCATCTCCGGAGGCCTCCTGCCCGCGGGCTCGCTTCAGCATAACCTCCATGTCCTCGCGGTTGCCTGCCCGCTTCAGGGCCGACGAAATCATCATAAGCTCGCCTACATTCTCCATCGTCAGGAGTCCTACAATCTTGCCGTCACGGACCACGGGCACGGTAGAGCAGTCGGCCTCCCGAATTTTGTCGAACGCCTCGCGCAGCATAGCGGTGTCCTCGACGGTGGCACAGGTCGGCCGCGCGACCTCGGCGATCGGGGTGTCCCGCGGTTGCTGCTGCAGAGCCTCCATCAGGCGGGAGCGCGTCAGGATACCCACCACACGGCCGTCCTCCACCACCGGGAAGTCTTGCTCCGATCCACTCAGAAGCTCTTCTACCGCGTCAGCCAGGGTATCATCGGGGGCCAGGGTGGCAAACCGGCGCATCATGGCTTGCTTTACAGATACGCTGTTCGTGAGGGTGCGCATCATGGCATGCTGGGCCTCCTGTTGCGCGCCGAAGAACACAAACATGGCGATGAAGAGCAGGATGATATCAAACGTGAACAGGCCAATCACGCCAAACAGAATAGCCATGCCTTTGCCTACGTTAGACGCAATTTGGGTGGCCCGTGCATAATCGTTCATGTTTGCCGCCAGCAGTGCGCGCAGTACCCGCCCCCCATCCATGGGAAAGGCCGGCAGCATGTTGAAAACCACCAAGGCAAGGTTTAGCCACATCAAGTTCGCGAAAAACCCGACGCCTACCACCAGCGGTTCTACCGGCATCACACTGATGCCAACAGCCGTCAGGGTAAGAACGAGCAAGACCGCGATGGCAAGATTAACAGCTGGGCCAGCAATAGCGATCCAGAACTCCTCCGCCGGGTCCTCCGGGATGCGTTCCAGCCGGGCCATCCCGCCAATCGGGTACAGGGTGATGTCGCGCGTGGGCACGCTGAAGCGTTTGGCCGTCAGCGCATGCCCCAGCTCATGCAGGACCACACAGAAGAAGATAGCCGCTACATACGCCAGCCCCATAGAGGCCGCTACCAGTCCGCCTTCAAAATAAAAGAACCCAAGGACCCCAGCCACCAGCAGCCAGAACGTCCAGTGGATATAAATACCAATACCAGAGACGGTAGAGATCCGAAGCGAAGTACTCATAAGGTCCATGAGCGTATCCGAAAGTCAAAAGTGCGCCGAGCGAGCGCGCAGTCCATAAAGGATGCATACCCTATGAGACGTGCCATGCCCGAGAGGCGTTTCGGGGGTTTAGGCCGATATAGGGCCTTCGGTATGGCGCGGTGGTGAATTTGTATGGTGGAACGCTGCCACACAAGGGCAGAACGGCGAGCCCGTCGCGCGTCAACAGGGCGCGCCGAACAAAAAGCCTCCGGCAGCAGCGCCACCGGAGGCTATCCAATCGTTGCCGCAGGCTTGATCTCTGGTCAGCCCACCATACCGACGGTGAGCAGTCAGTCACGCAACAAATATACGAGTGCGCTGAGGAGGGCCACAGCGGTTAGCACGAGGCCGACGGCTACCAGCGGGCGTTCGCGCGTAGCGGCTGAGGCAATGCGCGCCGGGTAGAGCTCCACCGGATCCATCTGGAGCAGCTTCGCACTCCCCGACGGCTGGGCTTGGGCTCCAATCTTAGCCAGCGGGCGTCCCTGATGCCGAACAACGGCTGTCAGACCGCCAGCCCGCAGCACGTCGTCTGCTGAGCGGACGCTGGCCTCGCGGTCTTGCTGGAACGGAGCCATGCGCGTGAGGGCCTGCCCAGCTTGCAGGCTCGGCAGGTCGATGTAGACCGTTGAGCCGTCGGCTGTGACGTGGATATCCTCTCCACCTACAGAGATCATCAGGTTGGCGATGATGTCGACAAGGGGCCGATTCATATCGGTTAGGCCCCCTGCTCATGATCTGTCGTCGTGATGCGGATGGTACCGCTCATCTTCCAGTGCGCATGTTCGACGTTGTCGCCCGTGCCGCTTGGAACGAGCAGGTCAAAGTCTTCAAACTCATACGTAATTTGCGCTCCGCGGCCTGTGAGCTTGTCGTACAGACCAATGGCCAGTTCAGGCCAGGTCGTGGTGCCTTTTGGGTCAGCCATAATACAAAGGTTCTCCGGTTCGGGGGTTATGAATAGTACTGTGCAAACTATCTGATTAGCAAACCTTCTACTCTGCCGACCAAGCAAGCGGGTCCATCATCGCTGCAATTTTTTCGTAATGCTACGGCATGTGTTCGAAAAGCCCTCCGTACAGCGAATCGTAGGCGCCGCGCATATCGTCTACGATTTATGGCACAGTATACACAACGTTATTAATTGACTGGCTACAATCTCATGGGTGCGCAAAAGGTACTGGTCACAGGAGCCACGGGTTATGTGGGGGGGCGGTTAGTCCCGTGCCTTTTAGAGGCCGGCTACGAGGTCCGCTGCTTTGTCCGCAACCCGAAGCGCCTGCGCGGACGCCCCTGGAGCGATGACGTGGAGATCGTAGAGGGCGACGCGCTGGACTACGCGAGCGTCCATCGCGCGATGGAAAGCATCGATGTGGCGTATTACCTGATTCACTCGCTGGCGGCTGGCAAAGGGGATTTTGAGGACCTGGACCGCAAGGCCGCCAATAATTTTGGGCAGGCAGCTCAGGAGCAAGGGGTAGCCCGCATCATTTACCTTGGGGGTATGAAGCCGTCCGGCGACCGCGTCTCTGAGCACCTGAGCAGCCGCCTGGAGACGGGCAACATGCTGCGCGAGTGGAGCGTGCCCGTGACGGAGTTTCGGGCTGCCGTGGTTGTAGGCTCGGGGTCACTTTCATTTGAGCTCATCCGGTACCTCACCGAGCGGGTGCCCGTTATGCTGTGCCCCCGATGGGTACAAACCCCCACGCAGCCTATTGCTATCCGCAATGTGTTGCAGTACCTCGTGCGCGCCATCCGCGTGCCCGAAAGCACAGGCGAGATCATCCAGATTGGCGGCTCCGACGTACTCTCCTATGCCGACATGTTTAAGATCTACGCAAAAGTTCGTGGACTGCGCCGGCCCGTCATCAATCTGCCCTTTTTGACCCCCACGCTGTCTGCCCGATGGGTGGGCCTGGTTACACCGGTAAACACAGATATTGCGCGCATTCTCATTGAAGGGCTGGATAACAAGGTGGTCGTCACCGATGACAAGGCTGATCGGCTGTTTGACGTCCGCAAGATTTCATACGAGGCCGCTGTTCGCCTCGCCTTGCGCCGCTTTGCCGACCAGAACGTCGAGACCACGTGGCACGACGCCCGCTCTTCATCCGACACCCTGCAGCACCACCGCCCCACCGAAGTCCTGAAAGACACGGAAGGGTTGATTCAAGAGCAGCGCCAGCTCCACGTGCCCGCTCAGCCCGGTGCGGTCTTTAACGTGGTAACGGGGCTGGGCGGTGACACGGGCTGGCTGTTTGCCAACCTGCTCTGGCAAATTCGTGGCTTTGCGGATTTCATCATCGGAGGTTTTGGGCTGCGGCGTGGCCGGCGGCATCCGCGGGAACTACGTGTGGGCGATGCGCTCGACTTCTGGCGCGTAGAGGCGCTTGAGGAAAACCGCCTGCTCCGGCTACGGGCCGAGATGAAGGTGCCGGGTAAGGCCTGGTTGCAATTCGAACTGGATCCCACGGATAAAGGCACACTCGTCACGCAAACAGCGCTTTTCGAGCCCAAAGGCCTCTTTGGACTCATCTACTGGTACCTGTTTTACTTGCCGCACAAGGTGCTCTTCCCTGGGATGCTCCGCGAGATTGGCCGCAATGCCGAAGCCATTGATGCGATAGCGCAGCCAGAAGCGGTAACGGCAGAATAACCCCCGGCGCCGCACTGGGTCAATTGAGGCGTTTGTAGACCTCATCGGGGTCGAACACGCGCTCGCCTATGACAATGAAGCGCCCATCGCCCAGCATCCGGTGGAAGCAGCTTTCGTAGCCGGTATGGCAGGCCGCCCCGCCTTCCTGGCGCACCTTAAACAGTAGCGCATCGCCGTCGCAGTCGATGCGGACCTCACGCACGTGCTGCGCCCGACCACTCGTGGCACCTTTCACCCACACTTCCTGCCGCGACCGGCTCCAGTACGTCATTCGGCCAGTTCGAAGCGTTTGCTTTAGCGTGGCTTCGTTCATGTAGGCCTGCATCAGGACTTCGTTCGTGGCATGGTCCTGCACGATGGTAACGACGAGGCCGCGATCGTCGTACGTCACGGCATCCAGCAGCGGCTTGAAGGCGTCAGGCATGGTAGGTTCTGCAAGTCAACAGGCGGCAGGATTTTCCCGCAGTGCTATCCCTCGGCCCGGCAGACGTTTCCAGACGCCTTCCTGCGGCCCGCTCACGCTAAGGCATACCACTTGCAGCAGGCACAGGCACCGCACGCCGACGCCCGTGCAGCGATTTCCTACGTGTACTGTATGTTGCTTCACCATGCCCCTGCGCTCTGCTACCCTATCGCTACTAATGGCCTGCTGGGCCATGCTCGCCATGCCGCCCGCTGCCGCATTCTCCACAGCTGACGACCCGGTGGCCGACCGCCTGCAGGCGCTCTCCGCGTTTGATGCGGACGAGGTGCTCTGGCTCGCACGGTGCATCTACTCCGAGTCAAACCGCCCTCACGAGCAGGAGCTGGTCGCCTGGGTAGTGCGCAACCGGGTGGAGACCGGCTTTCGCGGCGGGTCCTACCGCGACGTCGTACTCGAAGACCGCCAGTTTAGCGCCTTCAACGCGCCCTCCACCCGCCGGAGTCACATTTTGCAGCTGGATGCCCATAGCCGGGCGCCAGGCTGGCAGAGGGCGCTACGCATTGCGCTTGACGTATTTGAGGCTCCGGCATCGGAGCGGCCGTTTGCGCAAACGACCCGGCACTTCTACAGCCCCATATCTATGCGGGGGCGCCTCAAACCGCACTGGGCTGAGGAGGCGACCCCGCTCTCGTCGGATGCACTGGGCGTGATCCCACACCGGTTTCAGTTTTTCGATGGCATCGATGCGGAGGCGGGCGCGCTTGCGGAGGGGCCCGTGCAGCCACGCACCCGCGCGGAAGCCTCCGGCGCGCGCCGCACGGTAAACGCCCAGACGCTGCGGGCCCGGATGCGCGCGCGATCCTCAGGACGTGTGGCGCGCCCCGCCTCTCCTGGCGTCCGACAGGTGACGCGTCCCAACCGCCCGTAACCTGTCGGCTACGCGGCGATGGTGAGCAGCCGTGCCAAGCGACAGGGACGCACGGCGGAACCGAGCGCCTGAGGTGCCGATTAGCCATCGGCCACGACTTGCGTGCTATCCGTGCTTTTTGATGACTTCTGTGTACGCTTTACTCCGCCTCATCTATCACCTGCCGCGCAACCTACTGGTTGGGGTGATCCGGCTGTACCAGATGACGCTCTCGCCGTGGCTGGGAGGCGAGTGCCGCTTTGCGCCGACGTGTTCGCACTACGCGGTACAGGCGCTGCGCCAATACGGGGCCGTGAAAGGCTTCATCCTGCTGTCGTGGCGCATCCTGCGGTGTAACCCGTATGGCAGCTATGGCTACGACCCGCCCCGCTGGTTCGGGGAGCCGAAGCCAGCGAATGACATTGAACTGCCGGATGCCTGCCACGCCCCTCGCCCGACGTCCTCCGCCGCCGATACGCCCTCCGCTTCATGAGTTCTACCGACACTGGTGCACCAACCCTGCGCTTTGCCCTTGTCACTGTGCACCCCGATGCCACGGAAGAGACAGACCGGGTGGGCGGGTTCATCCGCCAACGCTTACAACGCCATGGGCACAAGCTGGTGCTGTACCGTATCATTCCCCCCAAACCTGCGATGGTGCGGGAGGGGATCATCAAGATGGAGGGGCGGGTCGACGTGGTGCTCTTCAACGGCGGCGCGGGTATCGGGGCCGGCGGTGTTGCGTTCGATGCGCTCACCGAGCTTGTACCGGATGTACTGCCAGGTTTTGCCACACTCCTGACCCAGCTGCGCTTTGCCGAATCGGGCGCCGTGGCGCAGCACGACCGACCTTTCGCGGGGCTACGCAGCGACACGCTCTATGCTGCGCTGCCCAGTGACCTCACGGTAGCACGCCTGGCATTGGACCAACTCCTGTTGCCCGACCTCCGCGACCGCCTGCCCGCGCTGCGCGCCGCGCGTCAGGGCAGTGCCGCGGTATAGCAAATAGCATTTCGTGCACGCAGTGACACATCGCCCGGTCCACGCTATCATGGGGGCAGTGCTGCATGCCCAAAGCTGAACGCCCAGCCCCGTCATGATGACGCCCCACGCGGTTTGGCACATCCTGCGGTTCACTCCACACCCTCAGCCGCTGCGCAACAGGCTACTCCCGGTGAGGGTGTCGGGCGAGGGCCTACAGCCACCCCGTCAGGCCGGCGAGAGCGGTAAGGGCCGGCCACAGCAGAAAAACGTCCAATCGGGTGGCGAAGGCAGGCCTGTCGGGGCGGGTCTGCACGAGCCAG
>LKNB01000070.1 GCA_001564055.1 Rhodothermaceae bacterium Tc-Br11_B2g6_7
ATCATCTACCTGCTGGAGGACTTCTCGGTGCAGGGCGCCGACTGGCAGATCAAAGGCGCGGATGTCATCACCGGGCGGAGCGGCGCCTACGAAGCTGACTTTCTTCGGGATGGGACCTACTGGCCCCTGGCGGTGCGCTACACCGACCGTGAGCGCCTCGCCATTGAAGGCATTGGCTTTTACGATGCGACCGGCAACCGGATGCCGGACTCCGTACAGGTGGCGGGCGCTTCGCCCGCCGACATCGATCTCCTCATGTTTGACTTTCCGCTGGTTACCGCGCGTACCAACCTGGGGGTGGCCCGCACGTTTGCCGAGCGGCAGCTGACCGACCCGGAGCTCAAGCGCGTAGAAGCGCTGCAGGGCTCCCGCACGAGCGGGCAGGCCTACACGTGGCGCTACACCTACAGCGCCGCCAGCGACGATGCCTTCACGCAGGTCACCGTCGACCCGTTTGGCGTCGAGACCACCCCGCCCGCGAGCAGCAGCGCCTTTGCCGCCCGCGACGAAGTGCCGCGCGCGTTTGTGGACTCTGACGAGGCGCTGCAGACCACGCTCGATGATGGTGGCCAGGCGTTTATCAACGAGCGCAGCTTCCGCCCGCAGAACCTCACCGTTTCGATAAATGGCAGCGAGCACCTTAACGTGGCGGACGCACCTGCCGGCACCAACTGGCGGGTGCGCATCACAGGACGCACCACCCGCGGTACGACTACTTTTGAACGCTACGTGGACATGGCGACCGGGGCAGTAGTGGGCGGCACGCCAGCGCTGGTGGCGGCCACACGCTCGCGCGGCGCTCCGCCACGGGTACGCCACTATCCCAACCCGGTCCGTGAATCAGTCACCTTTCACCTCCACCTCGAAGCACCGGCCGCGGCTACTCTCCGGGTGTACGACGTGCAAGGCCGCGAAGTCGCGCACGTATTGGAGGATACCCCCCTCAGCGCGGGCACGCACCACATCCCCTGGACTCCGACGCCCCTGGCTAATGGCGTCTATCTGTACCGCCTCCATCTGGACGGCGAGACCTACAGCGATCGCCTCATCCTTCAGCGCTGATGTCCCTGCTGCCTCTTTCTCTGCCGTCGCCTTTTTTTGCTATGCCCCGCTTCCTCTCTCGTTGTGTTCTCAGTGCCCTGCTGGGCCTGCTCCTCCTCACCGGCTGTGATGGCGACGGCGGGACCGCCACCGAGCCTCCTGGCGACACCAACACCCTCACCGTCCGCTCCAGCAATCCGGACGACGGGGTTGACATCACCGTCAGCCCGTCAGATACCGACGGCGCCGGCAATGGCGTTACGCCGTTCAGTCGCACCTATGCCGAGGGCACCGACGTTACCCTCACCGCGCCACCGGAAAGCCCCGACGGCACCACCTTCGTGCGGTGGGAGCAGGGCAGCACGACCGTCTCTACAGATACGGAAGCAACCGTTACCCTCTCCCAGAACCGCACCCTCACGGCCGTCCACGAGGCGCCCGATCAGCAGTACGCGCTCGCGGTGACGTCCGAGGCGCCCGATAGCGGCGTCGACATCGACGTGAGCCCCGCGGATGCCAACGGCGAAGGCAGCGGCGCCACCCCCCTTGATCGCGTCTACGACTCGGGGGCGGATGTGACGCTCACCGCGCCCGAGACCACCACCGACGACCGCGTCTTTGTACGGTGGGTGCTGGACGACGAAAACCAAGACCGCAACGCGCGGGAGCTTACGGTCTCCATGTCGGCCGACCGGGCGGCCCGGGCCGTTTACGAAGCACCCCGTCCGGTGGTAACGCTCACCATTGCATCAGCTAACCCGGAGACTGGGGTGGAGGTAGATGTAAGCCCGGCGGACGTTAACGGCGACGGGGCCGGTGTTACGCTGTTTGAGCGGCAGTACCGTGCCGGTGACGAGGTTACCCTCACGGCACCTGCCGAAGTGGAAGGCCAAACGTTTGAGCGATGGCGCCTTGATGGGACCGACGGGCCGGAAGGCGAGCAGACGCTCACCATCCCGCTGGATACCGACCGCACCGCGCGTGCAGTATACAGCGCTACTGCCCAACTCAACGAGCTTACGGTGCGGTCAGAGAACCCGGCCTCCGGCATCGAAATCGCCGTTTCCCCAGCCGACGTAGACGGCATGACGGACGGCACAACCGAGTTTACGCGCCGCTACGCCGCCGATACTGAAGTCACCCTCACGGCGCCTACCGATAGTGACGACGGGACCGTCTTTGCCCGCTGGGAAGAAGGCGGGCAAACGCTCAGCGCTACCCCCGATGTCACGGTAACCATGGCTGAAGGTCGGCTCATAACGGCCGTTTACGAGACCGAGGACCAGCAGTTTACGCTCTCCATCACCGATGCTGGCCTGACGGATGGGGCGCCCGTGGCAGTAGACCCTGCAGACGCCAACGGCGATAGCGATGGGACGACCGCCTTTGAGCGCACGTACGCCTCTGGAACAGAGGTGACCCTGACGGCGCCAGAAGAGGTTGAGGGCCAGCCGTTTGTGCGCTGGCAATTAGACGGCAGTAGTCAACCTGCCGATCAGCGAAGCCTCTCCGTCACCATGACGGCCAACCGCTCCGCTGTCGCTGTGTACGACGATAGCCCCCCGGTCTTTACCGTTGCGATTGCCTCAGAGAACCCTAACTCTGGCGTCCCCATCGAGGTCACCCCGGCCGACGAGGACGGCGCAGGCGATGGCACAACGGTATTTGAGCGTCGCTACGAGGAAGGCACGGCGGTCACCTTTACAGCACCGGAGGAAACCGCGGATGGACGCCTGTTCGATCGGTGGCGGCTGGACGGTGACGATCAAGACGAGGGTGCACGTACGCTCTCCTTTGACGTGACCCAAAACCACAGTGCCACCGCACGCTACGTGATTCCGCCCCCTGAGCCGTCGCCCTCCGCCACCCTGGTCGATACCTCGTACGCCGTGGGCGGGCGGCCGAGCGGGCTCCCAGACTATCAGATGCAGCGCGAGCTGGGCGTGCTCGCACTCTCGTCCAGCATTCTCAACAACGGCCACCTCGGTCTCTTCCACCTGCGCGATGATGGCGTGGAGGCGCTGCCCGACACCTACATGATCGACCTGTCCGATGACGGCACCCCGGATACGGAAGTCACGTTTAGCTTCAGCGCCAGCCCCGGCGAAGTGCTGCTGGACCTGACGGCCGCGGACCAGAGCGCCTTCCTCCACCCCAGTTGGCTGCCCGACCGGGTGCTGATCGTACTCATCACCGAGGACAACCTCCCCGGCGCCTTTGGCGATGACGTCGACCTGTCGGACTACAGCGCGGTGGCTGACTACTACGGCCTGCCCCCTAACCCGTAGCGCGCCCCCTTGCCGGCGAAGTGTCCATCAGGGACTGCACCCACGGCTACGCGACCTGCTGCGCCTCACGCAGCGCGTTCCCGATGAGCCTAACCGACGCCTCCGGGTCCGTAAGTGCGTCGCGGCCTGCCAGAAAGCGGAGGCACATCACCTGCTGCATAAGATCACTCAGGAGGCTGAGGTGCTTCTGCACAATATGAGGCCGTGGCGTGAGAAGGGCGCCCGCCTGCGTGGAGAGGTGCTGCAGCACGGTGGCTGCGCGGATCGGCTCCAGGCGGCTGGTAGGGGCATCCACAATCTCCGGAAGCAGCACCAGCCGCGGGCGGCACCGAGGTACGAACTGGCCCGGGTAGAGCACGTCGGGATCCACACGCCACTTCGTCGGGTCACTCATGGAGGGCGGCCACTCATGCGCTCCCAAGGCCGGAAACTGAGCCAGCATCTCGTGCTTGATGCAGAAATCGTGGCGAAACGACAGCGCCTCCACCCGGTCGCCCTCCACGGCTTCGGGCAGGCGGCGCAGGAGCACGGTATCATCGGAAAGGTGCTGCCAGCCGGCCCGGACGAGGTTGAGTGTGGTGGTGGACTTGCCGCTGCCGCTCTGCGCCACCAGCAGCACGCCCGCACCGTCGCGCACCAGGGCTGCCGTGTGCAGGCCGTACCGCTCCTGATAGCGCAGCAGGATCACCACGCCGATGGTAACCAGGTAAAACCGCACCAGGGCCTGCGTCTCCGTGAGCAGCGACGCGCCCACGTATCCTTGAGCGGTCCCTTCCGGGGCGTCGATCACCACGAGCGCGTCGGCGTGCGCCACGTAGTAGGTGTCGTCCACGTACGCCACCGAGAGCCCCTCGGGCGACCGGGTGATGAGCGCGGCCTCCGCCGGCATCTCCGGGATCGTTCCGGCCTGCACGTAGTGCATCTTCAGGTCTACCGCCGTTCCATCCGTAGGCTTCGCCCCTTTGTACCGCAGGGCTTTTTCCATGGTAGCCTGTAATACAGGATCATCCGCCCGAAGCGCAAAAACCTTGTCGTGCAATCGGTAATGGACCGTCTTCATAGCTGCGGCTCGCGGATGAAAAATACCAAAGCTGCACACGCGCAGACACACCGCGAGGTTCGGTGGTTGCAACTAACCACGGTGCGCCCTATGCTGAATTTATCCATCCAGGCCGCGCGTGCTTCCCTGCCTCTTTCTACAGCCTACATCTCCCATGCCTTCTTACCGCCCCTCCCCCGACGTTGTAGCTACGGAGCTTGATGATGACGAAGCGGTGCTGCTGAGTCTTGAAACGCAACGCTACTACTCCATGAACGAAACCGGCACGCGCGTCTGGCAACTGCTGTCGGCTGGCGAAGCCCCCGAAGCCATTGCCCGGGCCATCACGCAAGAGTGGGACACCACGATGGACGAGTCGCTGGCGTACGTGGAGTCGTTTCTGGAAGAACTGACCGAGGAAGGGCTGGTAGAGAAAACCGATGCGTAAGCGGGCTCCGTCCGCCAGCGCGTTCGTCAATCATCGAGCAGCTCGTTGAGGTCCTCCGGGTCGCGCGTCAGCAGCCCCTGCTTCTTGAAGTAAATCATCGTGGTTTCCAGCGTGCCGTGGCGCATCCGCTGCTTCACCTCTTCAATGGACATGCCCTCATTTAGCCAGATGAGGGCGGCCGTATGGGTGAGGCTGTGCGGCGTCACGCCGCGGCGCTTGATGCCGGCTGCTTTGAGGTGGCCGTTAATGCGGCTGCGGACGGAGCGGGTGTTGAGGCGCTTGCCTTCGGAGCGGTTGCCATGCGAGACAAACAGCGGGTCTTCCGGCCGGTAGCGCCCGCGCACATCCAGGTACAGGCGCACCTTCTCCAGGACGCGCTCATCTACAGGCACTTGCTGATCTTTCGCTGTGTGCCCCTTCCCCTGCACGCGCAGAAACCAGCCCATCAGCGTCTGCTCCAGATCCTCCAGGTCTGCCCGCACCAGCTCAATCTCGCTGAGGCCGGCGTACAGCATCAGGTACATCATCGCGACGTCGCGCTTGCCGATGGTGGTATCGGCATCTACCGTAGCGAACAACGTTTCGATGTCCTGCTCGGTGAGGACCTGCCGCGAGTGCGTGCTTGGGCGCCGGTTTCCCTTCACTTCCGTCGCCGGGTTAGATTCCAGCAGCCCGATATCCACCAGGTACTGACAGAAGCGGCGGAGGGCCGTGAGGTAGGTGGAGACGGAGACCTGATGCAAGCCGCGCTCTTCCATCAGGTACGTTTTGTACGCCCGCACCCCATCTTCGGTAAACCGAAAGCGCTGCTTATGGACGGCGTACCACCGCTCAAACGTATTTAGCGAGCGCCGGTAGGTCCCAGCCGTTTGCGGACTTTTGTCCTTGAGGTACTCGTCTACAAAAGCGTCCAGCCGCTTACGCAGTTCGCCGGTGGTGAGGCGGAGGGGAGTAGGCGCAGGGTCGTCGGGCATGGCACAGTACCATCGTGAGCAGAGGGAGCCCGGGGCAAACCACCCGGGTACCTCTGCAATCAACAGGCGCCCGCTGACTTTGTCAATAACGGTTGTTGAAACAGCGCCATTGTTACAGCCTGTTCGCCTACACGGCCCTGGCTTATGGAGCGCCTACAGCTCGGTGTCCGGGTCGAGGGCTTCCAGCGTTTGCCCGAACGACTGCAGGAAGGAGGCCCCCATCGCGCCATCGATGATGCGGTGGTCGTAGGACAGCGAGACGTACATCATGTGGCGGATGGCAATGGTATCGCCCAGATCCGGGTGCTCGATCACCACCGGACGCTTCTTGATGGCGCCCGTGGCCAGAATGGCCACCTGCGGCTGGTTGATGATGGGCGTGCCCATCAGCGAGCCGAGCGTACCAATGTTGGTGATGGTAAAGGTGCCGCCCTGCAGCTCGTCCGGCTGCAGCTTCTTGTTGCGCGCCCGATCGGCCAGGTCAGCCGCGGCATGCGTCAGCCCAATCAGGTTTTTCTGCCCGGCATTGCGGATGACCGGGGCCACGAGTCCCTTCCGGTCAATCGCCACGGCGATGCCCACGTGCAGGTCCTTCTTGATGAGGATCTCTTTCTCCTCCACCGAGGCATTCAGTATGGGGTGCTCACGCAGCGCATCGACGGCGGCTTGCACAAAGAATGGTGTGTAGGTGAGCTTCACGCCTTCGCGCTCCATGAAGGCTTCTTTGTTGCGCTCCCGTTGCTTCACCAGGTTGGTGACATCAACCTCAGCGAAGGACGTGACGTGGGCGGATGTATTCTTCGACCGGACCATATGGTCGGCGATGATCTGCCGCATCCGGTCCATTTTGACCACTTCCACGCGCCCATCGTAGCCGTCGTCGGCCGAGGGCGCCGCGGGGGGCGCAGGTGGCACAGGCTGACGTTCGGTCGAGGGCGCTGTGGTCGCCTGCTGCTCTTGTTGTTCTTGCTCCTGCGGCTCTTCCCGTGTCTCGATGTACGACAATACGTCCTGCTTCGTGACGCGCCCTTCGCGGCCAGAGCCGTCAATCGATTCCAGTTCCTGCATGCTAAGGCCTTCCTCCTCGGCGATGGAGCGCACGAGGGGTGAGTAGAAGCGCCCGTCGGAGCCACGGCGCTGGATGTCGCCACCCTCGCCGGCCGGTACGGGCTCGCGGACGGTACCGTCGCCGGAGGGCGTACCGCTCTGTGCGGGCGCCTCTTGCGTAGCGTCAGCCGCGGGCTCAGCATCTGCGCCCGCATCGGAGGGCGCCGACGCCCCATCACCAGCCGGAGCCTCGGTGCCGAGCACGGCAATGACCGTCCCGACCTCCACCGTATCGCCTTCCTCTACCAGGATCTCTTGCAGGATGCCTTCCGCGGGCGAGGGTACCTCGGTGTCCACCTTATCGGTGCCGATCTCGAGGAGCGTCTCATCCAACGCCACCTCATCACCGATTTCCTTGTGCCACACGATAACCGTGCCCTCGGTGATGCTTTCGCCCATCTTGGGCATGACCACCTCTACCCGGCCTTCGCCTGCCGGCTTGGCCTTGGGCTCTGGCATGTCTTCCGCTGCCGGCGCCTCTTCGGCTTCAGAATCCGCTTCCGCGGTGTCGTCTGCGCTGGCTTCGTCGGCGGCTGGCTCTGCAGTCTCGTCGTCCTCAGCCGAGGGCTCATCGGCTGGCGCATCGCCTGCGGCTTCCGGATCGGTTTCCAGCATGGCAATGACGGTGCCCACCTCCACGGTATCGCCTTCCTCCACCAGGATCTCGGTGAGCGTCCCTTCGGCCGGCGAGGGCACCTCGGTATCGACCTTATCGGTGCCGATCTCGAGGAGCGTCTCATCCAGTTCAACCTCGTCACCGATTTCCTTGTGCCACACGATGACCGTGCCTTCGGTGATGCTTTCGCCCATCTTGGGCATGGTGACTTCAACCTTCGCCATAATAGCGGTAGAGTAGCTTGGGAGTAGAGGAGGACGGCCACAGGGCCGCAGATCGCAACTGCAATCTGCAATCTGCAATCTGCAATCTGCAATATAAGCACTACGCCGTTGAGTGAAAGCGCTTTGCGTGAATGCGAGCCTGCAACGTCCCAATTCAACAAAAGTTGACTGCCGCCAGAGGCGCGGCAGCGGCCCTCAGTTGAACTGGTTCATGGCTTCGTCGATGCCGTCGGTGGCTACGCGCAGGGCGGCGTCTGCGGCCCGGCTCAGGGCGTGCTCGATGTCTGGCTGCTGCTCGGGGGTAAAGCGGCTTAGCACATAGCGCGACTGCTCGCCCCGGTCAAAGTCGTTGCCGATGCCAATACGGAGCCGGGGAAAGTCCTTCGTCTGTAGCTGGTTGATGATGTCTTGCAACCCATTGTGCCCGCCGGCTCCCCCTTTGGGGCGCAACCGGATGCGGCCTACCGGCAGGTTAATGTCGTCGTAGATCACCAGCAGATCCGTGGGGTCGACGTTGCTGTAGTTGACCACGTGGCGGACCGCGCTGCCGCTTCGGTTCATGAGCGTCAGCGGCTTCATGAGGCCAAGCTGCAGCCCGGCATAGCGCCCCCACCCCACAAGCGCGTTGGCCCGGTTATCGTGTGTGGGGGCGATGCCGGTGGTTTCTTCGAGCGCATCCACCACGCTGAAGCCTACGTTGTGGCGGGTGTCTCGGTATTTCGCCCCAGGGTTGCCAAGCCCAACAATAAGCGGTTTTGTGCGAGCCATACGAGCAATAAGGCAGCAATGAGAGGGGAAGCACAGCAGCGCACGTGCACACGCTGCCTCGACACGCCAATGCCTCTCCCTCCATCAGAGGAAGAGGCATGACGGACATTCAGTTTGTATACGGAGGGGCGCCCCGGGCCTGTTGGCCAGAGCACCCGCGAGACGTGCAGGGTGCGACGGGCGCTTACGCCTGCGGGGGCTCGCCTTCGGCGCCTTCTTCGCCTTCGGCAGCTTCCTCGCCCTCGGGCAGCTCTTCGCCTTCGATCGGCTCGCCTTCCTCGTCGAGCAGCGTGGAGACTTCGTCCTCTTCCACCTCCAGTTCGCGCGGCGGCACCACGGTAACCACGGTACGCTCGGGGGCATCCGTGAACGTCACGCCTTCCACGTTGATGTCTTCGATGTGGATGGCATCCCCAATCTCAAGCTCGGAAATATCCACTTCGATGGCCGACGGGATGTCCTTCGGCACGCAGCGGATCTCCAGCTCGTTGAAGAGAAACTGGGTGTACCCGCCTTCAGTCTGCCCAATGGGCGTTCCCTGAAAGCGCAGCGGCACACTCAGCATCAACTCTTCACCTTCCGTGAGCGCCAGAAAGTCCGCGTGGAGCGGACGATCCGTGACCGGGTGGAAGTCGATGTCTTTGAGGATGCACTCCCACTGGTCGCCATTGCTGGCGAGGCGCACGAGGCTCGTTTCGTTGGTGAAGACGAGCGGCAGCACGTCTGCCTCCTCGATGGCAAGCGACTGGGGCTCCTGGTTGGGGCCGTAGAGCACCACCGGAATCTTATCGTTGCGGCGCAAGCTGCGCGCAGCTCCTTTGCCGGTGTCGCGCGTCGTGGCACTGATTTCAACTATGTTCATCTTCGCTCGGCGTTATAAAAGCAAGTAGCGTAACGGCCACACCGGGGCGGTGCGGGCCGGCCCTGCGCCTTAGGCAAACAGGGTAGAAACGGAATTATCGGTGTAGATACGGCGGATAGCGTCCGCAAAAATCTCCGCGACGCTGACCACCTCAATTTTGTCGGACGGGCGGGGTAGCGGAACGGTATCCGTGACGACCATGTGGTTGATGGCGGATGCTTCGATGCGCTCGTACGCAGGGCCAGAGAGCAGGGGGTGCGTACACGCCGCCATAATGTCCTGCCCGCCTTCGTCGCGAAGAGCGTTCGCGGCATTCGTCAGGGTCCCGGCGGTATCTACCATATCGTCAATGATCAACACATTCTTCCCGGACACGTCGCCGATGATGTTCACCACCTCGGCTTCGTTCTGCGCTGGGCGGCGCTTGTCAATCACCGCAAGCTCAGCGTCCAGTCGCTTGGCGTACGCCCGAGCCACTTTGAGTGAACCCACATCCGGCGCCACTACGACCAGGTTGTCCGTGTCGATTCTATTTTTGAAGTAGTCAATAAAGACGGCAGAAGCATACAGATGATCCACCGGCACGTCGAAGAAACCCTGAATTTGAGGTGCGTGCAGATCCATCGTCAGCACGCGGTCGATGCCCGCGGTGGTGAGCATGTTGGCCATCAGCTTGGCGCCGATGGAGACGCGGGGCTGGTCCTTGCGGTCCTGCCGGGCATAGCCGAAGTACGGGATAACGGCCGTGACCCGCGCCGCCGAGGCCCGCTTGGCCGCATCAATCAACATCAGCAACTCCATCCAGTTGTCGCCTCCCGGGTGGGTACTTTGAATGATGAAGACGTCCGAGCCCCGAATGGATTCTTCGTAACGGACGTAGATCTCGCCATCGGAGAAGTTCTTGATGGAGAGCTGGCCCAGCCCATTGCCATACGAGAGCGCGATGTGGCGGGCCAGGGCAGGGTTCGACCGACCAGCAAACAGGGTGATGGGGATGTCTTTGTTTGACGTGCGCATGGCCCGACAGGCGAAGGGTTGGGGAGAAGATAACGTGCAAACGCGGGCACAGCAGGGCTCGACGTGCAAAACCCCACACCGGAGGGCGGCGCGGGGTCGGCGCATGGCGCGTCAGTCGATTGCGCTATGCACCCATCGAGGGTTGCTTGCAAAACAAAGAGGCTGCCCCGGGAGGATTCGAACCTCCACCGACGGCTCCAAAGGCCGCTGTCCTGCCATTAGACGACGGGGCATCTGTAGGTACAACGTGCGTGAATGTAGGGCCATTGTGTAAACAAATCAACGTCGGAACGGACGTTGTGAGCCGCTGTTGTCCCACCGCTGCTGAATTTGCACGCCCTTTACACTGGCGTTGTTCGCTGCGGCCCTCCGCAGGTGCGCTGCGTCAGGCGTCTGTACTGTTTTCGTCCGTCTTTTTTCCTTTTGCCCTCATGCGTACCGGCCCCTCTATTGGTATCCTGGGCGGGATGGGCCCCCACGCGGGGTTCGACCTGGCCGTCAAGGTTACGAACCAAACCCACGCATCTACCGATCATGATCACGTTCCGGTGGTGGTGCTGTCGGCGCCTCACACCATTCCCGACCGCAGTACGTTCCTTCTGGATCGCACGCAGCCCAGCCCGATCCCGGCTCTCGTAAACCTGGCGCAGCAGCTGGAGCGAGCCGGAGCTACGGCGATGGGCATCCCCTGCAATACCGCGCATGCCACGCCCATTCTGGAGCCACTGATAGAGACCATCGCTGCGCAGGGCGGGCAGATACAGGTGGTGGACATGATCCAGGAAACCGTTCGCCATATCCAGCAGACCCACCCCGCGGTGCAACGCGTCGGCGTGCTATCCACCACGGCAGTGTATCGGCTGAAGCTCTATGCCGATGCCCTGGACGCCGCTGGCATGACGACGGTGGTGCCGGATGAGACCCTGCAGGAGACCATCGTGAACCCTACCATCTTTAATGCCACCTGGGGACTAAAAGCACAGGCCCACCCGGTTACGGCGACCGCCCGTGGCTACCTGCTGGACGCCATCGCTGCCCTGAAGGCACAGGGCGCGGAGGTCATCATTCTGGGCTGTACCGAGCTTCCGCTGGCCGTCCCGGAGCCGATAATCGACGACCTGCCGATGGTAGACCCTACGGTGGTGCTGGCGCGGGCGCTCATCCGCGAGACCTTCCCTGACAAACTCCGGCCCCTGCCCGCTACCCGCTCCACCTCCCCCCTGCCTGACGTGTAGCTACCGGGCGCTTGCCCTGCCCTCCGGCATTACTCGGCCCGTTGCAGCGGAAGGTTCTCCGACGCATCGTGTTGCCGGTGAAACAGGATATCGCCATAGAAAGCAGTCGCTTCGCCGGCAGTGTCGTCTGCATCTGTCATGATCGCGACGCCCACAATGGTAGGCGGCCGCTCGACCCAGATCGCAACGTAGTCGTTATAGTGATGGCGGGCTTCATAATGCCAGGTGCCGGCCTCCGCATCTCCACTCTCAACGGCGACCATCTTCACCCAGTCGCTGTAAGGGTTGTCGACCGCTTCGTTTACCGGCGCCACATTCCCCCAGATGTAGTTGAGGGCCCGCGTGGGAACGTCGCTGTAGCCGAGGGCCTGAATCACATTGTAGGCGATGCGTCCCCGGAAGCCAAGATCGCGGGCGGGCACGTCATAAATGAGATAGAGGCGCGCCGGATAGTCGTCGCCTGCACGGCGTCGGTAATCGCCGTCCTCCAGCACGCCGTCCACACGCCACGACCACGACACCACAGGGTAGGCTTCCGGGTCAATGTCTACCTCCTTCACCAGGCCTGACGCACCCTGTTCGCTGTGCGCCCGGACCACGCGCTGCCCATCCTCCGCCACCACCTCGTAGGTGGTAGGCGTTTCAATGTCGCCTCGCTCAAAGGTCAACTCGCGCCACCCGTCGGGGACGGCGGCCCCGACCTCTGCTGTCGAAAATGCGCCTATGACGAGGGAATCTGTAGCCATAGTCAGGTTCGGTTGGTCTGGTGTAGCCTGCGCCGGTACGCCCCCGCCGAGCAGGCCCAGGGCCAGCAATAGGAAAAACACGTGGGTACGTACGCTGCAGTGGTTGGGTATCATGGTAGGGCATCTCTGATAGAAGATCAGCCGGGCGAACGGTATGCTCCCGATGTATCAAGCGATACGAAGCAAACGCCTCGACGGATGAGGAGGAGAGGCTTCTAATCCGTCGTTTTCTAAACCGTTACGTCGACGCCGTCCCACTTAGAAACCCGATGGGTGGGGGCATGGGTGCAACGGAGTGTTCATTTCTTCCATGCCTTCCGACCACTTCATGCCCTCCAAGCGCCCTACGCCCGGCCCCGGACAGGAGTCCGTCTGGGACTACCCCCGCCCGCCACGCCTTGAGCCCGTTAGCGACCGCATCCGCGTAGTGTTCAACGGGGTGACCATCGCCGACACGACCGACGCGTATCGCGTCCTGGAAACCAGCCACCCGCCGGTCTACTACATCCCGCCCGCTGACATACAGGACGGCGTCCTGGACCCGGCCAGGCGCACATCACACTGCGAATGGAAGGGCCGCGCGGCCTACTTTGACGTGGTCGTAGACGGCACACGCGCAAAGGAAGCTGCCTGGGCCTATCCAACGCCCACCGAACGGTTTGAGGATATCGCCGACTACGTGGCGTTTTATCCGTCGAAGATGGAGGCCTGTTACGTGGGCGACGAGCAGGCGAAGGCACAGGAAGGCGACTTTTATGGCGGCTGGCTGACAAGCAACATCGTGGGCCCGTTCAAAGGCGGCCCGGGCACGTGGGGCTGGTAGGCGCCCCCGTCCCACCGGTCCCGAAGCCATGCGTGGCGCTACACGTGCTGCAGGGCCTGGTCGAGATCAGCCAGCAGATCCGCCTCCTCTTCGACACCCACCGAGAGGCGAATCAGGGAGTCGTCCAGACCGATCTTCCGGCGCTCTTCCGGGGGAATGGAGGCATGCGTCATCGACGCGGGATGCTCGATGAGGCTCTCCACCCCGCCGAGGCTTTCGGCCAGCGTGAATACCTTGGTGTGCGTCATAACCGCGACGGCTTTGTCCATCGCATCGTCCGTCAGTGAGAAGCTGATCATCCCACCAAAGTCCTTCATCTGCTTTTTCGCGATGTCGTGGCCCGGATGATCGGGCAGCCCCGGGTACAGGACGCGGCCCACCTTCGGGTGCGCATCCAGAAAGGTAGCCAAACGGCGCGCGTTGGCGCAGTGCTGTTGCATCCGCAGGTGCAGCGTCTTCGTGCCGCGCAGCGTAAGAAAGCTATCCATCGGCCCGCCAACAGCACCCGCGCACTTCAGCTGAAAGCGGAGATTCTCGTGCCAGTCCTCACGGCTCGTGCACACCACCCCCCCGATGAGATCGGAGTGGCCGCCGATGTACTTCGTGGTCGAGTGCAGCACCATATCGGCTCCCAACGCCAGCGGCTGCTGCAGGTACGGTGAAGCGAACGTGTTGTCGACGGCCACGTCAATCCCGTCCGCCTTCGCCCGCTCCACCAACGCTTCGATGTCATAGATCCGCATCAGGGGATTCGTTGGCGTCTCGATCCACATCAGCTTCGTGGCGCCGGGCTCTATCGCAGCATCGACTGCCTCCGGATCCGTCAGGTCCACGAATGAGAAGCGTAGCCCAAACGGCTCGAACACCTGTCGAAAGAGGCGAAAGGTACCGCCGTACAGGTCGTTAGTGGTGACGACGTGATCGCCGGGGCGCAGGCCTTTCAGGATGGCGTCGATACCCGCCACACCTGAGGCAAAGGATACGGCATGGTCGGCGCCTTCGAGGGCCGCCAGGTTGCCCTCAAGCGCCGAGCGCGTGGGGTTGGTCACCCGGGAGTACTCGTGCCCCTGATGGTCGCCCGGTGCCCGCTGGGCATACGTCGAGGTTTGAAAGATGGGCGTCATCACCGCCCCGGTGGAGGGATCGGGCGCTTGCCCTGCGTGGACGGCACGCGTGCCAAACCCATAAGACCGATTGGTGGAAGCGTCAGTAGCCATAGTGGAACTCTATAAAATAATCTATAAAATAAAGAGGGTGGCGTAACATAGGGCGAGCCCGAATCCGTTCCGGACCCGGGCTCGCATGCAGCACAGAGGCGCGGGGGAAACTTACATCTGATCCGCGCACTGTTGGGCATCCTGGGCAGCTTCATCCTGGCCAGTGTTCGCGTAGGCCTGAATGAGCGCGCCGCAGATCGTAGCTTCCGTCTCTGACCCTGCTTCAGCCAGTTCACGGGCGCGCTCCAGCGGCTCTACAGACTGCTCAAAGAGCTCGGTGCGCTGCTCAATCAGCGCGTCGATCTGACGATCCATTTCCTGGATCTCTTCCTGCGAGAGCTCCGCCTGCTGCTCACGCAGCTGGTCATCCATCTCGCGGACTTGCTCGTTTACGTCAGCGGCCTGGTTGATGAAAGCCACACCGAGGTTAAAGTGGGCATCTGCGTTATTCGGTTCCA
>LKNB01000025.1 GCA_001564055.1 Rhodothermaceae bacterium Tc-Br11_B2g6_7
GTTTTACGATAGTCGGTCGGGGAATGAGGGCGCAGAAAGCCAACCATCTTTAGTGGTTGGATGAATGCGCGGTCGTGTATGCTGAAACCTTATACAGTTGACATACGTATAGGGTAGTATTATGAGCAAACGCTGGAAAGTCTCGAACACGTCGGTCTACAACGTCTCCTACCACATCATCTTTTGCCCGAAGTACAGGCGGAAGGTGCTGGTAGAGGAAGTTGAAGAACGGCTGCGCGAATTGCTGCACGAGAAAGCAGACGAACTTGAAATAGAGATCGAAAGCCTTGAGGTCATGCCAGATCATGTGCATATGTTCGTCAAGGCTGACCCGACCTTCGCGCCGCACCATCTGGTTCAGCAGTTCAAGGGCCTCACGTCTCGCCGTCTCCGTCAAGAGTTTCCGTCCCTGAAAAGTCGTCTGCCTTCGCTTTGGACGCGGAGTTATTATTGCGAGACGATAGGCCATATCTCCGAAGATACGATCCAACAGTATATTGCCGACCAGAAGAACAATTAAGCCGTGTATTTGACGCGCAAGCTCAAATTGGGAAAGGCAGAGCAGCTTGACTGCTTAGCAGAGCGGACGGGCGTGCTGTGGAGCCAGATCACGAAATGGCACTGGCGTTTCGTCCGCAGACAGGGGCATTGGGCGTCCAAGCCTGCCATGCAGCGCTGGCTCTGCCGAGGATACGAGGGGCTGCATTCGCAGAGCGCGCAGGCCGTGGCAGACAGCTTCTACGATGCGCTCTCTTCGTGGCGGAGCAAGAGAGAAGCCTATCCAGACGCGAAGCCGCCGTACAAACAGAAGCGGTTCTTCAAGACGGTCTGGAAGTCCTCGGCCCTTCGCGTCCGAGATGGGAAACTTCGTCTCTCCAACGGGCGCGGCAGTGATCCCATCGTGATTCGGTGGCAATGGCCAAAGCCAAAGCGCGTTGAAATCGGATGAGACGGGGAGCAGTACGAGCTTCGGGCGCAGTTCAAGATCGAAGCGCAGTTCAAGATCGAAGCGCAGTTCAAGATCGAAGCGCAGGTCCAGCCGAAGGGCGATAAGGTAGCTGGCGTAGACCTCGGAGAAGTCCATCTTGCGACCACCTACGACGGCGAAAAGACGCTTATCGCCAACGGGCGGCACCTGCGCAGTCTGCGGCGCTACCAGAACAAGTTGAAGGCACGGCTGGACGCCAAAATCGACCGCAAAAAGCGCGGCTCGAATCGTTGGTGGAAACTCGTGCGGTCGAAGCGAAAGCAACTCTCGAAGATCAAAAACCAAATCCTCGACGTTCTGCACAAGCAATCCACCCGTCTGGTGGACGCTCTCCATGAGAGAGGAGTGTCTACGCTGGTGATAGGCGACGTGCGGGGTATCCGTGAGGATTTGGACTACGGAGCGCAGTCGAACCAAAAGCTCCATCAGTGGACGTATGCCAAGTTCAGGCATATGCTCGAATACAAAGCCGAACTTCGCGGAATGACCGCGGAGACGGTATCGGAAGCCTACACCTCGCAGACGTGTCCAAACTGCCAAGAAAGGCATAAGCCCTCTGGCAGGGAGTACCGTTGCACAGCCTGCGGTTTTGAGTATCATCGAGACGGTGTGGGTGCTATCAATATCAGAGCAAAGTATCTGGGGTCCGCCCCAGTAGTCGGGGGCATGGCATCCCCCACAGGCTTGCGGTTCGCACCGCACGCCGTGTGTAGCTCGCTTAGTGGTATCGGTTTAGAGGCCACGTTCGAGGGCGAGAAAGAACCCCACGATCTTTAGTCGTGGGAGTATGTCAGTGGGCCTTATGGGGGGATAGCGGTTGCGGGTGGTGCTACTCGTGCAGCTGCTCAATCACGTCCCCACACCGCAGCATATCCTCCGGCAGGTAGGGGTTAGTGATTTCCTCTTCCCGACTGAGCCAGTAGGCCCCGTCCCCATCGAAGGCCATTGGGCAGAACTGCCGGTAAACCGGACCCTCCACCCCGAACTGCTCGATGCTATAGGCCAGCACTTTCGACAGCGTGTTGAACTCGTGGCGGATGTGCTCCAGCCCGTCGAGGTGATCCAGATGCTCGAGGTGCGTGCGCATCTCGTGGCGGTCGTGCGCCCAGGCGTCTCGAACCTCGCTGGGCGCGTCGGCGGCGTCGAAGGCGGCGAGTTCGTCATCGAGGGTGCTTAGCGCCTCACGGGCCACGGATTCATCCGACGCGACCAGCGCGGCGTGCACCTGCTGGTAGGTCTCGTAAATCGCGGTCAGTTGCGCGCGAAAGGCCTCCGGCGTCTCGTCCGTCAGGTCGGAAGGCCGCGCGAACTCATGCTCGGCGTGATCGTCAGGCTCGGCATGCTCGTCGTGGTCATTCCCATTGCCGTGGTCGTGGACTGGTACGGCGCCGCTGCCGGGCTCTTTGTTCATCATCGCGAGTCGGTCGGCGAGCTGCATCTCGGCGTCGATGCGGAAGGCGCCGTGGGTTACCACCTCTTCGCCTTCTTCCACACCGTCCTCGATCACGTACTGATCACCGGCGCGGTGGCCGAGGGTTACCTCGCGCGCCTCAAAGCGCGGCGTGTCAGCGTCTGGAACGCGCACGTAGAGGATGGAGCGCGGGCCGGTCCAGAGCACCGCGCTGGCGGGCACGAGGTGTTTGGCGTCGTCGTCTGCGGCCGACACGGTGCCGTGTACCAGCATTTCCGGCTTGAGGCGCCCGCCGGGGTTGCTCACTTCGGCGCGGACGCGGGCCGTGCGCGTGTTGGGATTGACCACGGGGTCGATGTAGGTGATGGTGGCTTCCCGGTTGTTGCCGGGATTGGAGCGCATCGTAAACTCAAGCGACTGCCCCTCGCGCAGCCACTCCAGGTCTTCCTCGTAGGCCTCAAAGATGACCCAGACGGTGCTCAGGTCGGCAACCTCAAACAGAACCGAACCTTCCTGCACGTAGGCCTCTCGGGAGACGTTTCGGTCAAGCACAATGCCGGAGACTGGTGAGGTCAGGTTCACGCGTTCCTGCACCTCGCCGGATGCCTCAATCCGCTGGATTTCCTCATTGCTCAGCTCCCAGAGTTGCAACTTGCGCCGGGCCGATTCCACGGCTGATGGGCTGCGCTCTTCGTGCTTCAGCGCCTGAAGCAGCTCCCGCTGCGTGCTTATGAGTTCGGGTGAGTAGATCGTCGCCATCGCCTCTCCCGCACGAATGGGTGCTCCTGTGAAGTCGACGTACAGATCGCGGATGCGGCCCTCGAAATGAGCGGTGACGGTCGTGATACCCCGCTCGTCCACGGCCACACGGCCCGGAAGCTGTACCTCACGTGTCGGTGCCTCCACGCGCACTGGAGTCGTTTGCACGTTGGCCAGCGCCATCGCTGCTTCGGTCATCACCATCGTGACCTCGTCACCGCTGTCCTCCAGCTCAGCGGCCGGAATCAGGTCCATCCCGCAGATGGGGCAGGAGCCGGGCTCGTCGGAGCGGACGGCCGGGTGCATGGAGCAGGTCCAGGTGGTGCCGTTGCCGTTCGCCTCGGCCGTGCCGTTGTGGTCGTTGTGAACGTGAGCATCCTGCTCTGGCGAATCTTCTAACGGCGACTCGCTTCCCGAGCCCAGCCAGAGGCCGAGTACGAGGCCGAGCACCAGCAGGAGTCCGGCGCCGAAGATGTGGGTGCGTGAAGTCATGGGTACAGGGGTGTTAGCGTCGAGAAGCGTGGGTTAGGAGGGTGGGGCAATTAAACCCCTTTCCTCGTCGCGTCCGTCCCGGGCGCGACGTGAGACCGTAGCCGTCCCGGCTACAGATATGGGCATCTTTGGGCCGCAATGGTAGTGCTGTCCGGTTGTGCATAGCTCTATAGTCATGTGCAGCCGGTAGGGGGACCCCGGTGTTTGCATCGCAGCCGAGACGGCTGCGACGAGGGGGTATTGCTTGCACGAGGGCGCCACGCCGGCCAGCGGTGTATGCACGTTGATCCATGGGTCTAAAGGCAGGCTATCGGTCAGTAAGTCGCAGGTCATGGCCGGCTGGCGGCTGGGCCAGCAGGGCCTCGATATTGGCGCGGGCCTGGTGCTGCTTGACCTGTGCCTCGATGAGAGCGATGCCGTAATCCAGCATCTGGCGTTGCATGCGGATCACCTCATCGAAGGGCGTGCGGCCGGCGCTATAGTCCTCACGCAGCACCTGCACGGCCTGATCGGCGCGCGGGATCTGCCGGTTTCTGTTTAGCTCGATGCGGCGCGTGGCGTCGTGGTAGGTGTGCAGATAGGACTCCAGCTGAGAGGCCAGTTCGTTCGTTTGTTGTTGCTGGCGAAGCCGGGTCGCTTCCATTCGGGCTTCAGCTTCTTCCCGCTGCGCCCGATATTTGCCGCGGAAGATGGGGATCTGGATGCTGGCCAGGGCTGTGATGCTCTCATTCATCTCTGGCATCATGCGCATGAAGGTGTGGTCGCGGCCCATCACCTGCAGGCCAACCCCGAAGCTGGGCCGTCCTTCAAGCTGGGAGAGGCGGATGGCATCCCGCTCAGCGGCCTGTTGCTTCTCATAGGCGGCCAGCCCGGGGTTAGCGTCCCGGATGATCTCCATCAGGTCCTCGTCAGACGAATGGTCGTGCATTCCCGCGTAGTGCAAATCCGCCATGGGCAATCCATCCGGCAGCGCAATCTCCGCGCGCGCGTCACGGTTTAGCAACTCGTTAAACTCGGCTTGCAGGTGCCGCCCCATGTGGCGCAAGTCGGCAATGTCTGTCTGGATCTCTTCCTGCTCCATCTCGATGCGTAGCAGATCCACCTGCCCGCCACTCGCGCGAGCGGTCTCATACCGCGTTCGGACTACCGGCTCCAGGTCATCCAGGAGCTCGATGTGGCGCTCCATAAACCGGATGCTCTGCCGGATGCGGAAATAGGCGAAATATCGCTGATGCACCTCCGCCATCAGGTCGAGCCATTCCTGCTCCAGTTCGAGCCGCTTTGCGTCTGCTCGGTGATCCTGCTCGCTGCGGCGCGTGCTTAGCGTCCCGAACCACGGCACGCGCTGCATTACCGAACCCGATAGCCGACCCGGGATGCTTCCAGCCTGATCGGGCGGATTGGCGAAGAAGCTCAGCGAGAGCTCAGGATCAGGCAGCGATCCGACCTGCGTTCCAACGTGGGTCTGCGCCCGGTACTCCTGAAAGGTCGCTCGAAGCCCCGGATTTTGCTCCGAGGCCATTTCGAGGTATCCTTCAAGCGGCGCCAGCACCGCCGGATCCGGTTGCTCCATCAGGTCCTCGAAGGGGAGCGTGTCCTGAGCGTGGGTGTTCAGGGGGAGTAGGAGCGCAGTCGAGATTAGCAACAGCAGGGTCAGCACTCCTATGATCCATCGTTCATTTTTTTCTGGATAAAAAAACGAACCAAAAAAATCACGGCTGAGAAGCCTCGGGCTGACGAAGGGCTGCTCGTCGCTGAAATCAATCGAACTCGCCCTCCTTGCGTCGGGCTCACACATGATTGATTTCGGGCGCTCCTTTCTTCCCTTCGTCCGGGCGCCCGACGCTTCAAGGCCCGGGGAAGACACACGTTCGGTTGCTGGTCGGTCAAGCATGTCGATAAACGTCATCATGTTCATGTCGTGGCCTCCTCCAAATTGTTCAGCTGCCACTCCTTCCACAGAGCGTACAGCACGGGGACGAGGAAGAGGGAGAGCACCTGGACGAGCATCCCTCCGAAAATGGGCACGGCCATGGGCACCATGATCTCGCCGCCCTTGCCGGGTGCGGTGAGGATGGGGAGGAGGGCGAGGAGGGTGGTGCCGGTCGTCATCAGGCAGGGGCGCACGCGGCGCATCCCGGCGGTGACGACCGTCTCGCGCAACTCGGCCAGCGTGGTGGGGTCGTCGCGATCAAAGAGCTGCTTCAGGTAGGTAGCCAGCACCACGCTGTTGTCCACGGCAATCCCGAAGAGGGCCAGGAAGCCCACCCAGACGGCCACGCTCAGGTTGATTGCCTCCACCTGAAACAGCCCCTGCAGCTCGGTGCCGAGGATAGCGAAGTTGAGGAACCAGTCCTGCCCGTAGAGCCAGAGCAGGATAAACCCGCCGGTCCACGCCAGCGCGATCGCCGAGAGGATGATCAGCGCCGTGGTGGTGCTGCGGAACTGGAAGTAGATCAGCAGGAAGATGATGAGCAGCGTAATCGGGATGATGAGCGCGAGGCGCTCGGAGGCTCGCTGCTGATCCTCAAACTCCCCCGCAAGGCGGAACGTCACCCCGTCGGGCACCTGTAGCTGACCGTTCGCGCGGGCCTCGGCAATGGCGTCGCGCGCGTTCTCCGCGGCCTCCACAGACGAGGTGCCCGGCACGTTGTCGAACGTCACGTAATTGACGGGGAAGGTGTCCTCGCTTCGGATGTTCATCGGGCCCTCGACGTACGCAATGTCGACGAGCTGCCCGAGCGGGATCTGCGTGCCGTCCGCGGCGGGCACGAGGATGCGGGCGATCATCTCGGGTGTGTTGCGCGTCTCGCGGGCGTATCGCACCCGCACGGGATACCGCTCGCGTCCCTCCACGGTGGTGGTGAGCGTGCGCCCGCCGATGGCAATGGAGATCACCTCCTGCACATCGTCGATGGTGAGCCCGTGCCGCGCGATCGCCTGCCGGTTGATGTCCAGCTCGATGTACGGCTTGCCAGCCATGCGGTCGGCATAGACGGAGCCGGAGCGGATGCCATCCACGCCGCGCAGGATATCCTCCAGCGCAATCGACACCTCGTCGATCGTGTCGATGTCAGGGCCGAACACCTGCACGCCGATATTGGCGCGCATGCCCGTCTGAAGCATCACGAGGCGGGTCTCGATGGGCTGCAGGCGTGGGGCCGAGGTGACGCCCGGCATGTCGGCAGCCTGCAGAATCTCCTGCCATATATCGTCAGACGACTGGATATGGTCGCGCCATTGCCGGTAGTAGCGGCCGCGGCGATCGGGAATCAGGTCGTCCGCCTCATCGCGCTTGAAACTGCCGTCGTTGTCGACCGCGAAGCGCACGCGCCGGCCGCGCTCGTCCGTCTTGTACTCGCTCTTGTACTGAATCACATTTTCGAACATGGAGGTGGGCGCGGGGTCGAGGGCCGACTCCACGCGGCCGATCTTGCCGACCACGGTTTCCACCTCGGGGATGGAGGCCACGCGCATATCCATGATGCGCACCTGCTCCACCGCTTCTTCCATGCCGGCGTGCGGCATCGTCGTCGGCATCAGCAGGAAGGAGCCCTCGTCGAGCGTGGGCATGAACTCGCGGTCGAGCCCGGGGAAGCGATCAGAGGCCGCCTGCCAGGGGCCGGTTTCGGTAACGTCGACGCCCACCTGCTGCAGCGGCCACGAGACCGGCTGCATCGTGCTATCGAACCCGCGCCAACTCAGGAGCGCTACAAACAGCAGCACGAGCGGGATGCTCAGAAACAGCGCCTTGTGCTCCAGAAAATAGCGGAGCATTGGCTCGTAGTAGTGCTGGAAGATGAGGAAGGAGCCGAGGACGATGACCACGGCCAGGATCACAAACAGCGCGCTCGCAACGATCGGATTTTCCGGGCCGAGGGGGAGCCACAGATCCGCCAGCAGCCAGCTGATGCCGAGCACGATGATGCCTACGGCCAGCCACGGATGCCACCTCCGGAGTTGCTCCGGTGGCACGACCGTCTGCTGATCGGCGAACTGCACCGCAAGGTTGAGGATACCGAGCCCCAGCAGCACAAGTCCAGCCCACGGCATGTAGAAGAGGAGTGCGAGGCCGGCAATCACAAGCGCGCCGTTCCGCAGAATCTGCCAGCGATCCGCACCCATCGTTCGGGTGAAGAGCCAGTGCGCGAACGGCGGAATCAGGGCAATGGTGAGGATCAGCGCCGCCACCAGCACAAACGTTTTCGTCCACGCCAGCGGCCCGAAGAGGCGCCCCTCGGAGGCCTGCAGCATGAAGACCGGCAGGAAGCTGACAATGGTGGTGGTGAGGGCAGTAATCACCGCCGGACTCACCTCGCTGGCTGCTTCGAAGATCACGCCCCGCAGCGATTCGCCTTCGAGCGCCTCATCCAGATGCCGGAGCATGTTCTCCGTCATGATGATCCCCATGTCCACCACCGTACCGATGGAGATGGCAATACCGGCCAGCGCCACCACGTTGGCATCCACGCCCACGTAGCGCATCATGATGAACGACATCAGCACCGCCACTGGCAGCAACGCTGACACGATGAACGACGCCCGGAGGTGCATCACCATCACCATGATCACGATGATGGTGATGAGGATCTGCAGCGAGAGCGCTTCCTCAAGCGTACCGAGGGTTTCGTAGATCAGCCCCGTCCGGTCGTAGAACGGCACGATCTGAACGGTGGAGACGGTGCCATCCGCCAGCGTCTTCGACGGCATGCCCGCCTGCAGCTCCTCGATCTTTTCGTTGACGTTCTGAATCACTTCCAGCGGATTCTCGCCGTAGCGCGCCACCACGACGCCACCCACGGCCTCGGCGCCTGCTTTATCGAGCATCCCACGACGCTGCGCCGGACCGAGACTCACGCGCGCCACATCACGGATACGCACCGGCGTGGTGCCCTCGCGGACGTCCACCACGCTCTCCTCCAGATCAGACAGATTTTGGATATACCCGCGGCCGCGCACGACGTACTCCGCCCGGTTCATCTCCAGCGTCCGCGCGCCCACATCGCGGTTGCTTTTCTGCACGGCGGAGGCGATGTCCCGCACCGATACGCCCTGCTCGCGCATCAGCGTCGGGTCGATGTCCACCTGGTATTCCTGCACATGCCCGCCGATACTGGACACCTCAGCCACACCCTTGGCCGAGGAAAGGCCGTAGCGCACCTGAAAGTCCTGGATGGACCGTAGCTCGTGCAGGTCCCAGCCGCCGGTGGGGTTGCCGTCCTCGTCCATGCCCTCCAGCGTGTACCAGAAGATCTGCCCCAGCCCGGTGGCGTCCGGCCCCAGCGTGGGTTGTACCCCCTCGGGGAGGGTGCCGTCGGGTAGGGCGTTCAGCTTCTCCAGGATGCGCGTGCGGCTCCAGTAAAACTCAATGTTCTCCTCAAAGATGATGTTGATCGATGAGAAGCCGAACATCGAACTGGAGCGCACCGCCTCCACGCCGGGCAGGCCGAGGAGCTCGGTGGTGAGCGGGTAGGTGATCTGATCCTCGACGTCCTGCGGCGAGCGGCCCTCCCACTCGGTGAAAACGATCTGCTGGTTTTCGCCAATGTCGGGAATGGCGTCCACCGGCACCGGATCACGGGGAATCAGGTCCATATCCCAGTCAAACGGTGCGGTAGCGACGCCCCAGCCCACAAGCGCCAGCAATAGCAGCGTGGCGATGAGCTTGTTGTCGAGGAAAAAAGCAATGATGCGATCCGTGAGGCCCATAGCGCGTCAGTTGGGTCAGGCGGAGGGGGGACGTTAGGAATGCACGCTGAGCGTACCGGTCAGCATGTCCATTCCGCACGTGAAAGCATAGTCGCCTTCCGCCGTGGGGGTGAAGGTGAACTCGACCGGTTCATTTTGGGGCAGATCGGTCGGCGCGATGTCGAATTCCGGGATCTGGAGCTGCGAGGCGCAGGCTGAGTCGCCTGTGCGGGTGACGACAAGGCGCGTCGGCACACCGGCTGTGAGTTCGATCTGCCCGGGTTCGTAGCCCTGATTGGTGACTTCAATGTCGATGACCTGCTCGTCGTCGGCCACGTCCGGCGCATCCGTACCGCAGGCGGTGATGAGAAACGCAGCGAGGAGTGAGAAAAGGAGTGTGTAGCGCATGAGATAGGAATGGGGTTGGGGTACAGCCGTGGCGCATGGACACACCACGGCCAGGGGGTGCGAAACGAGAAAACGCCCGCAGGCGAGCGGATCAGCGGGATCCGGCCTTACGAGCGCAAAACGACAAGACGCCTCAGTTCAGAAACGAGGCGTTCAGAAGAAAGAGAGGAGCATCCGACGCCGGAGGGGCGCGGTCTTGAAGCGCAGATGTGGTGTGTGATGCCACGAGCGTGCCTGCAGCCAGCGACGGCTGAACCACACCCGTAGCGGTCAACTGCAGAGTATCCGTCAGCCGATCCGTCAGCAGAGCATCCGGTGCGAGGAGCTGCGATAGCGAGCCATCACAGCAGGCCATCATCGGGCCCTCAGGGTCCTCGTCGGGTTCTTCGTGACAGGGCGGCACGGCATCACCATCAACTTCCTTCGCCTCATGACCCGTCACAGGGCACACGACATCCACGCCAAGCTGCGCGCACACGTGCTGCACCGACGGCCCAACGACGCTCACGAGAAACACGAGCGCAGTGGCGAAGGCCAGCCGTTGCATGAAAGGGGAGAAGGACATACCCGTGGGGGGTAGCAAAAAGAATGGGTGCGCAAACGACAGCTGGTATGGAGTGTTTCGGCGTGCCTGCCGTTTATGAAGCGGAAAGCCTGGGCGACGGCGCGTCAATCCCTGTCGCTTGCGGAGGTTCGTCCACTGGGCGACAATTGCCTCCAGCCTCGTGCCCTCCTAACGCCGCTGGTCCTCATTCAGCCTCTTATCACCCCAACCAGGTCATCCTCGACTTGATCGAGGATCCATCGTGTGATGGCACGCGGCACCGTAGCGAAGCGTTGGCGTTGGGTGGCCATCGAACCGATGAAGCTATTTGCTGCGATTGCCCTTGCATCGGGCTGACGAAGAAGAGCGGTGCCAGCCCGCGCCCGCTGTGCCGCCATGGCGCCGAGACGGCGCCGGCTATGCGTCGCGCCCGAGACGGACGCGACGAGGAAGGAGGATCCCCTGAAAGCTATGGGCATCAGGTGTTGGCACGTGGCTGCCTACCGACTGGCTATTTGCACTGGAAGATTAATTCATGAGTCCACTCACCCCCATGCTCTCCGGCGCCGATCAACTGCTGCTCCCCATCGAGGCGCTTGGCACATTTGCTTTTGCCATTTCCGGTGCGATGGCCGCCATCCGTAGCCGGTTCGATATCTTTGGGATCCTGGTGCTGGCGTTTGTGACAGCAATTGGAGGGGGGACCATCCGCGATGTGCTCATCGGAAATCTACCCGTGAGCTGGCTCACAGACGCGCTTGCCATATCATCCATCATTGCGGGATGCGTATTCACCCTGCTCGTCTACCGATGGATTAGAATGCTGGACAGCTGGCTCTTTTTCTTTGATGCTGTTGGACTTGGCCTCTTCACCGTGACGGGAACGCATATCGGACTCGAAGCCGGGATGAGCGTCGGTGTAGCGATTGCCCTGGGGACCATCACCGGCTGTTTTGGTGGAGTCCTCCGCGACGTGCTGGCTGGTAGTCAACCGCTCATCTTCCAGAAAGAATTTTACGCGACGGCCGCCCTCAGCGGAGGACTGATCTTCTGGGGCGTGCTCGAAATAGGGGATGCGTTGCTGATTGCGCAGGCGACAGGTATCGTGTCGGTCCTTGCCTTTCGGGTGGTGGCCGTGCGGTATGGGCTTGGTTTGCCCCGCGTGGCTATGCGCGAAAGATGAGCGCCGTACCAGTTGAGAACCGCGGCGTAACGCATCGGGAGCAAAACCCGCGCGGCGTTCCGTGCTCCGTCGCCTGCCCCGTGGCGCATGGTCCACCACATGCTCGGCGTACCCACGTGGCGGAGGCGGAACAGCTACGGGGGCAAGGCTCCGTCTGAGAAGAACCTGAGATCATTTATTTGTTGTAACAACTATTGAGACTGGACGGCGTCTTTATCGTTCATAATCAATTATATCCTTTCATTTCCCCATGGCCCCCACCAAAACAAACGTTTCTCCAACCCTCCGCATCCGCCGCAGTAACGAACGCGGCTTTGAAGATTTCGGATGGGCCGACAACTGGATGACCTTCTCGTTCGCGAACTTCAACGACCCGGACTGGGTGCATTTTGGACCGCTCCGCGTGATGGTCGAAAACCACATCCAGCCGCACGAGGGGTTTGGCGCCCATCCGCATCGCGACGTAGAGATTCTGACGTACGTGGTGTCGGGCACCCTCACGCATGAGGACAGCTTCGGCCACAAAGCCGGCATTACGGCAGGGGAGATGCAACTCATCAGCGCGGGCAGCCGGGGCATGGTCCACGCAGAAGAGAATCACCACGACGAGGTGGAGCACAACTATCAGATGTGGCTCGTGCCCGATCGCCCCGGCACCGATTTCTACTATGGCCAGCAGAAGTACAGCCCAGAGGAGCGTTCGGGTCAGCTGCGCCTGTACGTCTCGCCCGATGGCCGCGACGAGAGCATGCCCATCAACACGGATGCGTTCGTGTATGCAGGTCTGCTCCGTCCAGGCGACCGGCTCACACATAACCTGGAGGAAGGCCGCGGGGCGTGGGTGCAGGTGGTCGATGGGGAGCTGGAAATCGCCGGCAAGACCCTGCGCCAGGGCGACGGCGTGGGCATAACGGACACTGATGCCATCGAACTGGTCTTCACGGCCAATAGCGAGGTGCTGCTCTTCGACCTCCGGATGGACGTGCCGCGGTTGTGGACGTAGCGCCTCCGCATGAAGGGCCGGTGCCAGGTGATTTCGTCGACGTGTAGGGCTTCCCCACCATCTATTTTTGGTCTCACCGTTGATTGCTGTGGATGGTGTTGGTATACTGCCGATGCTTACGGATGTTAGCCATCGTCTCGTCACCCACCGGCCATAACGAAATATGCGACGCCTACCCGCAGTACCGGTATCACTATTGGGCCTCTGGTTACTCATTGCTGCGGGTACGAACGTGCCCATCGAAGGGCTCGACGACCCATCGGAGCCCCTTCCCACACTTGCGACGGAGGTGGTTTTTAGCAAAGACCTTGGGGAGGACGGGCCTGAGCGCCAATTAGCGGTAGCTGCGGATGGTCGCATCTATATAGCCAACCAGTCTACCTCAGAGGTTCACCGCTATTCCGCAGTAGGCAACCTGCTACAGCGCGTGGAGGTGCAGGGGCAAGGGATCGGTGACGTCTCGCAACCCGTGCAGCAGGTGGCGGTCGCGGACGGGCGGGTTTACACCAGCGCCGGTTTCACCGACCAGTCCATTCTCGTTCATGATGCGGAGCTTCAGGTTGAAGAGCGGATTGAAGTCGGGAGGGGATTCTTCGGGATGGCGGCTTTCGGTGATCAGCTCCTGGCTGCGGTAGTTGAATCAGAGAGCAGAAAGATTACGCTGAAGCAGCGTGTCGATGGGGCGTTTACCGCATATCATCCGCTCAGTCGGAGCATCTCCCCAATCGAGGACCCGGCGGCGCAACTGGGGCTACTGGCGGCTGATGAGAATCTTGCGGTGTATGCCTATCTCTTCAGCAATACCATTGATTTGTTTGATAGCTCGGGCGAGGAGGTCCATCGCGTGGCGACGCAGTTGCCCGGTGACGTGCCTGAGGTCCTGCCGGACGAGATCCCGTTCAGTGATATCCCGCCCATATTTTATGCCGACGAGTCGCTCGAACCGCTCATCCGCGGGGTAGCTGTGGCACATGGTCACGCGTTTGTGCTGGGCGGCAGCGTGGATTCGACGCGGGCGCATACGGTGTACGTCTTTCGGCCCGATGGTACAGCGGTCGCCACGATTCCGCTGGAGGAAGCGGGTACGGGAGCCAACGCCTTCGACGTGCGGGACGGGCATCTGTACTACCTCACCGCGCATGGCCACCTGCGGATGTTGCGGGTAGATCTTGAGCCGCTCGGGATCGCGAATCCCGAGCCACAGTGGACGACCCTTGGTGTGACGTTAGTGGACTGCGTACAGGTGGCCGTGGATACGCATGAAGGTGATGCACTGCGGGATGCGTCTCGCGCCTGCCTGCAGGCCTACTGCGAAGGTGGAGGCGAAGGGCCACAGTGTGCGGAGATATTGAGGCGGTAACGTGGGGGGACGGGACGCCAAAGGTTGAACACACCTCATGGATCGTCGCGGACATGCGCGGTGCTGTAACAATTCTCTGAGCGCCGCCGGGGCGTTGGCGAAAGAGGGGCGCATGCCATAGCTTACCTCTTCATCGTCATCACCACCGGACCCCCTCTATCCCATGGCCCTCCACGAGCTCGCCGGCAAACCCGCTCCTGCTGACCTGCTGACGCCCATCCCGGATTTAATGACGGCGTACTACACCCGCACGCCGGATCCGTCGAAGCGAGCCCAGCGCGTTAGCTTTGGCACCTCGGGGCATCGCGGGTCGGCGCTGGATGCGACCTTTAACGAGGCTCACATTCTGGCAGTGAGCCAGGCGGTGGCAGAGGTGCGCGCAGCCGAAGGGGTGACCGGGCCGCTGTTTCTTGGGATGGACACGCATGCGCTGTCAACGGCGGCCCAGGCCACGGCGCTACAGGTGCTGGTGGCCAACGGTGTAGACGTGGTGATTCAGCAAGACGGCGGCTACACGCCCACGCCCGTCATCTCCCATGCGATTCTGACGTACAACCGCGACCACAGCGGCGAGCAGGCCGATGGCGTGGTCATCACCCCGTCCCACAACCCGCCGCGGGATGGAGGCTTCAAGTACAACCCGCCCACCGGGGGACCGGCAGGAGGGGCCCTCACGCAGCGCATCGAGGACCGCGCAAACGCATTGCTGGAGAATAACCTTGACGGCGTGCAGCGCGTGTCGCTGGCTAAGGCTGAGCAAGCAGCCGCGGCACATGATTACGTGCAGCCGTACGTCGACGATCTGTCGTCAGTCGTCAATATGGAGGCGATCGCTGCCTCCGGCTTGTCCATCGGCGTCGACCCCATGGGCGGCTCGGGTATCGCCTACTGGAAGCCCATCGCGGAGACCTACGGGCTGGACCTTGAGGTGGTGAATCCGCACGTGGACCCCACCTTCCGGTTTATGCGCGTCGATAAAGACGGCAAAATCCGCATGGACTGCTCCTCGCCCTACGCCATGGCCGGGCTGGTAGACCTGAAGGATCGGTTCGACATTGCTTTCGGCAACGACCCCGACTACGACCGCCACGGCATCGTGACGCCCAGCGTGGGCCTGATGAATCCGAACCACTACCTGGCGGTGGCCATCCGGTACCTGCTCACGCACCGCCCCGACTGGCCTGCCGACGCCCAGGTAGGCAAGACGCTTGTCTCCAGCTCCATGATCGACCGCGTGGTGCGCAGCCTCGACCGCACGGTGCGGGAGGTGCCGGTGGGCTTCAAGTGGTTTGTGGATGACTTGCTCAACAGCGCCATCGTGTTTGGCGGAGAAGAGAGCGCGGGGGCCTCGTTCCTGCGGAAGGACGGCACCGTGTGGACGACCGACAAGGACGGCATCATCCTGAACCTCCTCGCTGCCGAAATCACCGCCGTCACGGGCAAGGACCCGGGGACGCACTATGCGGAGTTGACGGCGTCGTTTGCGGAGCCCGTGTACAAGCGGATCGATGCGCCAGCCTCGCCCGATCAGAAAGCAGCCCTCAAGAGCCTCTCGCCTGACGCCATTACGGCCAACGCACTGGCCGGTGAAACCATTCAGGCCAAGCTTACGAATGCGCCCGGGAACGATGCCCCCATCGGCGGGCTCAAGGTTGTGACCGAAAACGGCTGGTTTGCGGCCCGGCCCTCGGGCACGGAGGCCATCTATAAGATTTACGCCGAAAGCTTCAAAGGAGAAGATCACTTAGAGGCGCTGCTCCGCGAGGCGCAAGGCATCGTGCAGGACGCGTTCGCTTCAGCAGGCGTGTAACCCCTCGTACCATTGCCCGTCACGCACTGCGTGCCCTGCTATGCCCCTCCATTTTTCTGAAGACGAACTTCGCCAGATCACCGAGGCTGTTGAGGCTGCCGAGGTGCAGACGGCGGGCGAGATCGTGCCTGTCATCGCGCGTAACAGCGGGCAGTATGGCGAGGCCGTGTGGCGGGCCGCCAGCCTCTGCGGTGTACTCTCGCTCGTGGGTGTGATGCTGGTGTTTCAGCTCTACGACGGCTGGGGCCTGACGTGGCTGTATGCCGGCTGGGGCGTGGCGGTGGTGGCTACCGCGGCCGGGACGCTTGGCGCTGTTGTCACCGCCTACGTGCCTGCCGTGAAGCGCCTTCTCACCCCCACCGATTTGATGGCACGCAAGGTGCACCGTCGCGCCATGCAAGCCTTTGTGGAAGAAGAGGTCTTTAACACGAAAGACCGCACCGGCATCCTCATCTTTATCTCCATTGATGAGCACCGCATTGAGGTGCTCGGGGATACCGGCATCAACGCCGTGGTCGAGCCGGACGACTGGATCGCGGTGATCGAGCGGATCCGGGACGGGATTCAGCAGGACCACGTGGCGGAAGGGCTGGTGGAGGCGATTGGCCTCTGCGGTAACCTCCTGCGCAGGCGTGGGGTGGATCCGCAAGGGGCCGATCCCAATGAGCTCGACAATCACCTGCGCATCTATCCGGGGGACTGACCGGAAGAATCGCTGAGGAAAGGCCCGCAGGCCGCTTTCGGTTGAGCCTACGATCCGTCATGTTCGATTTCGAGCACGAGGCCATCCACGTCGCGCACGAAGAGGCGGCCCTGCGTTTCCTGGTAGGGGTGTCCGGCGGCGTCGAGGCGGGAGCGGAGGGCGGTGTAGGCGTCGGTGGTGAGTTCAAAGCCGAGGTGATGGATACTGCCGCGGCCGGGCACCGACGGGTGAGCCAACTCGCGCATCTCGATGATTTCCAGGACGTCGTGCCCGGCTTCGTCGGTGAGCATGGCGCGCTGGCGCCCTTCCCGGATGGGGTCGTCTTCAATGACGCGCAGGGTCAGCCCCAGGAGGTCCACATAGAAGGCTACCGCGTCATCCAGCGCGGCCGTCATGACGGACGCATGGTTGAGCTGGAGCGAAACGTCGGGAGTGGTGTCTGACATGGGTAAGCGTCATCAAGTGGATACGTCAGGAGTCACGCAACGGCGGCCGGATGGCGGAGCCGATCGAGATCAATGTTGAGCCGGTCAATCTTTTTGTAGAGGCCCTGGCGGGTGAGGCCAAGGGCGTCGGCGGTAGGGGCTACCTGGCCATCAAACCGGGCGAGGGTGTCACGGATGAGGGCGCGTTCAACGTCAGCGAGGGCGTCGCTCAAGGTCAGGGAAGCATGTTGCAGGCGGTAGCTGAGGGTGTCGGTAGCCGGTCCGGCCTCACGGTTTTGCGACGCCCGAACGAGGCTGGGCGAGAGGTCGCCTACGTCCAGCATGGGGGCTGGCTCGTTGCGCAGAGGGCCCACCGCGCGCTCAATCTCGTTACGCAGTTGCCGGATGTTGCCCGGCCACGGAGCGTCCTGCAGAATGGAGCGCACAGCGCCGCTGAGCGTGGGTAGGGGACTACCGGCGGGCAGGAGGTCGCGCATCAGGTGGCGAACGAGCAGCGGGATGTCATCGCGCCGTTCGCGCAGCGGCGGCAGGTGCAAATGCAGCACGCGGAGCCGGTCCAGCAATGCCTCATCCATCTGTTGTCGCAGCGCCTCCAGCCCCTCGGTAGAGGTAGCGATAACCCGCACATCAACCGAAAGCGGCGCGTCGGCTCCTGGCGTCGGGACGGTGCCTTCCCGCAGCGTGTACACGAGCCGCTTCTGCACGTCGCGCGGGAGCAGATGCACCTGGCGAAGCATAAGCGTCCCGCCATCCGCCCGGGCAAACGCGCAGGCGGTGCTGTTGGCGGATGATACCGACGTTGCCGGCACGCCATGGCCGAAGAGGCGACCATCGAGGCGGTCCTGCTCAATGTTGGTGCAGTCTACGGTGATGCAGGGGGCCTCTGGGCCAGCGTCGAGGTGGTGGATACGGGCCGCCAGGGTGCGCTTGCCGGTGCCCGGCTCGCCGGTGAGGAGGACGGGGCTGTGGGTGTGGGCGAGGCGCGCGGCACGGTCCAGCACGGCCGTCATCGCGGGCGCTCCTGCCACCAGCGTATGAAGCGCGGCGGATGCGGTCCGATCGCTGGCATCGTGTGCGGCCGGAGGGGCGTCGCCGAGGAGGGTAGCCTGCTGCAATGCCAGCGACACGAGCGGTCGCCAGGGAGCCAGTGCTTCCCATGCATCTGCGACGACCGAGTCGGGACCCGTGAGATATACCGCGAAGCTGCGGGCGCCATCCTCCGACAGAAAATAAGCTGTTCCTTCCTCGGTGGATTCCGATGTGAACCGCCGCGGGAGCGTGGGCGCGTCGGTGGTGGGCAGCAGGGTTTGCCAGCCGTCGTCTGCGTGATGGAGGAGCGTCGCCTGGAGGCCGTCGTCGATACGCTGCACAGCGCGCCCTACGTGCTGTGCGATGAGGACCGGGGAGAGCGCTGCCCGGAACAGGTCGTCTGCCAGGGTAGCGTCCCAGACGGGCTCGTCGCCTGAGGCATGGCGCTCGGACCGCATCTCCGCGATGGCTTCCGGAAGGTGAGGAATGGCCAGCGCATCGAACTGCGCGGCGGCATCGTCCAGCAGCGCGTGGGCTTCTGCGGGGGCATGGCAGGCAAGCGCCAATCGTTGCCGGGCGGCGGTAGGGGCGTCACCTATGGCCTCGGCGGCCACAAGCGCCTGCCGGTGCCACACGGTAGCCTCCGCTACGTGGCCTTGCACATCGGCCAGGCGGCCGCGAATACGGAACCAGTTGGCCGCCAGGGGCACAAGGCGCAGCAGGGCGCGGTGCGGGGTAATCGCCTCAAGCACCTCCTCAGCGCCTGCCAGATCAGACTGCAGCACAGCGGTATGAAGCAGGGACAGCAGCGCGCGCAGCTCAAACACCTGATGCCCTGTGCGGCGGGCTTGCCGCAGGGCCTGGGCAGCCGCATCGCGTGCCTGCTCATAGGCAAACAGCTGGCGATGCAGGAGCGCTTCCGCAAGCTGCAGGCGACAGGCCAGCAGGCGGCTTTCGCGATAGGGCAGCCGCGTCGTGAGGTCGCTCAGCACAGCTGCCGCCCCATCCCAGTCGGTGCGGGCCATATGGAGGCGGGCCTGCTCCAGCCCCATGATTAGTTCCCCGGTGGCGACGTCCGAAAGGCGGTCTGCTCCGCGGGTGATGGCGCGCTCCGCATCGGCCCACGCGCCGGCCCGGATGTGCGCGCTGGCCTCTGCCCGCAGCGCGGCCACGTAGGGGTAGCCGGCCACCTGTACCGCACCTTCCAGCGCATGCCGGGCTGCCTCCGCCGTAGCCACCACCTGAGCGGGCGGATGCCCCAGTTCGTGGCGCAGTGCGGCTTCGTACGAGAGGCCATGGCCCAGCAGCATCGCATCTTGCACCTGGGTACCGGCCGATTGGAGCATCGCAGCATGGGCCAGACCGTCGTCGTACGCTCCTTGAAAGGCACAGTCAAGAATGTGCAGGTGGTGCGTCCAGGCGGTGGCCAGCGTATCCTGGATGCGCGCGGCTACCGTTTCTGCCTTGCGCAGCGCCTCGCGCACCAGAGCGAACTCGTCGATGGTGGTGTAGGCAACCGCCTGACCCAGCAGTGCCCAGCAGGTCCCGGTGCTGTCGGATTCTTCACGGGCGGTGGCCTCGGCTTCCTGCAGCAGCGCCAAGGCGCGCGGGCCATCGTAGGTGCGGACGTCCCGCCAGGCCCGTGCCCAGCCCATTGCACAGGCCACCGCAGCGCGTGCATCAGGCCGGAGGGTAGCGCGCGCAGCGCTATTCTCGTACGGTGCCAGCAGCGCCAGCGCGTCCTGCGCTCGTCCTTCCCGCAATACACGGATACGGGCCAGCAGAGCGCGCACCAGCGCCTGTTCGGCCTGCGCCGCGGAGGCCCCTGCCTGCGCCTCGCTCACGAGTGGCTCCAGCATATGTGCCACGTCCGCTTGCCGGCCATCGGCCAGCAGCTCGTGCGCCATGGCTATGGACTGGGCATAATGCAAAACGGGCGGCGGTCAAGCGGGTGGTTGCGCGAGGGGCGTGCATAGCAGAGGAAACAGCGGACTACATAAAGCCAAGCTCCAGACGGGCCTCATCCGACATCATCTCGGGCGTGAACGGCGGGTCGAACGTAAGCTCCAGATCCACATCGGCCACGCCATCCGTGTTGCCCACCGCCTGCTCCACCTGCCCGGGCAAGATGCCTGCCGCGGGGCAGTTGGGCGCTGTGAGCGTCATCGTGACGTGCACGGTCTTGTCTTCGGCGATATCCACCCGGTAGATCAGCCCCAGGTCGTAGACGTTGACCGGAATCTCCGGGTCGTAGATCTCTTTGATGTTCTCGATGATGCGATCTTCCAATACAATATCATCGGAGAGGTTGGTAATTTCAGCACCCATGGGGCGGCTCGTTAGCTTATGGGAGAAGGGGAGCGATCGTAAGGCGGCGTTGGGTCAGGCGGTCTGTCCGTTCTGCGCGAGGGCGTTGGCGTAGGCCTTCATTTGCTGCACCATCGACTGTAGTCCATTCTTGCGGGTGGAGGAGAGGTGCTCCTTTAGGCCGATCTGCTCAAGAAACTTGACGTCGGCCTTGGCGACGGCCTCCGGTGGTTGGTCGGAGAGGACACGGATGAGGAGGGCAATCAAGCCTTTCGTGATCATCGCGTCGCTGTCGGCGCGGTAGACGACGTGGCTGTTGGCACGGTCGGGCCGCAGCCACACCTGCGACTGGCACCCGCGGATGCGGAAGTCGTCGGTCTTGTACTCTTCCTCAATGAGGGGAAGGTCTTTGCCAAGCTCGATCAGGTATTCGTATTTCCCCATCCAGTCATCAAAGAGCATAAACTCGTTGATGATGGCCTCTTCGCGTTCGGGAATTGAGGTGGTTTCCATGGTGGCGGACCGGGCAGGTGGAATTACGAAAGGAGCGGCTGAATACGCTTGAGCGCTTGCACGAGGCGATCGACGTCGTCGCGTGTGTTGTACAGGGCGAACGAGGCGCGGACCGTACCGGGGATGCCATACCGGTCCATCAGCGGCTCGGTGCAGTGATGACCCGTGCGGACGGCAATCCCCATCTGGTCGAGGAGCGTGCCGACATCGTACGGGTGCGCGTCGCCCACAAGAAAGGAAATCACGCTGGCCTTCTCTTGGGCCGTCCCGATGATGCGCAGGCCATCGATCGTCTGCAGCTGCTCAGTCGCATAGGCGAGCAGGTCCGCCTCATGGGCTTGCACCGCATCCATGTCGAGTCCCTCGATAAAGTCGACGGCAGCGCCCAGCCCGATGGCGCCCTCGATGTGCGGGGTGCCCGCTTCAAATTTGTGCGGGAGGGCATCGTACGTGGTGCCGTCAAAGCTCACGCGGTCGATCATGTCGCCCCCGCCCTGAAACGGCGGCATGGCATTCAGGAGGTCCTCCTTGCCATAGAGCACGCCGATGCCCGTAGGGCCAAACATCTTGTGGCCTGAGAAGCAGAAGAAGTCGCAGTCGAGCGCCTGTACGTCTACGCGGCTGTGCTGGGTGGATTGCGCGCCGTCGATCAGGGTGAGCGCGCCCACGGCGTGTGCATCCGCGATCATCTGCTGCACCGGGTTGATGGTGCCCAGCGCATTCGAGATGTGCCCGATGGCCACAAGGCCCGTCTGCTCGCCCAGCATATCGGCGTAGGCGTCGTAATCCAGCTCGCCCGCGTCGCTTACCGGGATCACCCGCAGCGTGGCGCCCACACGTTCGCAGAGCATCTGCCACGGGACGATGTTGGAGTGGTGCTCCATCTCCGAGACGATGATTTCATCCCCTGCGGAGAGGTGCGACGCCCCGAGGCTGTGGGCGACCAGGTTGATGCCTTCCGTCGTGCCCCGCGTGAAGATCACCTCGTGCGTGTGCGCCGCATTGATAAAGCGCGCAATCTTTTCCCGCGCGCCCTCATAGGCGTCGGTCGCCACCTGACTCAGCCGGTGCACGCCGCGGTGGACGTTGCTGTTTTCCTCCGCATAGTACGCCCGGATGCGGTCGATGACCACGTCGGGTTTCTGGGAGGTGGCGGCGTTGTCCAGGTACACCAGTGGCTGATCCCCATGCACCGTCCGCTGCAGCGTGGGAAACTGAGCCCGGACCTGCGCAACATCGAACGGGCGCGTCAGGGTGTCTGGGGCATCGACAGAAGTAGGCATGGCAGGTGCGGGTGCGTGGTAAAACAGCGTTACGCCTGGGGGCCGAAGCGCGCGGTTACGTAGGTGTCAAGGAGCGCCTCCAGGGCTTCGACCTTCACGTTATCCAGCACGTCGCGGGCGAAGGCCACCAGCAGCAGCGCGCGGGCCTCGGCGTAGCTCAGGCCCCGGCTCTGGAGGTAAAAGATCGCCTCTTTGTCCAGCGTGCCGGTGGTTGCGCCGTGGCTGCACTCCACGTCGTCGGCATAAATCTCAAGCTCGGGCTTGGAGTAAATGTCGGCGTCTTCAGAGAGCAGCAGGCTATCGTTCGACTGATACGCGTTGATGCGCTGCGAATCCTGGCGCACCAGCACGCGGCCGTTAAAGACAGCCGTGGCATCATCATCCACCAGATGCTTGTATAGCTCCGAGCTATAGCAGTCCGGCGCGGCGTGGTCCACCACCGTGTGGTTATCGACGTGCATCCCATCGCGCCCCAGCACCAGGCCATACAGGTGCGACTCGCAGTGGGCGCCGTCGGGCAGCATGCGCAGGTTGTTGCGCACGAGCTCACCGCTAAAGGTGAACGCGTTGGTGCGCACCACGCTGTGCTCATGTTGATACCCCTGCGAGGACAGGTGGATAGCCGACTTCGGCCCTTCGTCCTGAATCTCGTAGTGGTCGAGGTGGGCATTCCGACCGGCGTAGCTTTCCACCACGGCATTGGTGAAGGTGTGCGTATCGGTAATGGCACGGCCTGTCTGGATGATCGTGGCCTGCGCGTTCTCTTCTGCGATGAAGAGGTAGCGAGGCTGCAGCATCAGGTCTTCCTCCGCAGCCACGACGCTGACAATGTGGACAGGCTTCTCGAGAACGGTGCTCTTCGGGACGTACACAAAAGCGCCGTCCTGCGTGAAGGCTGTGTTCAGCGCGATGAAGACGTCGTTCTCGTGGTCGGCGTACTGGCCAACGTGGGCCTCCACCAGGTCGGGATGCTGGCGCGCCGCCTCAGCAAAGCCGGTCACAATAGCGCCATCGGGCAGCTCTCCGATGGAGGAGAGCGCTTCGTTGAATCGGCCATTCACGAGGACGAGCACATGGGCGTCCAGGTCTGGCACGAGGAAGGGCGCGATGTCATCGGCCGTTACGTGCGGATCGCGCGGGGCAAGCTCCAGCGCATAGTTGCGCTTTAGCACCTTTTGGATGTTGGTGTACTTGTACGCTTCTGCCTTTCGCTTGGGGAAGCCCAGCGCTTCAAAGCGCTCAATGGCTTCCTTCCGCAGGGTGTGCAGGCGACTGTTGGAGCCGTTGAGCGTCGTGCCGTCGGCCGCACGGAAGGCGGTCAGGAAACGCTCTTCAGGCGTGGTTTCTATCTTTTCGAGTGTCTGGGGCATAAGGCCACTAAAGAATCTAAAGTGATGGGAGCAGGCGGGGGGAGGTTACGCCGGTACGGCTTCACCGCGGATCCAGTCGTAACCCTTCTCTTCCAGCTCGATGGCCAGGTCCTTGCCGCCCGTCTTCACAATCTTGCCATCTACCATCACGTGTACCACGTCCGGCACGATGTAGTCGAGCAGACGCTGGTAGTGCGTGATGATGAGGAAGCCGCGGTCTTCGGCGCGGAGCTTGTTGACGCCGTCCGCTACCACGCGCAGCGCATCAATGTCGAGGCCGGAATCCGTCTCATCGAGGATCGCCAGCTTCGGCTCCAGCATGGCCAACTGGAAGATCTCGTTGCGCTTCTTCTCTCCACCAGAGAAGCCTTCATTTACCGACCGACGCATGAGCTTCGGATCGAGGCTGACCAGTTCAGCACGCTCGCGCATCAGCTTCATGAAGTCCGCCGCCTTGATTTCCTCCTGCCCTTGGTGTTCGCGCTTGGAGTTGATGGCCTGCTTCAGAAAGTTCATCATGCTCACGCCGGGCAGCTCGACCGGGTACTGAAACGCCAAAAAGATGCCTTCAAGGGCGCGCTCGTCGGGCTCCAGCTCCAGCAGGTCTTCACCCAGGTAGTGCACAGAGCCTTCCGAGACCTCGTATTCCTCGCGCCCGGCCAGTACCGAGGCAAGCGTGCTCTTACCGGACCCATTAGGGCCCATAATGGCGTGCACCTGCCCACCGTCAATGGTGAGGTCAACGCCTTTGAGAATGTTGGTGTCTTCCACGCTGGCGTGGAGGTTTTTGACTTCAAGAAGTGCCATGGGGGTGTAAAGGTATTCGTGTGATGTCTGTTGAAAACGTTAGATCAGAAAAGGGAGGAAATGGGCGCGGGGCCGTTGATGCATGGCCTTGGCGCCCGTTACCTACCGTTTTCTGATTATCCGACCGAGCCTTCCAGCTCAATGGCCAGCAGTTCGCGGGCTTCGACGGCAAACTCCATCGGTAGCTTCGCGAGGATCTCTTTACAGAAGCCATTCACAATCATCTTGATGGCCTCCTCTTCGTTTAGCCCGCGCTGATGGCAGTAGAAGAGCTGATCGTCACCGACTTTAGAGGTAGTGGCTTCGTGCTCGACTTGCGCCGTCGGGTTGTCAATTTCAATGTAGGGGAAGGTATGCGCGCCACAGCGGTCGCCCAGCAGCATGGAGTCGCACTGGGAGAAGTTGCGGGCGTTCTTGGCGTTCTTGTTCACCCGCACCAGACCGCGGTAGCTGTTGTCGCTGCGGCCGCCGGAGATCCCCTTCGAGATAATCGTGCTCTTGGTGTCGTTGCCGATGTGGGTCATCTTCGTGCCCGTGTCAGCCTGCTGATGCCCCTTCGTGAAGGCCACGGAGTAAAACTCGCCGACAGAGCGGTCGCCCTTCAGGATGACGCTCGGGTACTTCCACGTGATGGACGAGCCCGTCTCCAGCTGTGTCCAGGAGATCTTGGAGTCGTCGCCCTTGCAGAGGCCGCGCTTGGTTACGAAGTTGTAGATACCGCCCTTGCCCTCCTTAGAGCCGGGGTACCAGTTCTGAATAGTGGAGTACTTGATTTCCGCGTTGTCGTGTGCTATGAGCTCCACCACGGCCGCGTGCAGCTGGTTTTCGTCGCGCTGCGGCGCGGTGCACCCCTCAAGGTAGCTGACGTAGGAATCATCTTCGGCAATGATGAGCGTCCGTTCAAACTGCCCGGTGTTCTGCTCATTGATACGGAAGTAGGTGGACAGCTCCATGGGGCAGCGGACGCCCTTCGGGATGTACACAAACGAGCCGTCGCTAAAGACACACGAGTTGAGGGAGGCAAAGTAATTGTCCGTATACGGAATCACCGAGCCCATGTACTTGCGCACCAGATCCGGGTGCTCGCGGGCTGCCTCGGAGATGGAGCAAAAGATGACGCCCGCTTTCTTCAGCTCTTCCTTGAAGGTGGTCGCCACTGATACACTGTCCATCACAGCGTCCACCGCTACACCTGCAAGCTGCTTCTGCTCCTGCAGGGGAATGCCAAGACGCTCAAACGTTTCGAGCAGTTCGTCATCCACCTCGTCGAGGCTGTCGTAACGGGCCTTCCGCTTGGGGGCGGAGTAGTAGCTAATCTCCTGCAAGTTGGGTTTCACATACTTCAGGTGGGCCCACTCAGGGTACTGGCTCGAGTCCTCCATAATTTTCTTGAAGTACCGAAACGCTTTCAGGCGCCATTCCAGGAGCCATTCCGGCTCTTCTTTCTTCGCCGAGATCATGCGCACGGTATCCTCCGTGAGCCCGGGATCGGCAGTATCGGCTTCAACGTCGGTCGTCCATCCGTGCTCGTAGTCGGCATCGGCGACGTCCTGCAGGTATTCAGTCTGTGTCGTACTCATAGATAGAGACGGGTCGGAAATGGTCGGAAAGCAGTGAGGGACGCAGGCGAAGTACGTCCACCGGGATCGGCTATTTGTAAACGATGGTTTACATCTGTGCCGCTGTGTAAACCTGCGACGTCATACCAGGCGGTCAACCGCTCGTTCCCATCTCTTCCCGGGGTTACATAATCCCTTCATCTGATCCGCGGTGCGGTCCGCGGGGCCCATGGAAACACCCTTCTGAACGGGCGGTAGCGTATGAAACAGACTGGTGCTGAGGCCCTGCATCAAGGCCAGTCTGGGAACGCCTCTTTGCTGACGAACGCCTGCTTTGCCATGTCCATTCAGATCACCGACCGCGCTCACGACCGCATCCGCACCATTGCACGTAATGAGGGTGTATCGTTAGATTCGACGTACTTGCGCGTGGCCGTCGTGCCCGGCGGATGCTCCGGGCTCACCTATGATATTGGATGGGACACCACCTGCAGGGACTCCGATCGCGTTTTAGAGGCTGAAGGTATTCAGGTCCTGCTTGACAAACGGAGCTTCCTCTACGTTCAGGATTCCGAGCTCGACTTCACCGATGGACTCGACGGGGACGGCTTTCACTTCACCAATCCGCAGGCCTCACGGACGTGTGCTTGCGGCGAATCGTTTGGTATGTAAACGAATGTTTACGGGTTTTCCGGCCCAGTCGTTACAGCCGCTCGTAGGACAGGCTGTCCGTGACGGCGATGTTGTGCTGGTCCGTAAATCCGGCGGGGACTTCCAGTACGTATTGCGCGGGACCTTCTGAGGGGATCTGTTCGGAGGAGAACGGGCGGGCGTATTTGTGGATATGGCCGATGACGCCGTCCGCGTCGATGAAGAGGAGATCCAGGGAGAGGGGCGTGTCGGCCATCCAGAACGACCGTTCGGCTTCTTCCTCGAAGATGAATAGCATGCCGCTCATTTCGGGTAGCGCCTCCCGGCCCATCAAGCCCCGCGCTCGGGCTTCGTCGGTGTCAGCTATCTCGATGGCGATGTCCAGCGGTTCCATACTGTCGCGGTAGAACGTGAGCGTGCCATCCTCCCGAAATTCAGGCGCCTCAGCCGTGTCTTCCTCGGTCGGCCCATCGTTGGGCGGCGCGCCGGGGTCGCAGGCCAAGAGCAGGAGGAGGGGGGCAACGGCAAGCAGGACGTAACGCATAAGCAGTAGAGCGTACGATGGCGGGAGGGGAATTAGTTGTCGCGGCGGCGCCAGCGAATGTGGGTATCCTCGTCGATGTCATAGCGGGCGGTAAAGCCGGCCCGGACCTCCACAACGTACTGCGCCGGGCCCTCCGATTCGTACCGCTCATCGGCAAGGGGACGGGTGCGCCGGTGGATGTTTACCACCTGCGAGTCAGCCCCTACGAAGATGATGTCCAGCGCCAGGGGCGTGTTGCGCATCCAGAAGGAGCGCTCGTCGGCGTCGTCAAAAATAAACAGCATGCCCCCACGCTCGGGCAGAGAGCGGCGGTCCATGAGGCCGCGCTGGCGGGCCGAATCCGTATCGGCAATCTCGATGGCAATGGCTTCGAGGCGTTGCCCGTCAGCATCTACAAACTCCAGCACCCCATCGGCACGGAAGGGGATGTCCCGGGGCGTGGTAGATTCCTCCTCCTCGCCGCAGCCAGTGAGCAGGAGGAGCGACACGAGGAAAACGGGCAGGGTGCCCAGCAGGAAGCGCATAACGTCAGGTGATAGTAAGGGCTTGAAGGAGGTGTTGGGTTACGGCATCGCACACGAGCATGCCATCCCTGGTAAGCCGCAGTCGGCTCACCGCTGGGTCGTGGGTAAGGTAGCCTTCCGCGATCAGTTCGTCCAGGGCATCAGGCGCCATGTCCAGCACGTCCAGCCCGTAGCGACGGGCGAGGTGGTCGAGGTCGAGTCCGTCGCGGGTGCGAAGGCGGAGCAAGACGTACTCGTCGGCCAGGTCGTCGAGGGTGCGGGCCTCGCGTCCGGCCGTAGGGGCGTGGCCCTGGCGCACGAGGGCGGCGTACCGGCTGGATGGCGTGACGTTCGCCCAGCGGTAGGCCGGCAGCCCCTGCCACCAGAAGGAGTGAGCGCTGGTCCCGAGGCCGAGGTAGTTGGCATGCGACCAGTAGGCTTCGTTCTGGCGGCACCGATGCCCGGGGCGCGCAAGGTTGGCGATCTCATACGGCTCATAGCCGCGGTCCGACAGGAGGTCGAGGGCCCGTCGGTATCGGGCGGAAACTTGATCCTTCGCTGCCCTGCGTCCCTCATCGGTTACTTCGTTCAGGGTAAGGTGTGGCACCTCCAGGCGAGCCGCTCGCGCCAGGTTGGCCGCCCAATAGTCGTCCTCCTGCGCCGCCCAGCCAAACGCCAGGTCGATGGAAAAGCTATCGAAGCCGGCCGCATGGCAGCGTGCCACAATCGCGTCCATATCCTCTGCCACCGACGCAAAGCCAAGCGCCCGGCGATCGTCTGGGTAGAAGGACTGCACGCCCAGGCTCACGCGGGTAAAGCCAAGCGCTCGCGCACTGTCGAGGTAATCTGCTGAGGCATGGGCCGGGGCCACCTCGAGGGTAGCCTCCGTAAGCGGCGCATCAAACGCACGGAGCACGGCCCGGAACAGCCGCTGGAGATCGTCCACGTGGAGCAGCGAGGGCGTGCCCCCACCGACATGCAGCGTGTCGATGGGCTCAGCTGCCCCGTACCGGTCGCCGTAGTGGCCGATCTCCCGAACAAGCGCCTGCACGTAGGTGGTGTGCAGCCCCGGGTCGACCTCAGTGTAAGCGTCCGACGGCGGATAGGTCTCCGGGCGGAAAGGAATGTGGAGGTACAGGCTGGCCACGAGGCGGCGGACAATGCCAATAAGAAAGCGGCGGGTGATGAGGCAGTGGCGGGACGGACCGCCTTAAAAAATAAGACCGATACGCACCGGCACCGAGAGCCCGACGCGGTCCTGTGCGATGACGAGCGCTGGGTTTACCTCATAGTATAGCGACGTCTCCGCCAGGGCGCGCACCCAGCCGAGGCCCAGGTGCACGGTCGGCCCGCGCAGCGGATCATCCGAGAGGCTCGAGCCGAACGGTACGTACGCGCCAATGCCGGCGAGTACGTACGGCGCCGTGTTATCGGATTCCGGCAGGGTGACGATAGTGGAGAGCTGGGGGTCGAACACGTAACTGGCATCCTCCCGTCCGCCCAGCACAAAGCCGCTGAACCCGAGGTCGAAGGCCACCGACACGTCCCGGTTCACGGGTGTCGAGACCCGGCCCCGAAGTCCGAGGCCAAACCCATCCCCGGTGCTGATCAGGCCGTTAAAGCCCAGCCCGAAGCGGGTATCCATGTCTTGCGCCTGGCTTTGCTGAGGCGGTGCCAAAAGAAAAAGACTACACACGAAGGCGGCGACAAGCGCCATCCACTGGCGGGAGCACAACATAGGCGGACGTGGCGGTAAGGAGGAGAGCAAAAAGAGGAGCGCAATGCGAAGTGCGATCCGAACCCAGGCAAGCAGCATTCGTTTCAGATAGACGTGCAAACCCAACATGCCTGTAGCTGCAGGTCACCATTCCCTTCCATTTCTACAGCCCGCCTGTTATGTCCGACATCGCCGCTCCCGAAGCTCCTCTCGATACGTTACCTGATGTTTCCCCTACCACGTCAGATACGTACGATCCGGCAGCCTACGAGGGGCTCGATTACTACGCGATAGACGAGCTTCTGACGGACGAAGAGCGGGCGCATCGAGACCGGGTACGTGCCTTTGTCACAGAGGAAGTTAAGCCGATCATCGAGCAGCATGCGCAGGACATGACCTTCCCGCGGGAGCTTGTGCCACGGTTTGCGGAGCTGGGCGTGCTCGGCCCAAACCTGCCCATCGCCTACGGCGGTGGAGGGCATAGCGATATTACGTATGGCCTGATGATGCAGGAAATTGAGCGGGGCGATTCAGGGCTCCGTTCCTTTTGCTCCGTGCAAAGCTCGCTGGTGATGTACCCTATCTGGCGCTACGGGTCCGAGGAGCAAAAGCAGCGTTGGCTTCCACAGCTTGCCGCGGGGGAAGCGCTCGGCTGCTTCGCGCTGACCGAGCCCAAGCACGGCTCCAACCCCGCCGGCATGGAAACGACCGCCACGCGGGATGGCGACGCGTACATCATTAACGGGCACAAGCGCTGGAGCACCAACGCATCTGAGGGTGACGTATGTGTGGTCTGGGCTCGCGACGACGAGGGCGACGTGCGCGGCTTCCTGGTGGAGCTGGACCGCCCCGGCGTCTCTGCTCCGCGCATCATGGATAAATGGTCGCTGCGCGCCGCCATCACCTCGGAAGTTATTTTCGACGAGGTGCGCATCCCCGCCAGCAACATGTTGCCAAACGTAAAGGGCCTACGCGGCCCCCTGTCGTGCCTCACCCAGGCGCGCTACGGCATCTGCTGGGGGGCCATCGGCGCAGCCATGGATTGCTACGATGCTGCCCTGCAGCATGCTAAAAACCGCACACAGTTTGACCGGCCCATCGGCGGCTTCCAACTCATTCAGGAACGCCTGGCCGATATGGTTCAGGAAATCACCAAAGCGCAACTCCTGAACTGGCGCCTCGGCAAGCTCAAGGCTGTCGGCACCATGCGGCCGCAGCAGGTGTCGCTGGCCAAGCGCAACAATTGCAAGGTCGCGCTTGACATCTGCCGGTCGGCCCGGCAGGTGCTGGGGGGCAACGGCGTGCTGGGCATGTACCCCGTGATGCGCCACATGGCCAATCTGGAGTCGGTAGTGACCTACGAGGGCACGCACGAAGTCCACACCCTCGTGGTGGGCCACGACGTGACCGGGTTAAACGCGTTCACCTGAGTGCCCGCTGGGCCTCTGGAGGCACCGTAACCTGACCCGCCCCTGTCCGTACCGATTGGCGTAATCCTTCCCCATCAATGTTCGACTAAGGCTATGGACGTCACTGCTGTTGCTGTTGTCTTTATCGTCTTTTCCTTCGTGGCCCTGTTCGTGAAGATGGGAATGGACTACTCGCGTGAAAACGACCGTGTATCGTCTGCAAAAGGAGGCAAGGCGCTGCGCGTGAGCGAGCTGAAAACCCTCGTGCAGGAAAGCGTTGAGGAAGCCAACCGCCCGCTCCGGGAGCGCGTGAACCGTCTGGAGCGCGAGCTGCGGCGCCTCAAAGCCCCGACGTCCGAGCAGGAGCAGCTCCCGTCCGACACCGATCACGCGTGACTACTGCGTAGACTGCTCAACCGACGCCTATTGAGAAATGCAAGGCCCTGAATTTCTGGTGGTAATGGCCCTGGTGCTGTGTGGCACCTTCCTCTCCTGGTACTTGCTGTCAAATATTTTTGGCTACCTGGGGCGGCGAGGGAGCGCCAAGAGCGATGTTAAGTTGTCCGAGTTACAGGCCATTGTGGAGATGGCGGTTGAACAGGCGAACAAGCCCCTGATTCAACGAATTGAGCAGTTAGAGCGGACGGTGGAGCAGCAGCATGCGTTGCCGCCCAGGCGCCAGCCGTTACTTGATGAAGACGAGTTTCTGGCGGCTGCAGAGGAGAGAGAGGGCGTACCGGCTGGGCGCCAATCGTCGCGAGAGTAGCGCTCGTTGGTTTAGCGCTCCAGCAGTTTAACGATTTCGTAGACGAGGATGCCACTGAGCGCCGCGCTCGCGCCAATCACCGCCACGCCCGTCTGCATCGTGCCGCCCGCCGCCTTCCCCACGCGTGAAAGGGCTTTAGAGAACCCAGGGGCTCCGGTGGTCTCACCCTGTGCGACGGTGATGATTGCTGTGGCGGTGCCGGCCCCGGCCGCGAGTGCTGCCGTGAGGGCCGTCGTGCTAATGGCCGTTTGCTTGAGGGAAGCCATATCGGTTGAAGTTGGTCTGTAGGAAAAAAGAGGGCAATGACACGTCAAGCTACGTACCTAAGAGGAAAGAGGCGAATGGCCCCGGCCCCAACGTAAGGCGCCGCGGTTCTGTCATTCGTTGGCCGCAAAACGGCAGGCTGTCATCACTTGAACTGACGCGCTGGCAGCCACTGCCCGCTTCCTGTTACGAGGCTGGCAAAGCCCCCCGGCGCGTGGAAGTTATCAGAATCAGGCACCGCTCTTGCTGTTATATAGTGGTGGAAACAACGAAGCAAGTCACAGCCTGTAAACGAAAGAATGGAGTCTATAATGAGTACGCAAACACAAACGAAGACTCGAACGGAAACCGCCGTAGATACGCCAAGCTACGAGAACACCCACATGCACGCCAACGGTGAAGCACTGCCTTCGGAAGAAGAGCGGCGTGACACCTTTGGCGAGCCCTGGCGTGCACAGTCCTTTGTGGAAGACAACCCTGTGGGACTGGATAGCGAAGTTGCCGAGGCGCTCATTCCGATTCTGGATGAAGTGCAGTCTACCATGTGGGTCATGTACCACCAGTACCACAAGCATCACTGGCTGGTAGAAGGTCCGCAGTACCACGACCTGCACGTCTTCCTTGAGGAGAATTACAATGATGTGCACAAGTACCTCGACACGATCGCAGAGCGCATGACCGCGCTGGGCGGCATCCCGACGAGTGACCCCGTCAATCATGCGAAGCTCTCGGCCGTGCAGCACGAGCCCGAAGGCACCTACCGGGTACGCGAGATGCTGAAGCACGATCGCGCCGCGGAAGGTACCCTGGCTAAGAAGCTGCGTGCGGGCATTGAGAAAGCCCTCGAGCTGGGCGACCACGGCACCAAGCGCATCTTTGAGAAGGCGCTTACCCGCTGTGAGGAACGAGCCCACCACGTGGATCACTACCTCGGCGAAGACACGCTCGAATATGGCCTGACAGCCGACGAGCCTACTGCGTAACTCGCGCTTAGTCAAGTCTTCACTCCATTCCGGTGGCCGTTCTCCTTCGTTGGAGGGCGGCCACCGTGTGGTTTGGAGACGGCCGTAAGGCCGGGCAATGGGAAGGGCGGCCCATGCCAGCACGAACACGGCCATTCCTAACAGTCTCGTAGCATTACCATGGCCTCAACAGCCCGTTTTGCGGAGTCCTGAGCAAGCCCACTTGGAACGCTGCAAACGTCGCTTCGTCCTAACTCCGCTTTTGGAAGGTCCCGCTGGATGCCTCATCACTCCATCAAGAGGTGGCACGATTGGCCTCAGCCGGCACCGCACCGTAGCTTTCTCTACACGAACAGCCCGCCTTTTATGAATCGTTTGGTCGTTGTTGAATCTCCTACGAAAGCCCGTACCATCCGGCAGTTCTTGTCGGGTGGGGATTATCAGGTGGAGGCCAGCATGGGGCATATTCGGGACTTGCCATCGTCGGCCAAGGAAGTACCGGCAGAGGTTAAGGGCGAAGATTGGGCTACGCTGGGCGTCCGGGTAGATAACGGCTTCGAGCCGCTGTACGTGATTCCTTCGAAAAAGAAGAAGGTGGTGCGCGAGCTAAAGGCAGCGCTCAAGAACGCCGACGAGTTGTTTATCGCTACAGATGAAGACCGTGAAGGCGAATCCATTGGCTGGCATTTGCTGGAGGTCCTCAACCCTTCAGTGCCGGTGCGCCGCATGGTCTTCCACGAAATTACGCAGGAGGCCATCGAGCAGGCGCTGGAGTCGACGCGCGACATCGACCGCAACCTGGTCGACGCGCAGGAGACCCGCCGCATCCTGGACCGCCTGGTGGGTTATGAGATCTCCCCGCTGCTCTGGAAGAAAATTAAGCCGAAGCTCTCCGCCGGGCGCGTGCAGAGCGTGGCCGTCCGCCTGCTCGTGCAGCGCGAGATCGAGCGCATTCACTTTGTGCCGGCCTCGTACTGGGACCTCAAAGCCACGCTGGCGCAGGAGGGGCAGGCCTTCGACGCCAAGATGACGCATTATAACGACCTGCGCTTGGCCTCGGGTCGGGACTTCGACGAGAACACCGGGCGCCTCAAGGAGGGTCTGGAGGATGGCAAGGACCTGCTCCTTATGGAAGAAGCGCAGGCCACCAGTCTGGCCGAGCGCTTGGCCGATGCCCCGTGGCGCGTGGTGAACGTAGACGAGCGGCAGTCGCAGCGGAAGCCGTACGCCCCGTTCATTACCTCGACGTTGCAGCAGGAGGCCAGCCGGAAGCTCAGCCTTTCGGCGGGGCAGACCATGCAAACGGCGCAGCGGCTGTACGAGAACGGCCACATCACGTACATGCGTACGGACTCGTCCAACCTCTCCACGGAAGCAATGAATGGCGCTCGGGCGGCGGTCAAGAAGCGCTACGGAGACACCTATCTCAGCCCCAAACCCCGAATCTACAGCGGCAAGGTGCGGAACGCGCAGGAGGCCCACGAGGCCATCCGCCCGGCCGGCTCAGCCATGAAGACGGCCAAAGAGCTCAAACTTCGCGGCGTGGAAGCCCGACTGTATGACCTCATCTGGAAGCGGACCGTGGCTTCCCAGATGGCCAATGCTCGCCTCAAGCACATCACTGCGCACATCGAATCTGGCGAAGAGGGCGACGTCGCGCGGTTTCGTGCCTCGGGCAAGACCATCGAGTTTGCCGGCTTTTTCCGCGCCTACGTAGAAGGCAGCGACGACCCCACGGCGGCGCTGGAAGACCGGGAGAATCCGTTGCCCCGTCTCAAGGAAGGGGATGCGCCCGCCTGCAAGGAAGTGGAACCGGTAGGGCACGAAACGAAGCCCCCCAGCCGCTTTACGGAAGCCTCGCTCATCAAAATGCTGGAGCAGGAAGGTATCGGGCGCCCCAGCACCTATGCCTCGATTATCGACACCATCCAGCGCCGCAACTACGCCCGGTCGAAGGGTAGTTCGCTGGTGCCTACCTTCTGGGCCTTCGCCACCAATAACCTGCTGGAGGCGCAGTTCGACAAGCTGGTGGATGTGCACTTCACCGCCAACATGGAGCAGGTGCTGGATGATATTGCCGCGGGTGAGCGGGACGCGGAGCCGTATCTGCAATCGTTTTACCAGGGGGACGACGGGCTCCGGGCACGCGTGGAGGGGGGGCTGGAGTCCATCGACCCCCGCGAGATCTGCGCGCTCGACTTCACGCCCTGGCAGCCGCACGTCGTGCGGGTTGGACGGTACGGGCCGTACGTGGAAGGCGACGTGGAGGGCGACACAGAAACGGCCTCGCTCCCCGACGACATCGCGCCCGGCGACGTCACCAAGGAATACCTGGATGAGCTGCTCGAACGCAGCCACGCCGGCGATCAGGTGCTGGGCATTCATCCCGAGCACGATATGCCCATCATCCTCAAGAGCGGCCCCTTCGGCCCGTATGTGCAGTTGGGCGATGACGAGCAGGAAGGGAAGCCCAAGCGGATGTCGCTGCCTGATGGCGTAGAGCCCGATGATGTGACGTTCGACCTCGGCCGTCAGCTCATCGACCTGCCGCGCACGCTGGGCGCCCATCCCGAGTCCGGCAAGGATGTGCAGGCCAGCATCGGGCGGTATGGCCCGTACGTGCGCCATCAGGGCACCTTCGCCTCCCTCAAAAAAGACGACGACGTGCTCACCGTCGAACTGCCCCGTGCGCTGGAGCTACTGCAGAAGAAAAACAAACGCAATGCCCCGCTTCGGGTCCTGGGGGCTCATCCCGAGACGGGCGCGGCCATTGAGGTGCGCGACGGGCGCTATGGCCCGTACGTTAAACACAAGAAGACGAACGCCTCCCTTCCCGATGACCTCACCCCAGACGACATCACCCTGCAGCAGGGGGTAGAGCTGATCAACCAGAAGCTTGAGAAAAAAGGAAAGCGCAAGGGTAAGAAAAAGAAGAGCAAGGCGAAGAGGAAATAGCCGCGTCCCTTGGTTTGCCAGGGCGAAGGCTGGCATCACTATGTAGCGAAACGCTCGGTGCCCAGGCGCCGGGCGTTTTTTTATGCTGATGGAAAGGCATGCAACTTTTATGTGCACCTGTCTGCGCCAGTCATTACCTTAATCATATCTTCGCGGTACACGTATGACACATGAGTTGTCGTGCGGCTAAGCCAGCGTCAACGCAGCGCCTTCTTTCCTCTACCACAAGCCCCCCTGCCTTATGGGTGAGCAGAACGTTTCCACGGTCGACGATAATTCCAAACTGCGTCAGTTTGTCCGCGAGATTTTGCAGGACGTGCGCGCATTGGAGCACATGCTGTCCCATGATATGTTCGAAACCGGCATACGGCGTATTGGGGCTGAGCAAGAGCTCTTTTTGATTGACGAACGGGGACAGCCTGCCCCCATTATCGAAGAGGTGCTTGCGCACAATACCGACGACCGGGTGGTAACCGAGCTCACCAAGTTCAACCTGGAGTTCAACATGGACCCCATGGTGTTCGGAGGCGATTGTCTCCGGCGCATGGAAGAAGACGTCAACCAGACGATGGAGTACGTCCGGGAAATCGTTCGTAAAGCCGGCGGAGACGTCGTGCTGACGGGGATCCTACCGACAATTCATATCTCGGACGTCGTACTTGATAATATGACGCCGAAGCCGAGGTACTACGCACTCAACAATGCGCTCAACCGCCTCCGCGGCGGACCTGCGCAGTTTCAGATTCGAGGCGTGGACGAGCTCTTTGTGAAGCACGACTCCATCATGCTGGAGGGGTGCAATACCAGCTTCCAGACGCACTTTCAGGTGGCGCCGGATGAGTTTGCTGACCTCTATAACATTGCGCAGGTGGCAGCGGGGCCGTGTCTGGCCTGTGCCACCAACTCGCCCACCCTCTTCGGGAAGCGCCTCTGGCAGGAAACCCGCATTGCGCTCTTCCAGCAGGCGGTGGACACGCGCAGTACGAACCTGTACCTGCGCGACATGAGCCCCCGGGTGCACTTCGGCACCGACTGGGTGAAGGACTCGGTCACAGAGATCTTTAAAGAGGACATCTCACGCTTTCGGGTGATTCTCTCTACTGACGAGCCCGAGGACCCCTTCGGAATGCTCGATGCCGGGCAGGTGCCCAAGCTCAAAGCCTTGCAGCTCCACAACGGTACCGTCTACCGCTGGAACCGTGCCTGCTATGGCATCACCGATGGGAAGCCGCACCTGCGCATCGAAAATCGGATCCTGCCGGCGGGCCCAACGCCCATCGACGAGGTGGCCAACTCGGCCTTCTGGTTCGGCCTCGTCAGTGGGCTGTACCGCAAGCACGGCGACATCACCGATGCGATCCTGTTCGACGACGCCAAGAGTAACTTCATCGCGGCGGCGCGTCTGGGGCTGTCTGCTCAGCTTACATGGCTGAACGGGGAGAAGCTGCCGGCCTCCAAACTCATCTGCGACGAGCTCCTGCCGCTGGCTCGTGAGGGGCTGGCCGGCTCGGGTATCGATGAGGAGGACATCGACCGCTACCTTGGCGTCATCCGGGATCGCGTGCAGGCCCAGCGCACCGGTGCCGACTGGCAGATCGAATCGCTGGCCAGGATGCGAGAGGCCCACCCGGACAGCACCCGCGCGGAACGGCTCAACTCGCTCGTACTGGAGATGCGCGATTGGCAAGAGAAGGGGACGCCCGTGCACACCTGGGACTTCGCTCAGCTGCGCGAACGCACCGGGCCTACAGAGATGGAACAGACGCGCGTAGAGCACTTCATGTCCACCGACCTCTTCACCGTCCACCAGGATGAACTCGTGGAGTTTGTCGCCTGCTTGATGGATTGGCAGCGCATTCGCCACGTCCTGGTGGAAGATCATCAGCACCGCCTGGTGGGGCTCATTACCCATCGCAGCGTGCTCCGCTTTCTGGCTGAACATGGGCCGACGCGCGATGACAAAGGGGGCATTCCCGTGCGTCAGATCATGGTGAAAGATCCCATTTCCGTAACGCCCGAAACTCACAGTCGTGAGGCGATCAAGCTGATGCGCGACGAGCAGATCGGGGCGCTTCCCGTGGTGCGGGATGCCCAACTGGTGGGCCTGATTACCGAACGCGATTTCCTTAGCATCGCGGGTCAAATCCTCGATCGGAGCCTCAACCTGGACGAGGACGAACTCGGCCTCTCCGAGCTGGCCCTCCGGCGCATCGACTCGTAAGGGCCTGCGCGCAAGTGGGCCAAGAACATACGCCGACATTGGGTGCAGCATCGCTACAATTGCTGGGGTGCGTCCGAGAAACATGGGCGTAGAGGGGCAATATATCTCCTCTATTGATTCTCCCACCGCTTGGACATCACCTCCTATGGCAACACACGATTTTGATACCCTTACCGTAGAAATAGATGAAGCCCTCTGCATTGGCAGCGGGAACTGCGTGAACATGGCCCCCGGCGTCTTCCAGCTCAACGAGGAAAACGTGGTCGAATTTGTGGACGACCCACAGGCCACAGACGACGAGGAAGTGATCGAGGCGTGCAATCTGTGTCCCGTTGACGCGCTCATCGTGCACAATGCCGACGGCGAGCAACTGGTGCCGTAATTGCCGAACGTACGAATGGCGCACTTTGCCCGTTACACTACAAAAGAAGACAAGGAAGCCCACGGTGGTCTAACGATCTGCCTGCCGTGGGCTTCTTCGTTTCCTGCTCCCGATTTACACCGCGCATGAGTCCGACGCTAAAACGCATCTTACTGGGCCTGGGCGCCCTTCTTGTCCTGGGCCTACTGGCATACCCCAAGCTACCGTCCTTTACCGGGGGCGAGGCTGAGGGAAATGCCAGCACAGAAGCGCGCGGGTCCGGGGGCGGTGATGCGTTGCGGGTAGACGGCCATGTGGTAGAACCGGTCTTGCTGGAGGACCGCGTGCAGTCCACCGGCACCATCCAGGCGAACGAATACGTCAACCTGCGCACGGAAGTCGCGGGGCGCGTCGAAACGGTCGGCTTTGCTGAAGGGGAGCGGGTACGGCGCGGGGAGCTGCTGCTCAAGATCAACGACAACGAACTGCAGGCGGAGCGCCGCCGCACGGAGCTGCGCCTAAGCCTTGCCACGCAGCAAGAACAGCGGCAGCGCGAGCTCCTGGCAGAGGGAGGCATCAGCCAGGAGACGTACGACGCCACCCTGAACGAGAAAAACGTGCTGGAGGCGGAACTGCAGCTCTTGGATGCGCAAATCCAAAAAACAGAGCTGCGGGCGCCATTCGACGGTGTGCTCGGCCTGCGGGACATCAGCCCGGGCAGCTTCGTCTCCTCCGAAACCACGGTCACTACCCTCCAGGAGCTAAATCCTGTGCGGGTGGAATTTACGTTGCCCGAACGCTATGCGCGGCGCGTCACGGTGGGGGACGAAATTCAATTTACGGTGGAAGGGGTCGACGACGAGTTCACGGCGGAGATCTATGCCCTCGATCCCGTGATACAGCAGGGCACCCGCTCGCTACGGCTACGTGCACGGGCCGAAAATCCAGACCGACAGCTATGGCCGGGTAACTTTGCCAACGTGTCCTACGTCATTGAGCGCTTTGAAGACGCGCTGGTGGTGCCTTCCATCGCAGTCATCCCCTCGCTGGAGGGGCGGCGCGTGTACGTGTTGCAAGATGGCGAAGCGCAGCCACGCAGCGTCGAGACCGGTCTCCGTACGGAACGCAACCTGCAGATCGTACGTGGGCTGGCCCCACAGGATACCGTTATCACAACGGGCCTGCAACGACTCCGCCCCGGCCTGCCTGTGCGCCTCTCGGAAACGACGGAAGGCCAGCTGCCCGAGGTAGCACCAGGTGAGGGGGCCATGCCAGACACCGAAACCACATCCGAAGAGACCGAGCAGCCCGGCACAGATGATGACGCCACCGTGCAGTAGGACTCCATATCTGATCCCTTTTTAGCATGTTATGAAGTTATCGTCTCTTAGCGTTCGGCGTCCCGTGCTGGCCACGGTGATGTCGCTCGTCATTGTCATCTTCGGCGTGATCGCGTTCATGGAGCTGGGCGTGCGCGAGTATCCGTCCGTGGAATCGCCGGTCATTACGGTATCGACGAACTATCCGGGCGCGAACGCCACAGTGATCGAGTCGCAGATCACCGAGCCGATCGAGAATCAGGTAAACGGCATTGAGGGGATCCGCACGCTCACGTCGGTAAGCCGGGAGGGGCGGAGCACTGTGCGGGCCGAGTTTTTGATTGGCACGGATCTCGATCGGGCCGCGAATGACGTGCGCGACCGTGTATCGCGCGCCCAAGGGCAGTTACCGCCCGACGTGGATCCGCCCACTATCTCCAAGGCGGACGATGACGAAGACCCAATCATTTTCCTCAACATTAGCAGCGATCGGCGCGACCTCCTTGAGCTCACGGACCTGGCCGATAACCTCTTCCGCGAGCGGTTTCAGACGATCCCTGGTGTCAGCCGTGTGGATATCTGGGGCTCGAAGCGCTATGCCATGCGCATGTGGATTGACCCGGACAAGATGGCCGCGCACGGTCTTACTGCGCAAGACGTACGTAATGCCGTCAGTTCGGAGAATGTAGAGCTGCCCTCCGGTCTGATTGAAGGGGAGGAGGTACAGCTCACCGTGCGCACGCTCAGTCGGCTCGAATCGCCGGAAGAGTTCAATGATCTGATTTTGAAAGAGGAAGACGGGCAAACCGTCCGCTTTCGCGACATTGGCTACGCTGAACTGGGGCCAGAGAACGAGCGGACGATATTAAAGCACGATGGCGAGCCCATGGTGGGCGTGGTGCTTCGCCCGCTGGCCGGCGCCAATTCCATCGAAATAGCGGACGCGTTTTACGAGCGCCGCTCTCAGATCGAGGCCACGATGCCGGCTGATCTGCAAACGGCCATTGGCTTTGACACCACCGAGTTTATCCGGGATTCGATCTCGGAAGTACAGCAGACCATCTTCATCGCGCTGCTCCTGGTAATGCTGGTGATCTTCCTCTTTCTGCGCGATTGGCGAACCACCATCATTCCCATCGTGGTGATTCCGGTAGCGCTTATCGGGACGTTCTTCATCATGTACTTGCTGGGCTTCTCCATCAACGTACTGACGCTGCTGGCGGTGGTGCTCGCGATCGGTATTGTGGTAGACGATGCGATTGTGGTGGTGGAAAATATCTACTCGAAAATCGAGGCCGGGAGTGACCGCATCGACGCAGCTATCGTGGGTACGCGGGAGATCTTTTTTGCCATCGTTTCCACAACGCTGGCCCTGGTGGCGGTCTTTACGCCCATTCTGTTTCTGGGCGGACTCACCGGGCGGCTCTTCACGGAGTTTGGGGTTACGCTGGCGGGGGCGGTGATTATATCCTCGTTTGTGGCCCTTACCTTCACCCCCATGCTCTGCTCGAAAATTCTGAAGAA
>LKNB01000071.1 GCA_001564055.1 Rhodothermaceae bacterium Tc-Br11_B2g6_7
GAGCAAAGATTGCCGTTGCGGTGCTGCTGTTCGCGGCAGGAGGTGTGCTCTGGGCGCTCTCGCTCACCGGCCATGCCGAGGAGGCGACCGCGGCGGCCGAGCCCGTGGAGCTTACGTCGCTGGTTCAGCCGCTTGAAGCGTCGCTTCATACCGACCTCTTGAAGACAGCGCTGCAGGGCGATGAGCTCCTCGGCGTATTTGTGCTCCCTGTTGGCGAGTGTCCGCCACCCCTCATTGACGTGGACGCCTACACGCACCTGCTGCAGGACATCTTTTGAGGCCAGGGTGCGGGCCTTGTGATTGCGCTGGTCAACGAGGACAAGCCGCTGGCCGAGCGCTACGCCCGCATACTGGACCTGCCGTTGCCGTCCGTCACCGCACAGGCGATAGATGAAGTAGTCAGGCGTGCGAGAGAAGAGGTCGGTATGGGACTCTACCTGCAGCCGCCGGGCAGGTCCCTGCGCTACGTGCCGCTCATCCCGGGCCTCACGCCTGGTCAGCGTCAGGAGTTGTTGGGGCATGCGGTTGAGGGAGTTTCGCTGTAATCTTTTACTAACTCACATCTGAGCCCATGAAACGCCTAAACTCGCTGAATACGCTCTTATTCGCCGCTGCGCTGTTTTTCGGTGTAGCCCTGTCGTTCAACGTGTCCGGGAGCACTGCTGCCGAAGCCTCGATTTCATCAGGTGAATGTCTCAGATGCGTTGATGGGGAAACATGCACACGTAGTCTATCTGGTGGAACTCAGTGTTACGGAGACTGCACCCACGACGATAACTGTTCCACAAAAATTGAACCTCTTCCACCGATTATACTTTCGCAATAATTAAGTGGTCGGGGTTTGCTTATGATTCGGCGATCTTTTTCTGTGTTAGGTGTATTCCTGTGTTGTTCCTTTTTGACACAGATTGCATACGGTCAACTTCCCGTCGACACCCTGCTCACCATCGGTGATGATGAATCGGCGGAGTCAGAGTATTTGTTTGCCGACATTCGCCAGGTGATGCGATCGCAGGATGGGATGCTTTACGTCTCCGATCTTCATCTGGATCACGTGCGGGTATTCAATCCTGATGGCACCTTCGACCGAAAGATTGGCAGGCGCGGGGAAGGCCCTGGCGAATTTGCGCAGGCGCAACTCATTCTGCTGACGAGCGACGGTCGGCTGTTTGTCCGGGGTCGGCGAACACACAGGGTTGCCGTGTTTGACAGTGTCACAGATGAGTTGCTCGACACCTTACCCCTGGGCCATTTTCAGCGGTCGCCCCCTGAGCTTACAGCTGGCGACTGGCCGGTGGAAATGCGTTTGCACGAGGGGCCAAACGGTACGTTTATCATGCCGGCTATGGGGGCTCCCGATGTGCGAACGGAAGGTGAGATTCCCGGTAGTGCGCAGAAACTGTTTACGGTCCTACGTTCAGATTTAAGTTCTGTAACGCAGTTTTTCGGCTCTTTTGACATGGTTCATATGCCGCATTTCTTTGCGCGTGTTCAGGCCAACGTCCATGTCGGACACGCGATATTAACCGCGGGCAACATGCTCTGGTACGCTCCAGGCCCTTATAATGGCGAGGTGTTCACTTTTGCCATGGATGGGGATTCGTGGAGCCGCGCAGCTCGCGTTGAAGGCATGAGCGTCCGGGGGGCCATATATGAGGAGGTAGAACCTGAGGAGCGTCCCGATACCGACCGTTACCTGACGGTAAGAAGTATCGTCGGGCGGGACCTGCAAGGACGGCTGTTACGGAGCAGCGCAGGGCTCGTCCAGGCGCCCGATGGAAGCATTCTCCACTTTGCTTACCACATTGGAAAAGACGATCGGGGAACGGTTACGGTCGAGCGCTTCTCGCCCGAGGGTATCCTGGTAGCCGTACAGACCTTGCTCGGCAACCTCCCAGCGCTTGGCAAACCCGCCATCGAAATCCGTGACATCGACGAAGACGGCAACCTCTACATCCTCGACCGCACCGGCGATGCCCCGGTTATCCGTGTGCTCTCGGTGGAATGGCCGGAGTGAGGGTGTGCAGCCGTCGTCTTGCAGGCTACGTCAAGCTCATTATCAGCCTGTAGCATCATAGCACCGGGTCGTCATGCCACGCGTGGAGTCGCACGGCCCGTACGACCCTACTTTACCGGCGCCGGCTGGGGGGCGCGCATGTCCAGCAGGGCGTCGCAGAGGTCGTCGATCAGCGTGTGATCGTGACTGGAGACGACCACCAGCCCGCCATCGGCCTTGAACGTGTTCAGCAGGTCGAATACGGCTGCGGTGCTCTCGGTGTCGAGCCCCCGAAACGGCTCATCCATCAGCAGGACGTGCGGTTCAGCGATCAGCGCAGCCGCCACCTGCGTCTTCTGCAACATGCCGCTGGAGTAGGTCCCGATGAGGTTGGCCCGCCGCTCGTCCAGCCGAACGGTATCCAGCAGCTCCCCAATGCGGTCTGCGCTGTGCTCGTCGTACTGGCCGCGCTCGCGCAGAATCCACGTGAGGAGCTCTATGGCTGAGAGGTGCGCCGGCAGCTCGGGCTCGGCGTACACCAGGCCCACGTGCGCCAGGAAGCGGTACGGATGCGCGTGTATATCGAGGTCACCGTAGCGCACGGTACCCGAGGTCGGAAACGCCAGCGTGGAGAGGAGGCGTAGCAGTGTAGTCTTGCCTGATCCATTTGGCCCGATGAGCCCGGTGGCCGTGCCCGACCCAAACGTCCAATCTAACGAGGCGATCACCGCCTCACCCTGGCCGTAGCGCTTCGTCAGGTCGTCCACCACCAGGGCGTCAGGCGTGGCATTTCCAGCCGAGGCATGTCCAGACATGGGATCTCCAGAAGGCTTGTCTTTAGAAGGCCTGTCGTCAGGCGAAGCGGGTGCGGTACTGGAACTCGGCGCCATAGGTCACCAACAGGGCACTGATGAGTGCAAGGAGTACGTCGAGCGCGGTCCACAGCAGCGCAGCGGTGTAGCCGAACGTGCTGTCGAAGAACGCCACGAGCAGAAGGCTGAGTAGGACGGAGAGGGTCCACCGCAGGTTCACGAAAAACCGCGTGATGACCCAGCGGGCGGGCGACTGCAGCGTGAGGTGGAAGGCCGGCGGGGCCATCCCTGCGCGGGTGAGCACAAAAACGGCGGCGTTCTTGGCCAGGAAGAACAGCACAAGGTAGGTGGCAATCGCATCCATGGCCGCGTCCTGAAAGAAGAGCACCCATAGGAGCACGTGGCCGACGATGATAAAGCGCCCGAGGGGCAGGCGGCGGTCCATCTGCCGAAGGCCTGCCCAGACGGCTGGCCGGAAGGCGTGGGGGACCCAGTAGACGGCATCGTACGGGATCGGCTCGCGGTCGGCCACGCGGGTGCCTCCGGCGCTACGGAAGATTTCGCTATAAAACGCGCTGGTGGCATAGAAGGCGCGATCGTAGCGCGGTACGTGTCCAGCCAGCCGCTGCGCCGCGCGGGCGCAGAGGAGGGCGCCGGGGACGAGCACCGCCAGTGGGTGCAGGGCGCTCAGGTACGCCGCGGCAATGATCATCACGATGCCCAGGCCAAAGATGCGCGGGGTGGCCATGACGGCGGGCACCAGACCATCCGGCACCGCAAGTAGCCCTGAGGCTGAGGAGTGCGCTTTCATCCGGCGGTAGCCGCTGCCGGCGCGTCCTTCCTGCCAGGCCTGCGAGCGTGGTCCGAGCGTGGCGTAGCGCTCAAATGCATACGCCCCGGTGCCGCCCACCACGAGCGCACCGGCTGCCAGATGGGTCAGCTTCGGCCCGAGGTCTGCGAGGGGGGCGGCAGGATCCACCAGCGCCAGCAATACGCCCGGCACCAGCGCCGCACCTACGATGGGAAGCCACCGCTGCAATTGGTGCCGCAGCAGGCCACGGGGCGATCGGTTCAAACGCTGAAGCTGGGCTACGTGCGGATCAGGCAACAGCACGTGCGGCGGAATTACGGCAAAGACGGCTGAGGCGAGCAGCATCCAGTAGCGCAGCAGCACGATCCGGGTGTCCAACGCTGCGCCCATCGCCAGCAGTACGCTCATGTAGCAGAGCACGCCCAGCAGCAACACCGCGGCCGCCTGATTCACGCGGTTTGGTTGGGCACGAAGAGGGGTGACGGCAGATAAACCCACGGCCAAAATATTGAGCAAGCGGACAGGAAAAGGGCGGCTCAAGCGTCGCAGCGAACCCTGGCGGAGCGCTCCTGCAATGGCACCGCGCGCCGATGGTTTCCCGTTAGAAAGACGGCTGTATACTACGCGAGGCAAGCGCCCGGCCCGCGTCGCGATAGGCGACCTCGGCCAGAAAGGCCCGGAGCTGATGGTTAAAGAGCGCCGGCCGCTCTACAGGCACCGCGTGATGTACGCCGGGCAGCACAGCGAGACGCGCGTCGGGCATCTGCTGAGCAAAAATGGCCTTTCGGTCAACGTCCGTGTAGTCATGCTGCGAGGCCACGATCAACGCGGGCTGTCGGATCGCGTCCAGCTGCTCATCAATGCTCCAGCCGGCGATAGCCCGGATGGACGCCACCAGCGCGTGCGTGGCGTTCCGGCTGTAGCGTCGGATGAACGTGCGCCGGAGGTCGGCCTGTGCCGGGTCGGGCAGGAGGCGGGGCGCCAGGATGCGCCCCAGCATCTCTGGTCCGAAGAGCCGCACCAGCAGCATTCGAAAGAGGTACGAGATCCAGCGCCGCGGCGTGTTAAGCCGGTACTCCGGGTCGCAGTTCACCACGGTGAGCGTGCGCACGAGCTCCGGCGCATCGTGCGCCAGCTGCAGGCTAATCATGCCGCCCATCGAGAGGCCCACCACATGCGCCGGCGACAGGTCCAGCTGCCGCAGCAGGGTGGCCAGGTCGTCAGCCATCTGCGGGATGCTGTAGGGCCCTGGCGGTTTTTCTGTGGCGCCGTGCCCGCGCAGGTCGGGCGCAATGACCGTGTGCGTCTGCTTAAAAAAGTCTTTTTGCGCGAACCAGTCCTTGTGGCTGGACCCGAGGCCGTGCACCAACAGTAGCGGAGGGCCGCTGCCCTGCACGTCGTAGTGCATGGTGATGTCGTGTATCCGGCAGTAGGGCATGGCAGCAGGCGTTGCTGGGGCGTGTACGGGCGATACACACGCGAAACACACGCCGGGGTTCAGGGCATCGCAAGCATTTCGCAGCCGCCTCCCCTTTACCCCATGTCATCCTGACGACTTTGGAGGAAGGATCCCCCATGTATCGGTATGTTGCGGTGCATGCCCATTGATGCGATGCCGCCGCGTGCAACATGGTGCGCCGCAGCCGTCACCGAAGCATCCCGCAGCATGGGAGATCCCTCGTCGCTGCGCTCTGTCGGGATGACATTTGGGGGAGGGTGGTGCCAACCCCTCTACCGCTTGTTCTCCTGCGGGCAGTGTGTAGGGATACTGCTGCCCCTTACCCTATGTCATCCTGACGACTTTGGAGGAAGGATCTCCCGCGAGTCGGGATGTCGCGGTTCTTGCCCATTGATGCGATGCCGCCGCGTGCAACATGGTGCGCCGCGGCCACCACCGAAGCATCCCTCAGCATGGGAGATCCCTCGTCGCTGCGCTCCGTCGGGATGACATTTTGGGGAGGGTGGTGCCAACCCTTGACCTCGTTTCCTCCTGTGGGCAGTGTGGAGGGATACCGTCGCCCCTTTACCCCATGTCATCCTGACGACTTTGGAGGAAGGATCCCCCATGTATCGGGGTGTCGCGGTGCTTGTCCATCGATTGGATGCTCTACCGCTCCCTACGCAAAAACGTCATAAGATGCTGATTCACAACCTCGGGCTGCTCCAGCTGCGGGAGGTGGCCGGCATCCTTGATGAGATCGAGGGTAGCATTGGGGATGCGCTCGGCCGCTTCCTCGGCCACGTCCGCGGTGGTCAGGTGCGGATTCAGCATGGCGTTGGGGATGAGCGCGTCCTCGGCCCCGTAGAGTACCAGCGTGGGGGCGGCGATATCATCGAGGCGATGCGCCACCGGAGCGTCCAACATACCGGCTACGGAGCGCGCGTTTGCGGTTGCGTAGGCCGCCGCATCCGGGAGCGCAGTGAGCGCCAGCCGCTGCTCCAGCAGCCATCCGAATCGCTCCGGATCATAGCTTGCAAAGTTCATCGCAATGTTTTGTTGGAGCGCGGCCTCCGGTGCGGCGAGGATGGCCTGCGGCGTGTAGACGCTTTTCAGCGCGACCCCCTGCTGATCCGTGAAGGTTTCAATGCCGGCCGGAGAAACCAGCACGAGCCGATCCAGCCGCTCAGGATGGTCCAGCGCGACCGTCAGGGCGATCTGCCCGCCCATCGACAGGCCCACAACATGGGCGCGGTCCACACCATGGGCGTTCATAAACTGTACCACCGTGTCGGAGAAGAAGTCCATCGTGCCCGGTACTTCGTCCTTGCCCGAGAGCCCATAGCCGGGCAGGTCCAGCGCCAGCACACGGAAATGGTCGGCCAGTGGGTCAATCGTTTCGCGCCAGAGCGCCAGGTTCGACCCGAGCCCGTGGATCAGCACGACCGTCTCCTCGCCCGTGCCGGCTTCGTGATAGGCGATGGGACGGTCGCCCACCAGCACGGTGTCGACAGGCGCAGGGTACGGCGCTTTGAACGCCTCCAGTGAATCAGAGGCTGGCGAAGCGAGCATAGTCATGAGCAACAGCATCAGCATAGGAACGAACGGGAAAGATGGGCATCAAGACGAAGAAAGGGCCGCTTCAGCGCGGGCACGCAGCACCTGCTTATCGATCTTGCCACTGTGGTTTTTGGGAAGCGCGTCTACAAACCGGACATGCTGCGGCACCTTGTAGGCCGCCAGACGCTCGCGGCAAAAAGCGATGAGTGCTTCGGGCGAGGGGGCAGGAGCAGCCACGACAAACGCCAGGCCCGTTTCCCCCCAGCGGTCGTCAGGCACGCCCACGACCGCGGCCTCACGGATCTGCTCGTGGGCGTGGAGCACCGCTTCCACCTCTGCCGGATACACGTTCTCCCCGCCACTAATGTAAAGCTCCTTCTTGCGGCCGGCCACGTAGAAGTACCCCTCATCGTCCCGTCGGACGAGGTCGCCCGTCCGAAACCACGCGCCATCGAAGGCGGCCGCGGTACCCTCCGGGTTCTGCCGGTAGCCGGGCGTCACCACCGGACCGCGCAGCAGCAGCTCCCCCACGGTGTCCGCCGATACGTCCTGCCCGTTGGCATCCACCACGCGCGTGTCGATGAGGAAGTTGGGCAGTCCGATGGAGCCGATCTTGCGGAGGGCGTCGCGCTCGGGGAGGGAGAAGCAGTTGGGCCCCACCTCCGTCATCCCAAACCCCTGCCGGATCGGTACGCCCTTATCCTGCCAGGTGTGGATCAGCGGGGCGGGCATGGCTTCGCCGCCCACAATGGCGTAGCGCACGGAATCGAGTGAAGCATCCGCAAACGCGTCGCTATCGGCCATTAGCTTGAGCATGGTGGGTACGCCCCACAGGATGGTGATGCCGGCTTCATCGCAGAGGGGCAGCAGGAGATCCGCATCAAAGCCGTCCAGCAGCAGCGTGTGGCCGCCCTGCAAAAGGAACGGCGTCAGCAGCACATTCCAGCCGCCCGTGTGGTGAAACGGAGCAGCGTTGAAGCTCACGTCGGCCCCCGTCAGATGCAGCCGTTGCACCGTATTGACGGCGTTATAGAAGCACATGCCGTGGGTGTAGAGTGCGCCCTTCGGCCGGCCGGTGGTGCCGCTCGTGTAGAGAATCAGGAGCGGATCGTCAGCCTCCAGCCGCAGCCCCTCAAACGCCAGCCCTTCGGCAGTGGCCTGCTGCTCGATGGCGCCACAGCTCAGGCGCGGGCCCTCGAAGGTAAGTGCGTCCGTGACGTCCGTCAGGGCATCGGTACTCACGAAAAGTCGAGGGGCTGTATCGTCCACCATGTGCTGCAGCTCGGGCGCGGTCAGGCGGGCATTGAGCGGCACGAGGATCCAGCCGGCCTTTTGCGCGGCGACGAATAGCAGCACATGCGCCAGGCTATTGGGCGCGAGGATGGCCACGCGGTCACCCTTTACGAGCTCAAAGCGTTCCGTGAAGGCCGCCGCCAGGGCCTCGCCGCGGCTGTTCAGCTCGGCAAACGATAGCTGTTCGCCGGTGACCTGCCAGGTCAGTGCCGGTGCGTCCGGACGGTACCGGGCCTGCCGGGCAAGCCAGTCAGTAGGAAACGGAGGCATGGGCATTACGACGCGGGCGAATCGGGGGCGGAGGCAGCGGAGGGTTCGGCGGCGACAGGCGTGGGCCAGATCAGCCAACCGATGACAGCGACGGCGGTGCTTGTAATGAGCGCAAACGTGGCGGGCACCGCAGGGTTATTCCAGTACGGACCGATCTCGAAGTAGTACATACCGAAGTGCACGACGAGTGCGGTCACGGCGGCGGCCAGGATGACTTCCTTGCGGATGCGCTCGGTAAAGATACCAAAGATGATGGGCACGAAGGTGGCCGAGAACAGCGCATACACGCCGTTCTGAGCAAAGATGGCCACCGAGAGGTCGGGAGAGACGATCTGCTGATACGAAAACAGCGCAATCACGGGGGCGAGCGCGAGTAAGAAGTATTTGCTGTAGCGCATCCCACGGGCGTCGATCTCGTCGAGGGACAGCCGCCCGCGCCGCGTCGCGTACTGCCGGTAGATGTCGTTCGAGAAGATGGTGGAGAGGGCCACCAGCAAGCCTTCCAGCGTGGAGAAACCCGCGGCCACGAGGCCAATCAGCACCAGTGCTCGCATGCCCGGCGAGAAGACCTCGACAATGTACGTGGGCACGATCTGATCGGGCGGCAGGCCGACCTCCGGCATCAGCACACGCGCATAGAGGCCCACCACCAGCACCAGGAAGAACAGGGTCAGGACGATAAAGCCCGTCGCCAGGTACGCATTCATGTCGCGATCGCTCTTCAGGTAGAGCGCCTTCGACAAGATGTGGGGCTGTGTGATGATGGCAATGCCAATCACGAAGTTAGCCACCACCACCTCAAACCAGTCGCGGAAGAGGAGGCTGTCCGGGTTCGTGGGCTGTGCCAGCACCGGGTCGATGGCGCGGAGCCGCTCCAGGAATCCGCCGAGGCCGCCCTCGAGGTAGCCAATGCCAGAGCCAATAAGCACAAGCGCAACAGCCACCATGATGACCGCCTGTGCGGAGTTGGTCATCGTATGCGCGCTCGCCCCGCCAAACATGATGTAGACCAGCGGGAAGCCAATCACGATGGCCATGGCAACCCAGTTAGGGATGGCCAGCACGTTGGACAGCACCAGCGTAAGGCCCACCACAATCAGCACCACAAACGTGATAAGGAGCAGGCTGATGAAGGCGAAGAAGAGCGTTAGGCGTCGGTCTTCAAACCGGTCGCCGATCCACTGCGGCACGGTCAGCGCCGTGTACTTGTCGCCAATCTGCCGGAAGGCCTTCGACATGATGGTGAGCCCCAGGATAATGCCCAGCGGCGTAGCGATGGCATAGCCAATGAAGCCCGAGACGCCGTAGAGGTAGATCAGCCCCGGATTGATGATGAAGGTGGCCGCGCTTGTCAGGTTAGCGGCCAGCGACAGCCCCACGAACACAGGGCTCACCTCGCGGCTGCCTACGGAGAACGACGCAAAGCCGGAGACCTTGCGGATGCCCACAAAGGCGACAGCGCTCACCACCGCGAGGTAGGCGCCAAAGAGGAGCCAGGCTATCGTTGTTTCGCCCATCGTGGGGGTTGGGGTTAGGTAGTGTTAGAGGTACGTAGGGGCGCGAGGCTCGTTGGGGCGCAGGACAGTTGGGGCGCAGGGCCCTGCGCCCTTACGTATCGTAGGCCCACCGCAGGGCCATACCCGCGATAGCCGCGCCGCCGCCGGAGGCAACGAGGAAGACGAGGTCGCCCGCACCGAGCCGGTGCTGATCGGCCGCATCCGCCAACGCCATCGGCACGCAGGCGTTGCCGGTGTAGCCAAAGCGATCCATCACCTTGTGGGCGCGCTCGTCGGGGAGGCCCAGCCGGTTCATGGTCTCGTTGATGCTCTGCACGTTGATCTGCGTGAAAAACAGGTGGTCCACGTCGGAGGGCTGGGCGCCCACACGGTCGGCCAGCGTCTCCACGAGGGCCGTCCAGTGGTCAGGATTGAAGCCGTCGGGGAATTTCTGGCGGAACTCCAGTAGCTGCTCCTTGGCCTGCCCATCGCCGCCCTGCGCCGCCGCGTTGGCCGGGGCCGCCGCGCCGCCCACGTAAATGCCCATGTGCTCGCTGAACTCGCCTTTGGTGGTCAGCTCAGATGTCAAGATGCCAGTGCCGTCCTCGGCGCGTGTGAGCACCGCGGCCCCCGCGCCGTCGGCAAACAGCGTGGCCGTGTTCTTGAAGTCGTAGTCGATGAAGCGGCTCATGAGGTACGCGCTGATGACGAGCACGTGGGTATAGTCCGGGTTGCCGGCGAGGTAGTTCTTGCCCGTCTCCAGGGCCGTCACGAAGCCCGCGCAGGCGGTGTTCAGGTCGAACGTGGCCGCGCCCGTCGCGCCCAGCTTGTGCTGCACGATAGCAGCAGTGGAAGGCGAGAGGTAGTCGGGCGTATCGGTGGAGACGATAATCAGGTCGATAGCCCCTGGTCCCAGGCCTGCGTCGGCAAGCGCATCTGTCGCAGCGGCCACCGCAAGGTCGGAGGTATGCTGGCCCTCGGCGGCATAGCGCCGTTCGTGAATGTTGCGGTTGGCGCGGAGGAAAGCGTCGACGTCCTCGCCGTACAGCTCGTTAAAATAAGCGTTCGGGACCACGCGTTCAGGCGCATACAGGCCGGTCCCGATGATCTGGGCAGTTGCCATAGCACAAGAGAATCAGAAAAGGGTTAAAGTACGAGGCCGCCGTCAACGCTTAGCACGGTGCCGGTGATAAAGCTGGCTTCCTCCGACGCGAGAAAGCAGTAGGCGTTGGCGATATCTTCCGGTTGCCCAAGCCGTCCCAGTGGGGTGCGCTGCTTCAACTGGTCGATCACCTTGTCCGGCACGCTCTCCACCATGTCGGTGGCGATGAAGCCGGGCGCTACCGCATTCACCGTGATGCCCTTGCGCCCAAGCTCCCGCGCCCAAGTCTTCGTCATCCCGATCACGCCGGCCTTGGAGGCCACGTAGTTCGTCTGCCCGAAATTCCCGTACAGCCCTACAACGGAGGCGGCGTTCAAAATCCGCCCGTACCCCGCTTCCAGCATGGCCGGAAGGACGGACTTGGTGGTGTTGAAGACGCCCTTCAGGTTAACATCCAGCACCTGCCCGAAATCGTCCGCGCTCATTTTCTTGAGCGTGGCGTCGCGCGTGATGCCGGCGTTATTGATCAGAATATCGATCTTCCCGAAGGCCTTCAGGGCGGCCTCGGCCAGCGCATCGGTAGAGGCGCGGTCGCTGACGTCGGTGTGGGTGAAGAGGGCCTCGGCACCGTCGCTGGTGAGCTGGTCGACGGTGGCGGTCCCCGCGTCGTCGTCCACGTCGGCGATCACCACGCGGGCACCGGCGGCGGCAAGGCGGCGCGCGGTGGCGCGGCCAATGCCGCGGCTGCCGCCGGTGATAAGGGCTACGCGGTTCTGAAGGTCAGGCACGGGATAAGCGGTCAGATGGAGAAGGAGTGCGGGCGGCGGCTCAGTTCTGAAAGCCGGGCAGCGTATACTGCAGCCCCAGCCAGAAAAAGCGCCCCCGCTGCGGGGCACCGAGCACATCCACGCCGTCATCATCGAAGAGGTTGGAGATGCTGGCGCGGAGCGACAGGTTCTGCTGCGGGATCGTGTAGCCCAGCGTCAGGTCGGCCACAAAGCGGGAGGGAATCTTGCCGTCGTTGTCAGCAAAGAAGACCTCGCTGTCCCAGTATCCTGACCGGAACTCGTATGCCGACTGCCAGCGGCCGCTGAGGCTGATGCTGTAGTTGTCGAAGCCTACGTTGCGCATCGTGGCTCCGCCTTTCAGTTTGGTGGTGGGTACGTTCAGGAGCAGGTCGTCCTGGCCCTCAGGCGCCGTGAAGTCAGCCAGTTCAATAAGCGAGACGTTGCCGTTGAAGCTAAACCGGTCGCTGGCGTAGTACTCCAATCCGATATCGGCCCCACGGACCGTGGCTTCACCAAAGTTGAAGTACGTCCACAGGAAGCCGGAGCCATCAACCAGGCTGCCGGTGTCATCAAACCCGAAGGTCCCCAGTGCCGGGTTGGCTACATTGGTGAGCGGGCTGATGAAGTTGGTGTACCACGAGTTGTGCGCCACTACATCGACGAGGAGTCGGTTGGCAAATACGCCCTTGTAGCCCAGCTCGATCGCGTTGACCTCTTCCGGGCTGAGCGGGTCGATGGTGCGCACGAGGTTGCCGTCGGCATCCTGCACCGTGTATCCGTCGATATTGCCGAGGAAGACATTCCCAAGTCCCGGAATATTGATGAAGAGGTTGCTTTCGAGCACGGTTGGGCTCTTAAAGGCCCGGTTGAAGCCGACGCGGAAGTTATGCTCCGGCGTCACCGAGTACACCGCGGCGATCTTCGGGCTGAGCTGCGTATCGTAGTTGCTGTGGTCGTCGAGGCGAGCCGCACCGACGAGGCGCAGGCGGTCGTCCAGGAAGCGGCGATCGAGCTGCAGGTAGCCGCCGACCTCGGTGGCGGAGATGTCCTCCCCTGCGGCGTCGGCCAGGAAGGTGCCCTCGGAGTCAGGGTTGTACCGCCGCAGTTGCAGGCCGGTCGTCACGCCCACACCGCCGATGGTATGGCTGTATTGCAACTCGGAATCGATGAGCTCGCCGCGGTCGACGAACGCGTTAGCTTCGCGCAGCGTGCTGAAGTCTACGTCGTCAAGCGAGGCGCCACCGTCAACCTGCGCGCCGGCTGCGACTGCTACCGCGTTGAGCTGGTAGGTGTCGCCGGCGTCGTTGGTCGTGCGGGTGACCTGGGCGAACCAGTTATTGCTGCTGACCTGGGCATACTGCTGCTGCACCTGCCAGCCGCGGATGTGGTTGCGGCCGTTGTTGGTCAGGCCAAAGTTGTCGTTCTCCGAGAAGCTGTAGCCCCCCTGTGCCGTCCAGCCGTCGGCAAAGCGATAGTAGAGGGTGCCCTCCGCGCGGACGGAGGAGATGCTGTAGTCGTCGATGAGCTGGCTCTCGTGGAGGGAGGAGCCATAGTTGTGTGCCACGCCGTCGGTAGAAGGCGCAAAGTCGGTGGCGTCCAGGTACTGCCCGGTCACCTTCCAGCCGAAGCGGTCATTGACCGTGCCTGCCGCGCGCAGGGTACCGTCGATGAGGTCCTGCTGCCCGCCCCGGAGGGCGACGCTAAGTCCCGACTCGTCCCACGGCGATTTCGTGATGACGTTCACCACACCCGTGTGGGCATTCGGGCCGTAGAGGGCGGAGGCCGGGCCCACGACCACCTCGATGGTTTCCACATCCAGCGACGTGGTGGGCAAGAAGTTGCCTTGCGGCAGGCCTGTACCGGGAAGCTGCGCGACGCGGCCGTCGGTCATCGACAGCATGCGCGTGTTGAACTGGTTGTTGAAGCCCCGGGCCGAGATGCCCTGCGCGTTGATGCCAGCATCCACAAAGTCGACGCCCTTGAGGCCGGAGAGGGCCGTCAGGAACGTGCCCCCCGCGCGGTCGAGCTCCGCTGACTGAATGGTCTCGATGGTCACCGGCGCCTCCAGCCGCTTCTCGGGCTGGCGCGTGCCCGTGACGATGACCTCGTCCCCCAACATGGCAGAGGGCGCGAGCTCGATATCGAGCGTCGTCGTTGTGCCGGCCTGAACCGTGACGGAGAAGTCCTGGGCTTCGTAACCTACAAAGGTGGCGCGCACGGTACGATCACCGGCAGGCACGCCCGTGAGGCGAAACCGGCCGTCGACGTTGGTGCTGGCGCCCTGTGCGGTGCCCAGCACGCGCACGTTTGCGCCGATAAGCGTTTCGCCGGTTTCGGCGTCTACAATAGTGCCTTCGATCGTGCCATTCTGCGCACTGGCATGCAGGGGCAGCACGGCAAAGCACGCGAGAAACAAAACGCTACAGACGAAACGCATCATAACCAGACCTCCGAGAGTGGGGAGTAAGGACATCTATCATTTGGTACGTTTGAAATATTTCAAACGTTAAGAATAAGTATAGGAAGCGCTTCCGTAGCTGTCAAGTCCCGTTTCGTGAATTCGTGCAAGGCGCCGCCCTTCACCCATGTCATCCTGACGACTTCGGAGGAAGGATCCCCCATGTATCGGTATGTTGCGGTGCATGCCCATTGATGCGATGCCGCCGCGTGCAACATGGTGCGCCGGAGCCGTCACCGAAGCATCCCTCAGCATGGGAGATCCCTCGTCGCTGCGCTCCGTCGGGATGACATTTGGGGGAGGATGGTGCCAACCCTTGACCTCGTTTTCTCCTGTGGGCAGTGTGGAGGGATACCGCCGCCCCTTTACCCCATGTCATCCTGATGATTGTCTGGGAGGCATGCCGCCACCGATTCCCCATGTCATCCTGACGACCATCGGGAGGAAGGATCCC